>NZ_JAMYSG010000001.1:0-342285 GCF_040321815.1 Mesorhizobium sp. M0239
ACATATAAACCTTCTAATTCGTCGCCCGCTTCATTTGTTAATAAGATACACACCTATAATATCCCGCTCCCTTATACCGCCATCCCCACTTTCTAAAACCTGCTGGCGGCCGCCGCTTTCGGCGGCGGCCGGTCCGAGAAGCAGAGCTATGCTTTCTGCGCCCAGGTCCTGCGCGATTGCGAGCTCTCCGACAAGGCCAATGTCTCGGCCGGCGCTCTCACTCTGCTCGATCGCAAGCGGCTGGAGTTGGCGCGCGCGCTGGCGTCGGATCCGAAGCTGCTGCTGCTGGACGAGATCGCGGGTGGGCTGACCGACGATGAATCGAAGGCGCTGGTAGCGCTGGTGCGCCGCATCCGCGACCGTGGCATCACCATCGTGTGGATCGAGCATGTGTTGCACGCGCTGCTGGCGGTGGCCGACCGGTTGTTGGTGCTGAACTTCGGCGAGAAGATCGCTGAAGGCGTGCCCGCCGAAGTGATTGCGCTGCCCGAGGTCCAACGCGTCTACATGGGGATCGAGGCATGACGGCCGTTCTTTCCACCCACGGGCTATTGGCCCGCTATGGCGATTTCCAGGCGCTCTACGGCGTCGACATCGAGCTGCACCAGGGTGAGGCCGTGGCCTTGATCGGCGCCAACGGGGCAGGAAAATCTACACTCCTGCGTTCGATCATGGGCCTGCTCCCGGTCCGGCGCGAGATGGTGCTGCTGCACGGGGAGGCCGTTGGCGGCACCACCACCGACCGCATGGTGCAGAAGGGTGTCGCCATCGTGCCGGAGGGCCGCCGGCTCTTCACCGGCATGTCGGTCGAGGACAATCTGCGCGTCGCCATCGACCAGGCCGCGCGCATAGGCGCCAAGGGCGGATGGACGCTGCCGCGGTTGCATCAGCTGTTCCCGATCCTCAAGGAGAAGGCCCGCACGCAGGTCCAGAGCCTCTCGGGCGGGCAGCAACAGATGGTGGCGATCGGCCGCGCGCTGCTCTGCCAGCCGCGCGTGCTGCTCTGCGACGAATCAGCCTTGGTCTTGCGCCGAAGGTGATCCGCGAGATCTATGCCGCCTTGCCCGAAATCCGCGCCACGGGAACGGCGATGATCGTGGTCGAACAGGATGTCGGCCTCGCCCGGTCCGCCTCGGACCGCCTCTACTGCATGCTCGAGGGGCGCGTGACCCTGACCGGCAGGTCCGCCGAAATCACGCGCGAACAAATCGGCAAAGCCTATTTTGGAGCAGGCCATGGAGTGGTTTGACGCCTTGGTGCAAGGGATCCTGCTGGGCGGCATGTATGCCCAGTATGCGCTCGGCATGGCGCTCATGTTCGGCGTCATGCGGATCGTCAACATCAGCCATGGCGATCTTGTGATCCTTTTGTCGCTGATCGGCATCTCGATCGCCACGGCCTGGGGTCTGGGGCCGCTGCCTGTGCTGATCGTACTGGTGCCGCTCGCGGTGCTGATGGGCTGGGTGCTGCAGAAGGCCGTGCTGAACCGGGTGGTAGGGAGCGATCCGCTGCCCTCGCTGATCGCGACCTTCGGACTGTCGATCGCGCTGCAGAACCTGATGCTGCAGATATGGTCCGCGAACAGCCGATCGTTGCCCGGCCATGGAATCGAGAGTCAATCCATCGAGATCGGCGGTATCTATGTCGGCCTCCTGCCGCTGATCGTGCTGGCCGTCGCCACGGGGTTGACAGGAGGCCTCGACCTGACGCTGAAGCGCACGCGCTTCGGCCGGGCGCTCCGCGCCGCGTCGGCGGATGTCGAGGCAGCGGCAATGACCGGCATCAATCCGCGCGCCGTCTATGCGATGGCGACAGCGGCAGCGGTCGGCATCCTCGGTTTTGCAGCCGTCTTCCAGGCGTTGCGGTCGACCGTCGCGCCGGCCGACGGACCTGCCCAACTGATCTACGCCTTCGAAGCGGTGATCATCGGCGGCATGGGGACGGTATGGGGCGCCTTCGCCGGCTCGATGGTCCTCGGCATCTCGCAGGCCGTCGGCTTCCGCATCGATCCGGGCTTCGGCGTGCTCGCCGGACACATCGTCTTCCTGATCGTGCTGGCGACCCGCCCGCAGGGCCTGTTTGGAAAGGCATTGTCATGAGTGCGATCCCCTATGTGGCAACCGAGGTGCCTGAGGTCCTGGTCCAGCGCCAGACCCGGTCCGGTCGCATCGCGATGACGCTGGCTGTGCTGGCGCTGATCGGTGTCGCCGCCATGCCGTGGTGGGCCTCGACCGGCACGATCCGGTCGATTCTGGTGCTGTGCTGCTACATCGCCGTCGCGCAGATGTGGAACCTGCTAGCCGGCTATGCCGGCCTCGTCTCGGTGGGCCAGCACGCCTTCATGGGTGCTGCCGGCTATGCGCTTTTCGTGCTGGCGCAGACTTACGGCATCAATCCGTTTGTGGCGGTCTTCCTTTCGCTGCTGGCGCCGGCCGCGCTGGCCGTGCCGATCTACCTGCTGCTGCATCGCCTGGATGGCCCCTATTTTTCGATCGGCACATGGGTGGTGGCCGAGGTATTCCGGCTGGCCGCCTCGAATCTCCCGCTCGTCAATTCCGGCGCGGGGATGTCGCTTCGCGTGATGAAGGACTATTCGGCCTTCGAGCGGAATGTCGCCATGTCGCTGCTCTGCGCGGGGATGCTGCTCGTCACGCTGGGCGGCAGCTATTGGCTGCTTCGCTCGCGCTTCGGCCTTGCGCTGATCGCCATGCGCGACAATCCGGTCGCGGCCGCGAGCCAGGGCGTGAATGTCGTCAAGCTGCGCTTCCTGATCTACGTCGCGTCGGCGGTCGGCTGCGGCCTTGCGGGCGCCATCTATTTCATGGCGCAACTGCGCATCACCCCGGGTTCGGCCTTTGATCCGATGTGGGCGAACGTCGCGATCTTCATCGTCATGGTCGGCGGGATAGGGTCCATCGAGGGCGTTCTGATCGGATCCCTGATTTTCTTCATCGCGGACCGCTGGTTCGGTGAATACGGCGCGAGCTATTTCGTCGTCCTCGGCCTGATGACGCTGCTGGTGGCGCTCTACGCCCGCACCGGCATCTGGGGCCTGATCTCGAAACGGTGGGATGCGCCATGGTTCCCGATCCGACGCAGGCTCGTCGATCCGAACCGCTGAGAGGGAGGGTTTTTATGAAAGCAGCCATCTTCGATACGGTCGGCAGTCCGCTGCGGATCGGCACGGTGCCGGATCCGACGCCGGCGCCGGATGAGGTCGTCTTGCGCATCGCAGCCTGCGGCATCTGCGGCAGCGACCTGCATATCACCGAGGATCCGGTGCCTTTCGGCATCGGTGGAGGTTTCGTTCTTGGCCATGAATTCGCCGGCGACATCATCGCGCTGGGATCACGGGTGGCGAGCCTTCGGATCGGTGAGCGTGTGGCCGTCGTGCCGATGCACGGCTGCGGGCACTGCCAGGCCTGCAGGCGCGGCGATCCAGGCCGCTGTCCCGACATGGTGCTGATTGGTGGCGGCTATGCGCAATACGCGGCCGTCGCCGCGCGCCAGTGCCATGTCTTGCCCGACGACGTTGCGCTGGAGGATGGCGCGCTGGCCGAACCGCTCTCGGTCGCGCTGCATTGCATCATCCGCTCGGGTATGAAACCGGGAGACCGGGTCGCCATCCTGGGCGCCGGGCCGATCGGCCTGCTCGTCGCCTTCTGGGCGCGGCGGCTGGGAGCGTCGTGTGTGGTCGTGGCCGATATCCACAGCCATCAGCGTGACCGTGCGCTTGCGCTTGGCGCGACCGGTTTCGCGCTATCGGGCAACAGGCTGGCGGAGAACCTTGCCGATCTCTGCGGCGGTGCAACCGATATCGTCTTCGAATGCGTCGGCAAGCGCGGCCTCATCGACGCAGCGGTCAAGGCGGTCCGGTTGCAGGGCACGGTGGTCGGCGTCGGCCTGTGTATCGGCGGCGACGAATGGGATCCGTTCGTCGCGCTGACCAAGGAAGTGAACCTGCTCTTCTCGGTCTTCTTCCATCAGCGCAACGAATTCGGCGTCGCCCTCGATGCGCTGCGCGGCGGACCTTTCGCACCGCAGGCGCTGATCACCGATCGGATCGACCTCTCGCCGGTTCCGCAGATATTCGAGAGCCTTCGCCGCCGCACCACGCAATGCAAAGTGCTGATCCAGCCGGACCTTGTTTGAGGAGAGTGAATATGGCCGTTCAATTCGAAACGCTCGAATACGATGTCGGTGGCACGAAAACGGTGGTGAAGGCCATCGGTCAGGGCAAGCCCGTGCTGTTCCTGCACGGCGCCTCGACGCTTGAAGGTTTCGACTTCGCCGAAGGCCTCGCCGACCGTTTCCGCGTGCTTTGCGCGAGCCATCCGGGCTTCGGCTTTTCGGGCGCTGCGCCGCATGTGACCGGGATGTCCGACATGGTTCTGCACTACCTGAACCTGCTCGATGTTCTGAACCTGCCGGAGAAGCCTCATCTCATCGGCTTTTCCATGGGCGGCTGGATGGCGACGGAGCTCGCCGGCCTTGCGCGCGAGCGTTTCGACAAGGTGGTGCTGATCGCGCCGGCAGGGCTCAACGACCCCGCGCATCCGGCCACCGATCTGGGCGCGGTCGCGCCGCAGGAGCTGCCGGCCTATCTGGCGCATGACGTCTCGGTGGCGCTGCGCTATTTCCCGGACGGCTCGGATCCCGCCTTTGCGGAGGCCTTCGGCGCCGATCGCGCCCGCGAAGGAGAGACGCTCGGCCGGTTGCTGGCGCCGTTCGGCATGGGCCATCCGAACCTGCGGCGCTTCCTGGCGCGCATCGCCAATCCGACGCTGGTCGTCTGGGGCACCAGGGACCGTCTGCTGCCAGCTGGCCAGGCGCCGCTCTTCGTCGAAGCCCTGCCCGACGCACGCCTGATCCTGGTCGAGGATGCCGGCCATTTCGTCATGCTGGAGAAACCCGAAACACTCAGGAAGATCGGCGATTTCCTCGCCGGCTGACCGCATTTGAAAAGGAGGAGAAGACAATGAACAAACCCATCAAGCACGGCTCGTGGGGGACGACCACCGACTATCGCGACTTGCTCAGCAAGATCGCGGAGATCGGGCCGGCCCTGGAAGCCAACGCCACCACCGATGAGGAGAATGGCGAACTGACTGCGGCCACGTTCGAGCTGCTGAAGCCGCTGCGCATGTCGCATATCTTCGCCGCGGAGAGCCTCGGCGGTGCGCAGCTGCGACCCACCCAGGGTCTCGAACTGCTGGCGGCGATCACCTGGCACTCCGGGGCGGCTGGTTGGGTTTCCATGGTGCATTGCTGCATCGGTGCGATGTCGGCTGCCTTTCTGCCGGACAGCGCAGTCGAGCGGCTTTTCGCGCCGGGCACCGAAAACCGGTTCTCGGGGCAGGGCGCGCCGCTCGGTATGCTGAAGAAAGTCGATGGCGGCTACCGGCTGAATGGCAAGTGGAGCTATGGCAGCGGCTTCAGCCACGCCACCTACAGCCACAGTGCCGCCTTTGTCGACGACGGCACCGGCAAGCCCGCCAAGGACGAGAAGGGCAACTTGATCATCATGTGCGCCCATGCCCCGATCTCTCAGCACAAGCAGCTCGGCAATTGGGACGTTCTGGGCCTCGGTGGCACCGGCAGCATCGACTATGCGGCCGAGGACGTCTTCATCGCCGACGATCTCGTTTTCCCGATCCTGACCGCACCGCCGCTGCGTCAGAAGGAGTTCTTCAGTCTCGGTGTCGTCGGCCTCGCCGCAATCGGGCATACCGGTTGGGCTCTCGGCACTGGGCGGCGGATGCTGGACGAGATCGCCAAGTTCGCCCGCACGAAGTCAGGCCGCGCTGGGCTGATCGGCGAGAGCGAGAAGTTCTGGCACGACTATGGCCGCGCCGAAGCCCGCTATCGCGCTGCCCGCGCCTTTGTCTTCGAAGTCTGGCGCGACATCGAGGCGACGGTCGAAGCCGGCAACAGCGTATCGACGCGGCAGATCAGCCTTGTCCATCTGGCCAAATCCGAGATTCACGAGGTTGGCGTCGATATCTGCAACTTCGCCTACCGCGCCGGCGGCGGCGCGTCGCTGCGCGCCGGCGTGATCCAGCGCACCTTCCGCGAGATGATGGTGGCGGCCAACCATTTCACGATCGCGCCGTCGATCGTCACCTCGGCCGGTCGCGACATCGGCGGCCTGTGGAGCGATCGCACCTGGCAGTTCTACGACCTGATCGAGAAGAAGTAGTCCGCAAGGGCCGGACGGCGGACGCCGTCCGGCCCTTATTCACGCTGCAGAAGAGAGA
The DNA here is from genome assembly GCF_040321815.1 of Mesorhizobium sp. M0239. Lineage (NCBI taxonomy): Bacteria > Pseudomonadati > Pseudomonadota > Alphaproteobacteria > Hyphomicrobiales > Phyllobacteriaceae > Mesorhizobium > Mesorhizobium sp. M0239. The sequence continues at coordinate 6,258 of NZ_JAMYSG010000001.1, forward strand.
CGTCGATGAGCTTCCCGCATCCGATGACCAACGCCTTCCGCGAAGCCTTTCGCCACCATCCGGCCGGTGTTGCCGTGATCACGGCCGATCCCGGCGACAGACCGGTGGCGATGACCGTATCCTCGCTGATCTCGGTAAGTGCTGCGCCGCCGGTCGTCGCTTTCTCGCTGTCGATGAAATCGACTTCGTCAGAGCCCTTGCTACGGGCCGAGACCATGGTGATCCACCTGCTGCGCTTCACCGATATCGACCTGGCGCAGCTCTGCGCGTCGAGCGGCGCGGAACGTTTCCCGCCGGGAGGCGCCTGGGCGCGGCTGCCTACGGGCGAACCGCGCTATACCGGCGTTTCGACCTGGTTCCGCGCCCGTCGGCTCGGCATCCTGCCGATCGAGGGCGCGACGCTGGTCGCGGCCGAACTCCTTGACGGCGAGGTGCAGCCGGACGAGGTCCCCCCGGGGGCGCATTCGCTTGTTTATCTCGACCGTCGCTGGCATCGCCTGCACAAGGAACTGGACGGGGTGGCTGAGCTTCTTGAGTCGTCGCGTTTTCTTTGAACGGCGCCGAAGCGCGGGTTGTCCGGTCGTTGCGCACGGGACTTGCAAAGCCAGTCGAAGCGCGTTCGGCGTCAGTCGTACCGCGCTCCCTGGCTCGCCGCGCAGGGTTGAGGGTCATCCGGTCAGTTGGGCATTGGCCGGAACTTCGTCCCGCATCGGATGCGGTACGAGTGGATGGCAATTTTTGTCGCAGATGACGTCAGACTTTTCCGCAAAAATATCTCACATGTTGACGTTAACTTAACATGCTATTATGGTCTGTTTACCGCGTCGGATGCGTCGCTTTTGTATCACCGTTGCTCGTTGATTGTCGTCATGTCTGTCATCCCTATCCCAACCTGCAGGTTAGCCTTGCAGCGCCCTTCACCAGTTGCTGAAAGCGGCGGCGCCCATGCCCAGTCTGCTCGGAATCGATAACGGTCTCACGGTCACCAAGGCGGTGATCTTCGACGCCGATGGCACGCAGTTGTCCGTGGCGCGCCGGCGGGTGCCGCAGTCGATGCCCCATGCGCGGTGGGTGGAGCGCGACATGGCCGGCCTCTGGCAAGCGACCGCCGACGCGATCAAGGAGGCGATCGCGCTGTCCGGCCGCCCGGCGGACGACATCAGGGCGGTGGCGGCAACCGCGCATGGCGACGGTCTCTATTTGCTCGACAAAGATCGTCGGCCGCTAGGCCCCGGAATCCTGTCGCTCGACAGCCGCGCCGGCGAGATTGTCGAACGATGGTCGGCGGATCGGGTCTTCGAAGACGCCTTGGCGCGCACGGGCCAGACGCCGCACGTGTCCGCGCCGTCGGCGCTGCTGGCCTGGATCAGGAAGAACCAACCCGACCGCTATGGGCGCATCGGGCATATACTGGCCTGCAAGGACTGGCTGCGCTTTTGCCTGTCGGGCACGATCGGTACCGACCGTACCGAGGCCAGCACCTCATTCACGGATTTCCGCACGCAAGCTTTCGCGCCGGAAGCGATGCGCATCTTCGGACTGGACGATCTATTTGACGCGCTGCCGCCGGTGGCGCATTCGGCTGAAATCGTCGGTCACGTTATCGCCGAGGCCGCCGAAATGACCGGCCTTGCCGTGGGAACACCGGTCGCGTGCGGGCTGCATGACGTGACCGCCTCGGCGCTTGGTATGGGCGGCCATGAGGAGGGCGTGCTCGCCATCGTCGCCGGGACCTATTCCATCAACGAAGTCGTTTCGTCAGAGCCGCGCGTCGACCCGCGCTGGTTCTGCCGCAACGCCATCGACGCAGGCCGTTGGAACAACATGGCGATCTCGCCCGCCTCGACCGCAAACTACGACTGGTTTCTGGACACGTTCTGCCGTTCTGAGCAGGACAAGACAGGTGCCGATGGAGGCTCCGTCCACGACTTGCTGGCCGCGGAGATCGACGCGGCGCTGAAGAAGCCCTCGACCATCCTGTTTCATCCCTATCTGTTCGGCTCCCCCTTTGGCGACGTCGCCAGCGGCAGCTTTGTCGGCCTTCATGGCTGGCACAATCGCGGCGATATGCTCAAGGCGGTTCTGGAGGGCATTGCTTTCAATCATCGCACCCATGTCGAAGCCTTGCGCGAGGGCTTTGCCATCAGCAAAATCCGCCTCACCGGCGGCGGCTCGCGCAATCCGGCCTTCGTCCAGATGTTTGCCGATGTGCTGAACGCCCCGGTCACCGTCACCTCGGCCGACGAGGCCGCGGCCTTTGGCGCTGCCCTTTGCGCGGGTGCCGCGGTTGGCATCTTCGCGACGCCGCAACAAGGCGCCAGACAGGTCGGCATGACGGCACGCCAATACGAGCCTGTGCCGGCCTCAAGTGCTGTGTTCAACGAGCGTTTTTCCCTCTATGGCCGCATTGCCGGTGCGCTGGAACCGCATTGGCCGGAGATCGAGAAGCTGGCGCGGCAAGACATTGGGGTAAGCGCATGATCAAGGCCGACGAACGGCGCGAAGAGATCGCCGACTATGTGATCAAGCTCGGCCAGGTGCGCATCGACGATCTCGTCGAGCATTTCGGCGTATCGCGCATGACCATCCATAGGCACATCGACCGGCTGGCGCAGCAGGGCGTGCTGCGCAAACTGCACGGTGCGGTGACGGTTCAGCCTTCCGGCCTCTACGAAAGCGCCTTTCGCTACCGGGTGACGGTCAACCGGGCCGAGAAGGATGCGCTGGCGCGAGCAGCACTCGATTATGTCGAAGCCGGCCAGGTGGTGATGCTGGACGATTCCTCGACGGCAAACGCCGTCGCCACGCTGCTGCTCGACGTCAAGCCGCTGACCGTCATCACCAACTCAGTGGCGACGGCTGCACTGCTGACCAATGTCGACGAACTCGACTTCATCTGTCTCGGCGGCCAGTACCACAACACCTACAACGCCTATATCGGCATCGTCTGCGAGAACGCCGTGGCGCAGCTGCGCGCCAATGTGCTGATCTGTTCGGCTTCGGCCATCACCGGAACCACGGCCTTCATCCAGGATCCCAATGTCGTGCGGGTCAAGCAGGCGATGATGGCCGCATCGGTCAAGCGCATCCTTCTGATCGACCATGCCAAGTTCGACAGGATCGCACTGCACGTCTTCGACGATCTGACCAGCTTCGACGTCGTACTGGCAACCGAAGGCCTGGGCGATGTGCGGGCGCAAGCCCTAGAACGGGCCGGCGTGAAGCTGCGCATCGTCAAGACGAAAGCGCCATGAGCTCAAGCGAAGGAACACGTACGGAAAACCCCGCCGGGGGTTTGGCCGCCATGGCCGGGACCGGCGAGGTCGACGTCGTCATCCTTGGCGCCGGCATCAACGGAGCAGGGCTGTTTCGCGACCTGTGCGCGCAGGGCGTGAACTGCCTGATCGTCGACAAGGCGGATTTCGGCTCCGGCACCAGCGCCGCGCCATCGCGGCTCATTCATGGCGGTCTGAAATATCTCGAAACCGGCGAGTTCGGGCTGGTGGCGCAGTCGACGCTCGAACGCAATTTGCTTCTGAAAAACGCGCCGCACTATGTCAGCCCGCTGCCGACCGTCATCCCGATCTTCTCCTGGAGCAAGGGCATGCTGGCGGCGCTGCGGACGCTGTTCGGCTCGACCAGCGCGCCGCGTAGCCGCGGCGCCATCCTGATCAAGATCGGCTTGATGATCTATGATTTCTATGGCTCGCGAAACCAGGTCATGCCGCGCCACCGCATGGTCGGGCGGCGGCAGGCGCTCAGTGAGATGCCAGCACTCAATCCCTCGATCGTCGCTACCGGCACCTACTACGACGCCAAGATAAGCCGCCCCGAAAGGCTGGTGCTCGAACTGATCCTCGATGGGCTGCAGTCAAACGCGGCCTCGGCCAGCGCGAACTACACGGCGCTGGTGAAGTCCGCCAATGGCGTGCTGACCTTCCAGCCGGAAAACGGCGCGGTCTTTTCGGTGCGGCCGAAGCTGGTGGTCAATGCCGCCGGTCCCTGGATCGATGCCGTCAACGATCTGCTTGGCGCGCCGTCGAAGATGATCGGCGGCACCAAGGGCTCGCACATCCTGTTGAAGCACGACGAACTGGTCAAAGGCCTTGCCGGGCGCATGCTTTATTTCGAAGCTGATGACGGCCGCATCTGCCTTGTCTATGACTATCTCGGCCTGGCGCTGGTCGGCTCCACCGACATCAAGGCCGACAATCCCGACGAGGTGCGCTGCGAGCCTGACGAAGTCGAATACCTGCTCGACAGCGTGCGGACGCTACTGCCGGGGATGGCGTTCGAGCACGACCAGATCGTCTATGCTTATAGCGGCATCAGGCCGCTGCCAGCCTCGGATGCATCGCTGCCCGGCTTGATCAGCCGCGATCACTCGGCGCCGGTCGCCGAGCCAGCTCCCAGCAGACCCTTCGCGGTCATCTCGCTGGTCGGCGGCAAATGGACAACCTTTCGTGGCTTTGCCGAGGAAGTCGCCGACACCGTGCTCGGTCGTCTGCAGCGCAGCCGCAAGGTATCAACGCAAGCCATGCCGATCGGCGGCGGCAAGGATTTTCCTGCCGATGCCGCAGCGCGAGCAAATTGGCTAGCGCAGGCTCACTCGGAGACGGGCGCTGAGGAACGACGTCTCGATGAGCTGCTGTCGCGATATGGCACCAGAGCCACGCAGGTCGCCACGCATGGGCCGGATGACGAGCATCGACTGCCGGATTCAGCAAGCTACAGCCGGTCGGAAATTGATTACATCGTTCGCAACGAGTTCGTCGAACATCTGGCTGATATCGTCATGCGCCGCAGCACCCTGGCGATATCAGGTTCTCTGACAGGCCGGGATCTGCAGCAGATTGCCGCGATTACCGGACGGGCTCTGGGCTGGAGCGCCGGGCGTCTTGCAGAGGAAGTCAAGGCCGCAATTGTGGAACTCAAGGGCCGGAACCTGATGCGGCTGGACTGATCACTCCGTCGCCGCTGCTCTTCCCAAGGCAATCCGGTTGGTTGCCCACGGAAGCTCCGCATGCGCAAAATCGCCCAACTCACAGGCAGATTGGGAATTTGCTGATACCAGGTATTATACATTAAAAACAAATAGTTAATGAAAAATTGTATGGCCAATGGCTGTGCAATACTGCTGGTTCCGGTAAGAGATAACACAGATTGACGTTAAATTAACACAGTCGTATGATCGGATAACATGCGTACCTCCTAATGGGTCGATATTGCCTGCCGAAACGCCGGCAGACCGGCGTTTCGGGAAGAAGCGAGACTGTGAATTCCCCGCATGCGAATGCGCCAAACTCGACGAGGGATTGACAGCGATGCCGGGATGTGAAAATTTTTGCACACAGAGATAATAATATCATCCTGGGGAGGAGATGGCTTGAAATCCGGCGGAACCGCTAACCGCGACCATGAGTCCAGCCTCGCCACGCGCGCGGCCTGGCTTCACTATGCCGGGGGGCTCACACAGGCCCAGGTGGCCAAGCGGCTCGGCCTGACCAGCCTCAAGGCGCATCGGCTCATCACACGGGCCACCCAGGATGGCCTTGTCAGAGTGATCATCGACGGCGACGTCGGCGAATGCATCGACCTCGAGCAGCAGCTGATCGATGCTTACGGGCTCGACTATTGTGAGGTCGTTCCTGATCTCGATCAGGACGAATTGCCGCTGAAGGCGCTTGGCATCGCTGGCGCTCAGTTTCTGAAGCGGGAGATCGATCGCGGCGAGGATATGCTGATCGGCGTCGGCCATGGCCGTACCCTTGCCGCAAGTGTCGAGTATCTGACGCGCACAGCCGCCGCCCATATCCGTTTCGTCTCGCTGCTTGGCGGCGTGACGCGCAAATTCGCGGCCAACCCGCACGACGTCATGCATCGTCTGGCCGAGCGGACTGGCGCGCAGGCCTATGTGATGCCGGTGCCTTTCGTCGCCAACACCGCCGAGGACCGTGAGGTGCTGCTTGGCCAGCGCGGCATCAGCGACGTCTTCGATCTGGCAAGCCGGTCCGACCTGATGTTCGTCGGGATAGGGACCGCCGAGCGGGAAGCCTCGCTGGTCGCCACCGGTATGATCGAGCATTCCGAAATCGATGAGGTCAAACGCGATGGCGGCGTCGGCGAGCTGCTCGCCCACTTCTTCGATGATAAGGGGCGCCCGGTGGAAACAGCGCTTTCGGAAAGAATTCTGGCGCTTCCGCGGGGCCAGTTGAAAGGCCGCAGGATCGTCGCCGTCGCCGGCGGCAAGATCAAAGTGCGTGCCATCAAGGCGGTGCTCGAAAGCCGTTACCTGAGCGGCCTGATCACCGATGAAAGCACTGCCCGTGCCCTTGTCGAACAGAACCAATCCAATGGTGCCAAGCGCCATGTGAACGGAGGATCGTCAAATGCGTGACAAGCGCAGATCAGCTTTGCCGGCGGTTGCGTCATGAGTGCGAAGGCTGCCACCGCACCAACCAGGCCGGCTTCGCCCGGCTTGCGCCGGGCAATTGCCGGCGCCGCGGTTGTCGTCCTGCTCGGCGCGATGGCGCTCGACACCAAGGTGGTCAGGATCGGATCCGCCGGCGACGTTCGCAGCGCCGTCTTTTCCGCGGCCGACTACGGCAAGTCGGAGTTTCCCAAGGTGCAGGCCGATGTCGAAGCGCGTGCCGCAGACGCGGTGACGGTGGCGACGGCGATCGCCAAGGACAGGGCGACGGCAGAGAAGGAATACGGCGTGCCTGCGGGTGTCGGGCCTGTCATTTCCGTCAAGTTCAGCGGCGTCGTCGGCGAAGGAAAATCGGGCATCTACAAGGTCGCCGTCGAGGGCGTGCCGGATACGCTGATGATCCGCGTGCAGACCGGGCCGGCGATCAACGGAACGGAGCTGCGCGACGCCACCGGCAAGATCACATTCGGCCAGTTCACCAACCAGATCGAGTATCAGGACGCCGGCTCGGCGCTGAACAACGAGATGAAGAAGGAAGTCTTGGCAAAGCTCGATACGAGCGCCTTGACCGGCAAGACGATATCGGTGGTCGGCGCGTTCAAGCTGGTCAATCCGAAGAGCTGGCTGGTCACTCCGGTGAGGCTGGAGGTCAAATGAGCGCGGCTGCCGACACCGGACCCGCGAATGGCGACGCCGTGCTTTCGGCGCGCAACATCGTCATGTCGTATGGCGGCGTCCATGCACTCAAGGGCGTCAATTTCGACATCCATCGCGGCAAGGTCACCACGCTGTTCGGAGAAAATGGCGCCGGCAAGTCGACGCTGATGAAGATCCTCTCCGGCGTGGTCACGCCGACATCCGGCGACATCGTGCTCGACGGCAATCTCGTCAGTTTTTCCTCATCCTCGGACGCACGCGATCGCGGCATCTCGATCATTCACCAGGAACTGAGCCTGGCGCCCAATCTCAGCGTTCGCGACAACATCTTCATGGGCCGCGAACTGCGCACCAGGACCGGCCTCGACTTCGCCGAAGAATCGCGCCAGGCGCGCGCGCTGATGGCTGATCTCGAAGAGGACATCGACCCGATGACCCTGGTCGAGGATCTGCGCCTGGGCCAACAGCAGATCGTCGAGATCGCGCGGGCGCTGTCGGTCGATTCGCGCATCCTGATCATGGACGAGCCGACCTCGGCGCTCAGCGCCACAGAGGTGGAGGTGCTGTTCAAGGTGATCCGCGATTTGACCAGCCGCGGCGTTTCCATCGTCTACATCTCACATCACCTCGAAGAGGCGCTGCAGATCACCGACTACGCCGTTGTCCTGCGCGACGGGGCGATAACGGCGACGGCTGAAGCCAGAAACATCGACCTCGAGTGGATCGTCCGCAACATGGTCGGCGAGAACTTCGATCTCGGCTCGCCGCCGACCGGCCATGCGTTCGGTGAGGTCGCCCTGTCGATCGAGGATGTCAGCGTCGTCGACACTTCGGGCTCGGGCTATTCCGTCGTCGACCACCTGTCGCTGGATGTCCGGGCAGGCGAGATCGTCTGCATCTATGGGCTGATGGGCGCCGGGCGCACGGAATTGCTGGAAGCCGTCGCCGGACGGGTGCCGATGGCGGGCGGCCGCGCGCTTCTGGAAGGCGAGGACGTTTCGGGACTGAGCATTGCCCAGCGCATCTCCAGAGGTCTTGTGCTGGTCCCCGAGGACCGCCAGCGCGACGGGCTGGTGCAGACGATGACCGTCGGCCGCAATCTCTCGCTGGCCAGCATCGAGGCGTTCGCCAAGGGGCTGTTTCTGTCCCGTTCCAAGGAGCGTGGGCTGGTCGAGGATTCGATCCGCAAGGTGACCATAAAGACCGCAGGCGGCAATGCCATGATCGGATCGCTGTCGGGCGGCAATCAGCAGAAGGTCGTCATCGGCAAGATGCTGACGACCAACCCAAAAGTCATCCTTCTCGACGAACCGAGCCGTGGCATCGATGTCGGCGCCAAGGCCGAGGTCTTCCGCTTGCTGAGCGAACGCGCCGCGCAAGGGCTTGCGGTCGTCTTCTCGACCTCTGAGGTCAACGAATGCCTCAGCATTGCCCACCGCATCGTCGTCATGCGGCGTGGCAGGATTTCAGCTGAATTCGGCGCCAACGCCACCAAAGAGCAGATCATGGCCGCCTCTGGCGAAGCCGTGGTCGCCTGATCACCAGAATTTCGGAGCCCAGACCAATGACCGACGTCAGCCAGGCCAGAAAACAGTCCAGTCCAAGCGCGGGCGGCGAAGGCTTCGATCTCGCCAAGCTGCTGCTCGAGGGTCGCGCTTTCTTTGCCCTGATCGTCATCATCGTCGTGTTCTCGATCCTGTCGCCCTACTATCTCTCGGTGGCGAATTTCCTGACCATGGCCTCGCATGTCGCCATCTTCGGAATCCTCGCGATCGGCATGCTGCTCGTCATCCTCAATGGCGGTATCGACCTGTCGGTGGGGTCGACGCTGGGCTTGGCCGGTGTCGTTGCCGGGTTCCTGATGCAAGGCGTGACGCTGACCTGGCTGGGTGTCGTTCTCTATCCGCCGGTCTGGGTGGTCGCGGTGTTGGCCTGCATGCTCGGCGCCGTCGTCGGACTGATCAACGGCGTGCTCATCGCGCGCTTCAAGGTTCCGGCTTTCGTCGCCACGCTCGGCGTCATGTACATGGCACGCGGCCTGGCGCTGCTGATGACCAGCGGCCTGACCTATAACAATCTCGGCGGCAAGCCCGAGCTCGGAAACACCGGCTTCGATGCGCTTGGCTTCAACCGCCTGTTCGGCGTGCCGACGGGCGTCGTGGTTCTCGTGGTCATCGCGCTCATTGGCAGCATCGTCTTGAACCGCACCGCTTTCGGGCGCTGGCTCTACGCCTCGGGCGGCAACGAGCGCGCGGCCGAACTCTCCGGCGTTCCGGTCAAGACGGTGCAGATTTCCGTCTATGTGCTGTCGGGCATCTGTGCCGCCATCGCCGGCCTGATCCTGTCCTCGCAGTTGACGTCGGCTGGACCGACCGCCGGCACCACCTACGAACTGACGGCCATCGCGGCCGTCGTCATCGGCGGCGCGGCACTGACCGGCGGGCGCGGCAACATCCGCGGAACCCTGCTTGGGGCCTTCGTCATCGGCTTCCTGTCCGACGGTCTGGTGATCATCGGCATCTCATCCTACTGGCAGACAGTGTTCACGGGCGCGGTCATCGTGCTCGCCGTGCTCCTCAATGCCGTTCAGTATCGCCGCCGTAGCAAGCTCCCAAGCGCGTCAGGTGGCCAACCGACTTCTCAGAAACGGGGGAAGGCCGAACCGGCCAATCCTGCCCAAGGGAAGACTGCCAGGTGAACTGGCAGCAACACCGCGTAATCATTGGAGGAATGTACATGAAAACCATGCTGAAAAGTCTGCTCGCCGCCGCGATGGTCGTCGGGTTCACGGCCGCCGCGTCAGCCGCGGGCCTGATCTCGATCATCGTCAACGATCCGGCCAACCCCTACTGGCTGACCGAGGGCAACGTCGCCAAGGCCGAGGCTGAAAAGCTTGGCTATACGGCCAATGTCGGTGCCCACAAGGGCGATACCAATACCGAAAGCAATTTGATCGACACCGCCATCACCAACAAGTCGGTGGCGATCATCCTCGATCCGGCCAACGCCGACGGCTCTGTCGGTGCGGTGAAGAAGGCGATTGCAGCCAACATCCCGGTGTTCCTCGTCAATGCCGAGATCAATCAGGAAGGCCTCGCCAAGGGTCAGCTCGTTTCCAATAACGCGCAGGGTGCTGCTCTCGGTGCCCAGCAGTGGGTGCAGGCCGTCGGCGAAAAGGGCAAATATGTCGAACTGCTCGGCGCCCCGTCTGACAACAACGCCGCCACGCGCTCGAACGGGTACGCGACTGTGCTGAGCCAGTACCCGGATCTCGAAAAGGCTGCTTCGCAGGTCGCCAACTGGGATCGTACCCAGGGCCACGACAAGATGCAGAGCATGCTGCAGGCCAATCCCGACATCATCGCCGTGATCAGCGGCAATGACGAGATGGCGCTTGGCGCGGTTGCGGCGCTGAAGGAAGCCGGCAAGCTCGCCGGCATCAAGGTCGGTGGCTTCGACGGCTCCCCGGATGCGGTTGCGGCGATCAAGTCCGGCGAACTGCAGTACACCGTGCTTCAGCCGGTCGCCATCTTCTCGGCCAAGGCCGTGCAGCAGGCGGATTCGTTTATCAAGACGGGTGCCACCGGTGCGGCGACCGAGAAGCAGCTGTTCGATTGCCTTCTCATCACCAAGGACAATGTCGACAAGTACACCGCACCCTTCGTGTTGTCTGAGTAATACCTGTACAGGGGGTGTCCTTGCGGACACTCCCTGCCTCTTCTACGAAATGACTGCCCTCGTGAACCGCCTTCGCAACCAACCGGAATTTGCGGCATGAAAGACCTGCTGATCGGCATCGACGCGGGAACGTCGGTGATCAAATCGATCGCTTTCGACCTGTCCGGGCGGCAGCTCGCCATGACGTCGGTGCCCAATAGCTTCGTCACGCTGGAAGGCGGCGGCGCCGAGCAGGACCTCGACCAGACCTGGCGCGACATGGCGCGGACCGTTCGCGATCTCGCGGCCAAGGTTCCCGACCTCGCGCAACGAACCGCGGCGGTGGCCATCACCGGGCAGGGCGACGGAACCTGGCTGATCGATGGCGACGGCTTGCCTGTCTCGCGCGCCTGGCTGTGGCTTGATGCCCGAGCTGGACATCTGGTGGACGAGATGCGCGCCGATCCCCGGGATCGCAGGCGGTTCGAGCTGACCGGCACGGGGCTGAATTCCTGCCAGCAAGGCGCCCAGCTTGCCTTCATGAAAAAGAACCATCCCGACATGCTGGAGCGGGCGGCGACCGCACTGCATTGCAAGGATTGGCTCTACTTCAAGATGACGGGCGAACGCGCCACGGATCCCTCCGAGGGAACCTTCACCTTCGGCGATTTTCGGTCGCGCAGCTATTCCGACGAAGCCCTCGACATCCTGGATCTGACGACGCATCGCCGCCTGGTGCCTCCCATGCTCGAAGGCACCACCGACCATCATCCGCTGTCGCGATCGGCGGCGGCAGAGACTGGCCTGCTCGAAGGCACGCCGGTGGTGCTGGGTTACGTCGATATGGTCATGACGGCGCTCGGAGCCGGCCTCTATGATCCCTCGGGCAATGTCGGCTGCACGGTCATCGGCTCGACCGGCATACACACACGCTTTGCCGCCACTCCCGACGATGTCGTGCTGAACGACGATGGCTCCGGCTACACGATCGCCATGCCTATTCCAGGCGCCTTTGCACAATTGCAATCCAACATGGCGGCGACGCTCAACATAGACTGGGTGCTTGGCCTTGCGCGCGACGTGCTCGCGACGGCTGGCGGCAAGCCTTCTCATGACGAGTTGCTGAAGGCCCTCGACGCTTGGGTGGAAGCATCGGAGCCTGGTTCGCTGATCTACCAGCCCTATATATCGCTGGCCGGTGAAAGAGGACCGTTCGTCGATCCTGACGCACGCGCTGGCTTCATCGGCCTTTCGGTCAAGCACGGCTTTGGCGATCTGGCACGCGGCGTCCTCGAGGGACTGGCCTTCGCCGCACGCGATTGCTACCAGGCGATGGGCGCCGTGCCGAGCGAGATCCGCCTGTCGGGCGGCGCCGCGCGCAGCCCCTCCCTACGCCGCATCATCGCGGCGGCGACCCGGGCGCAGGTGCGCACCAGCAGTCGCCAGGAAGCCGGCGCGGCAGGCGCCGCGATGATGGCGGCCGTCGGCCTCGGCGTCTATGGCTCGATGGAAGACTGCGCCGCCGAATGGGTGACGCCGCTTCTCGGCGACTGCGATGCCTATGACGAGGCGCTTTCGCATACCTACGATGCCCTCTTTCCTTCCTTCGTTGCAGCGCGTCAGGCGCTTCGGCCGGTGTGGAAGGGCATGGCGCACCGCACAGGAGCAAGATCTTGAGCAATACAACAGATGTCGTCGATCTCTTCGTGATCGGCGGCGGCGTCAATGGAGCCGGCATAGCGCGTGATGCGGCAGGTCGCGGGCTGTCCGTCATCCTGTGCGAAAAGGACGATCTCGCGCAAGGCACGAGCTCGCGCTCCGGCAAGCTGGTGCATGGCGGCCTGCGCTACCTCGAATATTATGAATTCCGGCTGGTTCGCGAAGCACTGATCGAACGCGAGGTGCTGCTCGAGGCAGCGCCGCACATCATCTGGCCGATGCGCTTCGTTCTTCCGCACAGCCCGCAAGACAGGCCGGCATGGCTGGTCCGGCTCGGGCTGTTTCTCTACGACCACCTTGGCGGCCGTAAACGCCTGCCGGGGACACGAACACTGAACCTCAGGACTGCGCCGGAAGGCGCGCCGATCAAGGACGAATTCAAGCGCGGTTTCGAATATTCCGACTGCTGGGTCGACGATGCGCGCCTGGTGCTGCTCAACGCCCTGGATGCCAGGCAGCGCGGTGCCAGAGTGCTCACGCGCACCGCCTGTGTCGCGGCCCGCCGCGAAAACGGACTATGGTCGATCGACATGCAGGATGGTCGCACGGGTGCGGTGACGAAGGTCCGGGCGCGGGCGCTGGTCAACGCGGCCGGGCCGTGGGTCAACGACATTGTCAGCCGAGTCGCCGGGCAGAACTCCACCCGCAATGTTCGCCTGGTGAAAGGCAGTCATATCGTCGTGCCCAAATTCTGGGAGGGGCGGCAGGCCTATCTCATCCAGAACAACGACAAGCGAGTGATCTTCGTCAACCCCTACGAGAACGATCTGGCGCTGATCGGCACGACCGACATTCCCTACGAAGGCAGGCCCGAGGAAGTGGTCGCCGAGGCAAGCGAAGTCGATTACCTGATCAAGGTGGTCAATCGCTATTTCAAGCGACAGCTGACGTCACAGGACGTGGTCCATAGTTTCTCAGGCGTGCGTCCGCTCTATGACGACAATGCCGACAATCCAAGCGCGGTGACGCGCGACTATATTTTCGAACTCGACGCCTCCAATGGCAACGCGCCGCTGCTGTCGGTGTTCGGCGGCAAGATCACCACCTTCCGCAAGCTGTCGGAACATGCGCTGGAAAAGATCCAGCCGTTTTTTCCGATGATGAAGAAAGCCTGGACGGCCAAAATCCCCTTGCCGGGAGGCGACCTGCCCAATGCGGACTTCGAGCAGTTCCTGAGCGATCTGCATTCCGAGTTTTTATGGCTCAGCCCGTCGCTGGTGAAGCACTACGCTCGAAGCTACGGCACCCGTGCCAGGCAATTGCTCGCCGGCGCACAGCGCGAGGCGGATCTCGGCCGCCGCTTCGGTCCCGACCTGTATGAGCGGGAGGCAAGGTTCCTGGCCGAGACCGAATGGGCCGGCACATCAGCCGATATTCTGGAACGCCGCACCAAACATGGCCTGCATCTCAATGCGGCCGAGCGGAAAGCATTCGAAGACTGGTTCGATAACATCATGGCGACGGCAGACTGATGGCCTTCACGCTTTCCCTCAACACCAATCCGCTGGTCAACCGTTTCGCCGATCCGGACGATTTGATCGACGCGATTGCCTATGGCATCGGTATCCGCGACGTGCAGCTGACGCATGAATTCGTCAATCCGGGCTGGCCGGCGGCAACGATTGCCAAATTCCTGCGCCTGTTCGACAGGGCGCTTTCGCGGACCGGCGTGCGGATCACCTCCGGCATGACCGGACCTTATGGCCGGCTCAATCACTTCGGCCATCCGGACGCGGATGTCCGGCGCTACTATGTCGACTGGTTCAAGACCTTCGCCGATATTTCCGCGGAACTCGGTGCGTCGGGCATGGGCACGCAGTTCGCCATCTTCACCCACAAGGACTTTGACGATCCGCAACGGCGGGCAGTGCTTCTCGATATCGCCCTCGAATGCTGGCGCGAGGTGGCCGAACACGCCAAGGCGGCGGGTCTGACATACCTGTTCTGGGAGCCGATGTCGGTCGGCCGCGAGTTCGGCCACACGATCGAAAGCTGCGCCACGCTGCAAGGCGCCATCGACGCGGCGAAGCTGCCCATACCGATGAAAATGATGGTCGACATCGACCATGGCGACGTCACTTCGCCCAACCCTGCCGACACCGATCCCTATGCCTGGGCGAAAGCGTTTCCCTTGCAATCGCCGATCATCCACATCAAGCAGTCGTCGATGAATAAGGGCGGGCACTGGCCGTTCACGGCCGCCTACAACAAGGATGGCCGCATAGTGCCGCAGAAGTTGCTGGACGCGGTTCGGCAGGGCGGTGGAACCGACAATGAAATTTGCCTTGAACTTTCCTTCAGGGAGAGGGAACCAGTCGACCATCAGGTTATCGAGATGATCCGCGAGTCGGTGGATTTCTGGGCGCCTCATATCGACAGCGGTCGCGACAGTCTCAAGCCTCGGGCTTGAGTGAAATGCTGGCTAGACGCCGGCACCGATGGTGGCCAGGAAAAACGCGCGTTGAAGGAGAAAAGAATGACCCCATATTGGGTCGGCACGAGCTGGAAGATGAACAAGACGCTTGCCGAGGCGCTGCAGTTCGCCGATGCGTTGGCGGCCTTCGTGCCTGACTTCGATCAGGCGATACAGCCTTTCGTCATTCCGCCGTTCACCGCCGCGCGCCAGGTCAAAGCGGCGCTGGCCAACACCCGCGTGAAAGTCGGCGCCCAGAACATGCATTGGGCCGACGCCGGTGCCTGGACGGGAGAGATCTCGCCAGTGATGCTGAAAGACTGTGGGCTGGATGTGATCGAACTCGGCCATAGCGAGCGTCGCGAGCATTTCGGCGAAACGGACGCGACTGTGGGACTGAAAACGGCGGCCGCTGTCAGGCACGGGTTCGTGCCGCTGATTTGCGTCGGCGAGACGCTGGCTGAGCGTGAATCAGGCCGCGCCGAGGCGGTGTTGACGGCACAGGTTCTCGGCGCGCTGCAAGAGCTGAGCGGCGATCAACTGAAGGCTGAAATCCTCTTTGCCTACGAGCCCGTCTGGGCGATCGGCGAGAAGGGCATTCCCGCCAGCGCCGACTATGCCGACAGGCAGCAGGCGCTGATCAAGCAGGTTGCCGCCGACCGGCTGCCGGCTGCCCCGCCTGTGCTTTACGGCGGCAGCGTCAATCCCGGCAACGCGGCCGAACTCATCGGCCAGCCGCATATCGATGGCCTGTTCATCGGCCGCTCGGCGTGGCAAGCGGAAGGCTATATCGACATTCTGAAAAAGGCGTCGGCCGCCATCGCGCGCTGACCGCTAAAAGACCAAGCAAAGGAGCTCATCATCATGAAGATCGCACTCGGAGCCGACAGCGCCGGCAAGCCGTTGCTCGACGTCATCGCCAAGCATCTCGCCACCAAGCCGGAACTGCAGGTCGTCGACCTAAGCCAGGCCGGATTCTACGCCGATATCGCCGCCTCGGTCGGCCACGAAATTCTCGACGGCAATTACGACCGGGCCATCCTGTTTTGCGGCACCGGCATCGGCGTCAGCATCTCCGCCAACAAGGTCCCGGGCATTCGCGCCGCATTGACCCACGACACCTATTCCGCTGAGCGCGCCGCCAAGTCCAATAACGCCCAGATCATCACCATGGGCGCCCGCGTCATCGGTCCCGAACTGGCGAAATCGATCGCCGACGCATGGTTGGCCTCGGAGTTCGATCCGAATGGCCCCTCCGCCACAAACGTGCAGGCCATCGACAAGCTCGACGCCAAGCGCTGAGGCGCGGAAGGCCCGTTACTGATCAGGTGGTCAAGGCGACCCGCATCGCCTCGATCACGGTCACGGCGGAGGCGGCGCCCGGGTCCATGTGGCCAAGCGAGCGTTCGCCGAGGCGCGATGCCCGGCCCTTGGTGGCGACCATCGACTTGGTCGCCTCCGCGCCGGCGTTTGCCGCTTGTGCAGCAGCTTCGAGACTGCCCGCCAGATCCTTGCCGGAGGTCAGCGCTTCGCCCGCCGCCTGCGCAGCCGGCGCCCATGCATCGATCATCGTCTTTTCGCCTGGCTCGGCCTTGCCGCGATCCTGAATGCCTTTGGCCATCGCCTGGAACAGAGTGACCACGTCCGCGTCGTCGAGCGTCGTCTTGCCCTTGACGGCTGCCGCGGCGCGCATGAACGCGGTCGCATAGAGCGGACCGGAGGAGGCGCCAACCGCATTCAGGAACGACTTTGCCGCCGTGTTCAGCAAGGTGGTCGGATCAGTGGCCTCGGTGTCCAGTGCGGCGACTGCATCGCGTGCCGCGGAAAATCCAAGCTCCATCGCGATGCCGTGGTCGGCGTCGCCGATAACTCCGTCAAGCGCGCATAGTCGGTCCCTGTCGGCCGACATGGCGGTTGCGATCGCCGCGAACATCGCGACAAGGCGGGCGGTGTCGATTGTCGTCATGTCTTAGTCCTTGCCACAGAAGTGGGTTTAGCCGGCGCGAAACATGGCGCAGTCGCAGGGGTGGTCCAGCATCGTCTGCAACTCGCCGTCCAGCCGATGCAGAGTGATCGAGGCCCCGGCCATTTCGAGCGAGGTGCAGTAATTGCCGACCCAGCTTGCGTGTATGGACACACCGATCTCATCGAGCCTCTGCTTCACGCGCCGGTTCATGATGTAGAGTTCCATCAGCGGCGTCGAGCCCAGCGAATTGACGAGCACCGCGACCTTGTCGCCGCGCGCCGGCGCCATCTCGTCGAGAATCCTGTCCAGCATCTCGTCGGTGATCTCGTCGGCTGTTTTCAACTTTTCGCGCGCGATGCCGGGCTCGCCGTGGATGCCCATGCCGATCTCCATCTCGTCCGGGCCGATCTCGAAATTCGGCCGGCGGGTCTGCGGCAGCGAACAGGGCGACAGCGCCACGCCCATGGTGAAGGTATGGTCGTTGGCCTTGCCGGCGACGCGCTCGCATTCGTCGAAGGACAACATCCGGTCGCAGGCGGCGCCGGCCGCCTTGAAGATGAAGAAATTGCCGGCGACGCCGCGCCTCTTGTGCCGCTGGTCGCGCGGTGCCGAGGCGACGTCGTCGGTGCTCAGCACCGTGCGCACCTCGATGTCGTCCATGGCGGCCATCTCGGCCGCCATGTCGAAATTCATCACGTCGCCGGCATAATTGCCGTACATGAAGAGCACGCCGGCGCCGCCGCTGACTGCCTTGGCGCATTCGAGGATCGGGTCCGGCGGCGGCGAGGCAAAGACATTGCCGATGGCCGCAGCGTCAGCCAATCCCTTGCCGACAAAGCCGAGAAAGCTCGGCTCGTGGCCCGAACCGCCGCCAATCACGAGGCCCACCTTGCCCTGGCGCGGTCCGTCGCGGGCGATGATGGAGCGTGGACTGCCGTCCACGCTTTTGAGATGGCGGGGATGCGCTGCCAGGATGCCTTCCAGCATCTCGTCAACGGCGCGGTTGCCATCGTTGATGATCTTCTTGGTCTGCACCCGACGTCCTCCCGATTTCGGCATTTTCGCAGATAGTACCGGGTGTTACCGGGATTTCCACCCGGCAAGGCGCATTTCGCGTGTTGAAGTGCTCTCGCACAGCGGCTCCTGAAATCCAGGTGTCGGCTGGTTCAAGTGCCGAGGCCGTCGCGGATGGCTGAGAAATAGCGATCGGTTCCGACCTGGCCGCCCTTGAGCGCGACCTCCAAGCCGTCGATCGCCTTGACGCGCGAGTGGGCAACGCAGAGCGGCGAGCCAGGCGAAGCGGGCAGCGGCATGCGAATTGTCAGGGCATCGACACCCATCTCGCCGAGTGCGTGGCTCGACGTGTCGCCGCCGGCAATGACCACGCGCCGCAAATTCTGTTCGATCGTCAGGCTGCGAAGGATTTCTCCAAGGCCGCGGCCAAGCCTGTGGCGGGCGCCTTCCTGCCGGTCGATTTCGGCGCCCCTGTCGGCATCGGGGCCAAGCGCGGTGTAGAGGATGACGCTGCGCCCGGCTTGCAGACTGGCACGGCCGCTTGCCGTTGCGCGCGCGATCGCCTGCTGCGAAGACTCCGAAACCAGCTCGACGGGATCGACCTCGATGCCGTCGAAACCGTCGGTCAGGGCATGCCGGATCTGCCGCTCGGTGGTCGGCGAACAACTGCCCGACACGACGGCTATCCGCTCGGCTGCGCCCGGCGGCGTAAAACCTTGTCCAGCGCCGACAATGTCATTCGACGCCCATTCGGCCAGCAATGCATACTCGACCCCGGACGAGCCGACGACAAAAGAACCGCCTGGCTTGCGAACGCGCCAGATCTCCTTGCCGGCCAGAGCCTGCGTTTCCAGATTGTCGACATCGAGAAGCACGATGGGGGTGCCGTTTCCGGTCAGGCGATCGAACGCGGCCGATCGCGACGCGGACTGCAGCGTTGCAAGGTCGATCAGCCCGGAGCTCAGCGCCGTCTGCCGCGACAGATGGATCAGGAGATCGGCCTCATCCATCGGCGTCGTCGGATGGCGGCTCATCACAGGGTGGCGATCGATGCGGAAATATTGGTCGCGATAGGCGGCGAATAGATGGCCGAAGGCGGTGTAGCGCTTGAGCTGCGGCGCGCCGACCAGCAGCGGCACACTATCCTGCGCGAACACCGAGCGGCCGACCTCGATGGCCCGGCCGATGCTGCCGACCGTTGGGCTGGAATCGAAGGTCGAGCAAACCTTGTAGTGGCAGATCGCGGCGTTGAGTGTCTTCAGCCAGGCAAAGGCATCGCGCAGATGCATGTCCATCCACTGCGGCGTCTCGCTGCGGCTGGTGCCGGCGAGGCCGATCGCCCGGCAATGGGCAAACCGCGAAAGCAAGGCATCGTCCGGCTGGCGCATGAACAGCACGGTCGGCACGCCGCCGAGCTCAAGCGCCTCCATGACATCGGTCGAGCCGGTCAGGTCGTCGCCATAATAGCTGAGAAGCAGGTTCTGCATGGCTTCAGGCTGCCTTGCCGTCGCCGAATTTTTCGATCGACCGCGCCAGTTCAGGGTGGTTCAGGGCGAAGTCGGCAAGCGGAATGCCGTCGACCGCCGCCTGCCAGGCTTGCTGCACGGCACGCACGCCGGCGCCCGGCCCGTCCGGATGGCTGACGATGCCACCGCCGCAGAGATAGAGAAGATCGACGGTCCGGCCGGTCCGCGCATATGTCTCGGGCGCCTGCCCGCCCCACTGGCCGGAGCCGGCGACCGGCAAGGCGCAGTCCTCAGGTGAGAAGATCGGCGTCGTCACCGCCTTGAACGACTCGACGAAGGAGTCATCCGGCTCCCAATATTTCGAGGCGATGCCGTTGATCTGGAATTGGTCGACGCCGAGCAGTCGCCAGAATTGCTGCCAGACCTTGAAGCCCATACCTAGCCCGGGGTGCCGGGTGAGGATGTCCCAGCCGTTGCGGTGAGCATGCAGCACCAGACTGGAGCGCTTCCTCAGGAACGCCATGCCACTGAGCCCGATCGAATTGATGTTGACAACAGCGCAATTGCCGCCGGCCTTCGCCACCAGATCGTGGTTGCGCATCATCTCATCCGGGTCGGCATGCGAAATGCCGAAGGCATACATCACTTTCTTGCCGGTCTTCTGCTTATGGTCGAGGATCAGCGGCATGATTGCCTTCACCCGCTCCGACAGCGGCGAATAGGCCGGGCTCATCAGCTTCTCGTCATCCTTGATGAAATCGACGCCGGCGGCGATCAGTTCCGCCACCATTGCCGCCGTCTCGTGCGGCCGCAGCCCGAGCGCCGGCTTGACGATGGTGCCGATGATCGGGCGGTCCGTCACACCGGTCAGTCGGCGGCTGCCGGCGACACCGAACTGTGGGCCGGGATGCGCGCCGCGAAAATCCTCCGGCAGCTTCATGTCGACGACGCGGATCCCGGTGAGGCCCTTGATCGAATAGGTGCCGCCGATGGCGATGGTCATCAGCGCCGAAAGGTCGGTGCCGATGGCATCGAACGGAAAGGCGATGTCGACATCGGCGCGTTTGAACGGCCCGCTGCCGTCATCGGGAAGTGACGGCCGCTCGGCATCGGGCAGAGGCCGGATCGCCAGCACGCGCGCCGCCACCCGGGCCTTCAGCTCTTCGGTCTCGCCGGGCAGCGCGACGAAGGTGCCGGTCGACTGGTCGCTGGCGATCTTGGCGGCCAACGCTTCGATGCTTCCAGGCGTTTCGATGCGATAGGTGAGGGTGATCATGGTCTGCTGTCTTAAGCCGAGGCGTTCGAAAAAGGTTCACCGGTGTTCTAAATCTGGTATAATGAGTACATAAGTATTGCAAGGCATATCCGGCTAGAAGTTTTAGGCAGATCGACAGGCGGCAATTTCCGGGAAATGTGGCGGCAGTGTTAGATAGGGCCGGCTCAAGGGAGTGATTCGCGACGATGAACCGTTCGGAACCGATTGTCCGGCGCAAGCTTTCCGACGAGGTCTTCTTGCGGCTGAAGCGCCTGATCACCAGCGGCGAATTGATGCCGGGTGACGACATGCCGTCGGAGCGCGAACTGATGGAGCGCTTCGAGGTCGGCAGGCCGGCGATTCGCGAGGCGATGCAGGCGCTGAGCAATATGGGCCTGGTCGCGATCTCGCATGGCGAGCGCGCCAAGGTGCTGCAGCTCACGGCAAAGTCGATCATCAAGCAGGTCGATGGCGCCGCCAAGATCATCCTGTCGTCATCGAAGGACACGCTTGAGCACCTGAAGACCGCGCGCATCTTCTTCGAGCGCGGCATGGTCAGGGAAGCCGCCGAAAAGGCCACCGCCGAGGATGTGCAGCGCCTCAGGGCCACCGTTGCCGAACAGCGCGGCTTCCGTGGCGATTCCGAAGCCTTCATCTCCGCCGACATGAAATTCCATACCCAGATCGCCGCGATCTCAGGCAATCCGATCTATGTCGCCGTTAGTGAGGCGATGCTCGGCTGGCTGAAGGAATACCACACCGAAATGCTGATCTGGACCGGCAAGGAAAAGTTCACGCTGACCGAGCACGAAGAGATCATCGGCCGCATCGAGAAAAAGGATGCGGATGGCGCCGAGAAGGCGATGATCAAGCATCTCGAACGCTCGCGCGCGCTCTATGTGATGAATTCCGAAAAGTAACTTCAGCCGAGCCGGGTGATCGCGTAAGGCGTCATCACGAGATGGCCGCGGCCAAAAGCCGAAATGTCGACCGGCACTTCGTCCGCCGTCAGGTTCGCCAGCCACGCGATTGTCTTGCCCGAGGCGGAGCGCCCGGCCAGCGCCAGCACCTTGGTCTCATCGCTCGTCCTTGCCGACACATGCGCAAGGCCGGCCAGTTCGCAAAGCCCCTTGATGGCCCTGAAGAGCGGCCGGGGTGTTCCTTCCGCGACGGGTTCTCCAAATGACGCCAGCACGCCGAACGGTCCGGTGAAGCTGGAGAGCGTGAGCTGTTCCAGCCCAGCGGGCGCGATGCGCGCGGCATAGCCGATCGTCCATGCCGCCGCGAACTGGCCGGCATGGCGCGGGTCTCGGTCGGCCATGGCGATGCGCTGTCCCCCGGGATTGGGCTTGGTCGCGCCGCCATAGGGGTTCTGCCGCATGGCAATCGTCGATGGTCCGATCCGATAGGGTTTCGCCCCGAAGATCGCCCGCGCCGATTGGGTGATGAAAGGCAGCGCCTCCAGCGATTGCATGATGCTGAGATCGTCGGCGGCGTGAACGATCGGGCAAGTACAATGGGTGACGAAATCGAGCTGGTCCTCCGGCACGCGCTTGCGGTTGAGTTCGGTGAAATAGCTGAACATGCCGCCGCCGAGCCGGATGTCCGGAAAGGCGCGCCGCGCGGCCGCGTAAACGTTCTCGAGCGGCGGACAGTCCGGCCACGTGCTGCCCGGCGGTGTCGACTGCCGGTCGACCGAAGGCGACACGGCAATGGCCGAGAGTTTTAGCCCGGCCTCGCGCACCAGGCCGGCGACACCTGACATCTCGGCGTCGAGATCGCCAGCGCAGGCAACGACGCATTCGAGGGTCGTTTCGGCTGCGTAGGCAGTTGCCAGTCGGGCGAAAGCGCGCAAGGCGTCGAGCCCGTGGCCACGCGTCGGATCGTAGTGAAACAGCAGCTGTTGTGGGCCGAGTGCCGCCAGCGTGGAGAGGTTCGCCAGCGCCGTCTCGACATCCTCGGGATAGATGACCACGCCGACATCGGGCAGCCTTGGCCCGACCTCGCCGAGTCCAACGCGGACCGGTTCGCTGGTCACGGTGGCAGCCGGTGCTTTGCCTTCACCTGCGATGCGCAGGCTGATCGTCTGGCGCAGGGTTTGGCCGGCAGGCAGCACATACGGCCATGGCAGCGCCAGCGGCCGCACATAGGTCTTGTAGGATGCGTCAGACCAGTTGCGCTGGTCCTCCATTTCGAAAGTATCGCCTTCCATCCGGCATTCGGCGGTGACGCCAGGCCGAACCTGATGGGTGATGGCGCGGATATCCTTGAAAGGCTGCCAGGGGTCTATCAGTTCGGGAAGCTTTGTCGCCTCCACGCTGCCGTCCGTATGCTCGACCTTGACCGGGCTGCCGGCGAGGTCGGCGATAGGATGCAGGATGCAGAAGCCGCAGCGGTTGGTTTCGAAATCGCTTTCGGGAAGGGCGCTGACCTCGAAGGCCAGATGGCTATCGGCAGAGCCTTTGATGGTGGCGCGGAAGCCGAGCCGGCTTCCATCGGGGGCCAGGCAGCTTGCCGAATAGCTGACCGAAAAAGCGTCGGCCGCCTGGTTGATGATCAGGTCCGTCAAATTTGGCTCATAGGTGCCCCAGTCGCGGTCACGCACGATATAGGCGATGGCGCGCAGCACCTCGGTGCCGCCATGCCGGATGGTGCGCAGATTGCCGTTGACGAAGTCGGCGCTGAGCGCGCCTGCGCGTAGCCTGATTGGTTCGGCCTCGACGGCATGCGTTCCGTAGAGCAGGAATGCGTCGGCGGTCATTTAAGCAAGGCGTCGAGCTGCACCGGTTGCCGGCTCGCGGCACCGGTGTAAGCCGCCTCGACCAGTGCGAACGTCTTGAGATTGTCGGCGCCCGAGGTCGCCGGTTCGATTCCCTTCGCCAGGCAGTCTACCCAATGCTGCTGGATGGCGACGACGCTTTCCTGAATGTTATGCCAGGGCCGCGACGCCCATGGCAGCAGCGGCGGCGAGACGTCGGTGACGACCGTGCCGTTCTTGCCGGTGACGGTGAGCCGGTATCCCTGCGCCAGCCGGATCGTTCCGTCGCTGCCGTCGATCTCGATCAGCGTCTCGGGAAACGGCTCGGTGGCAAGCTTCGTCGCATAGCTG
Organism: Mesorhizobium sp. M0239; assembly: GCF_040321815.1. Taxonomy (NCBI): domain Bacteria; kingdom Pseudomonadati; phylum Pseudomonadota; class Alphaproteobacteria; order Hyphomicrobiales; family Phyllobacteriaceae; genus Mesorhizobium; species Mesorhizobium sp. M0239. Next base: position 29,944 of record NZ_JAMYSG010000001.1, read on the forward strand.
CAGTCGACCACGGAGGTCGCGCCGCTCTTGTGGTCCAGAAGCATCGTCGCCACATCCTCGCCCGCGATACTAGGATTGACGCGGGCGGTTCGCGACGTGATGGTCGAGACGTCGCCGAGCAGGAAGCGGGCGATATCGAGGATATGGATGCCGAGGTCCTCGATGATGAAGCGCTTTCCCGTCGCTAGATAGGGCTGGCCGGAAAACACGTCATAGCCGGAGCGGAAGGAGATGCGCCCGAAGAAAGACGTGCCGATCTCGCCGCTGTCGAGCACGGCGCGCACCGCCTGGATCGGCGACTGCCAGCGAAAATTCTCATGCACCATCAGCGGCACGCCGGCTTCCGCGCATGCCCCGACCATTGCCTTGGCGTCGGCGAGCGTCGGCGCGAACGGCTTTTGGCAGATCACCGGAACGCGATGAGCGGCCGCCATTTCGACAAGCGGACGATGGCTGGGCGCGGTGGTGGCGATGTCGACGAAGTCCAGGCTTTCGCCGGCAAAAAGTTCCGCCGCATCGGTATAGCGCTTCGCTATGCCGAACTGGTCGCCGACGATCTTGAGCCGTTCCGGGTCACGGTCGCAGATAGCAACGATCGAAGCGCCCGCAATGCCGCGCCAGGCGTGCATCTGGTTGACGGCAAAGAAGCCGCAGCCGATCAGCGCTCCACGCAACTCCGCCATGCTCAACCCGCCTTCGCCATCTGCATCAAGGTGACGCGCTGTTGAAGCCGGCGTTGTGCCTGGTCGACGACAACGGCGACGATGATGACGAGACCCTTGATCACCATTTGCCAGAACGAACTCACACCCATCATCACCAACCCGTCCGAAAGAATGCCGATGACGAAGGCGCCGACGATGGTGCCGCCGATCGTGCCGCGCCCGCCCGACATCGAGGTACCGCCGAGCACCGCCGCCGCAATGGCGTTGAGCTCGAAACTTTCGCCTGTTGCCGGATGCGAGGCCATCAGCTCGGACGAGATGATCAGGCCGACGATCGCCGCGCAGAAACCGGAGAACATATAGACGAACATCTTCACCATGTTGACACGGACGCCCGAAATCCGCGACGCCCGTTCATTGCCGCCGACGGCGAAGATATGGCGGCCGAGCGGTGTGTATTTGGCGAGATAGGCGGCTCCCAGTGCAACGACGATCAGGATCCAGATCGCCACCGGCAGGCCAAGCAGCCGGCCTGCACCGAGGAAACCGAAACCGGTGGTGCCAAGCTCCGGCTTGCCGACGAGGTTGGGAAAGGTGCGGCCATCCGACGACAGCAGCGCCAGGCCGCGCGCGACATAGAGCACGCCAAGCGTGGCGATGAACGGCGCGACGTTCAGCCGGGTGATCAGCAAGCCGTTGACGGCGCCGATCAATATGCCGACGGCAAGCGTGATCAGCGCGATCTCGAAGACGTTGAAATAGATGGTGTAGCCGATCTGCAGGTCGATGCCATTGAGCACGAGATAGCCGGCCACCATGCCGCACAGGCCGACGATCGAGCCGACCGAAAGGTCGATGCCGCCGGTGATGATGACGAAGGTCATGCCCATCGCCAGGAACGCGTTCAGCGCCACGTGCTTCGACATCAGGATCAGATTGGCGGTCGACAGGAAATTCGGCGCCGCGATCGAGAAGAAGATCAGCACGGCGATAAGCGCGATGAAGGTCCTGAGCTTCATCAGCGTCAACAGCACGGAGCCGCTGGAAGCGGAATGAGCGGCCGCCTTGGCTGGGATGTCAGTCATGGGCGGTGCTCTCCGTGTGTGGGACCGGTCCGTGGCCAAGCGCCGAAGCAGCGACGAGTGCCGCCTCCGTCGCCTCGGCACGGTCGAACATGCCGGTCAGTTTTCCGTTGCTCATCACCGCGATGCGGTCGGACAGCGCCATCACCTCATCGAGGTCGGAGGTGGCGAACAAAATCCCCAATCCGTCGCGGGACAGTTTGCGCATGGTGCGGAAGACGTCTGCCTTGGCGCCGACATCGATGCCTCGGCTGGGTTCGTCCATTAGCAGCACCTTGGGTTCGGTGAGCAGCGCCTTGCCGATCACCACCTTCTGCTGGTTGCCGCCCGACAGCGAAGACACTTCCTGCGCCGGGTCGGCGACCTTGATCGCCAGTTCCCGCACCATCTGCGTCACCGCCTGCCTTTCGTCGGCGCCACGGATATGGAACAGGCGGGCAAATCGCGACAGGCTGGCTAGCGTCAGATTGCTGGCGACCGAGAGGATCGACACCAGCCCTTCGCGCTGGCGATCCTCGGGGATCAATGCCAGGCCACGCCGGATGCGCCGCGTCGTGTCGCGCTCCTTGACCTTTTTACCGCCAATGAAGATCGCGCCTGTCGAATGGCCGTGGCGGCCCATGATGCAGTCGAACAATTCGCTGCGACCGGCGCCCATCAGGCCGTAGATGCCGAGGATCTCGCCGGCGCGCAGCGACAGCGAGACATGGTCGACGGCAAGCCCGCCGATAGCGCGCGGCAGGCAGATGTCCTCGGCTCGAAAGATCTCCTCGCCCGGAAGATGGCCGTCAGCCTTGGCGAAATCCTTGGCGTCGGAACCGATCATCTGGCGAACGATCCATTGCGTGTCGACGTTCTTCATCTCCTCCTGGCCGGTGATGCGGCCGTCGCGCAGCACGGTGATGTAGTCGCCGATGCGGATCAGCTCTTCCAGCCGGTGCGAGATGTAGACGATGGCCACGCCGCGCGCCTTGAGGTCGGCGATCACCTTGAACAGGATCTCGACCTCCGCAGCGCTCAGCGCCGAGGTCGGCTCGTCCATGATCAGGATTCGCGCATCGAGCGAAACCGCCTTGGCGATCTCGACCAACTGCTGCTGGCCGATGCGCAAATCCTCGACCAGCATGTCGGGCCGTATGCCGGCTTGCAGGCGTTCCAGAAATTCAGCCGCACGGCGCTCCTGTTCCTTGCGGTCGATCTTGCCGAAGCGGTTGGTGATCTCCCGGGTGGCGAAAATATTCTCGGCGACGCTCATGTTGCCGAACAGGTTCAACTCCTGGAACACCATGCCGATGCCACGGTTCACCGCATCACCGGATGACGAGAAGGAAACCTCTTCGCCTTCCAGCAGGATGCGGCCGGCGGTCGGCCGTTCCACACCGGCGATGATCTTCATCAGCGTCGACTTGCCGGCGCCGTTTTCACCGACCAGCACGTTGACCGCGCCCTTGCGCACCTCGAAATTGGCGCGCTTGACCGCAACGGTGCCAGAATAGACCTTGGAGACGTCCTCCAGCTTCAGGATGATTTCGCGCTCTGCTGTCGCGCTCATGGCTTCGGCCCGATCTCTGCCTCCGCCGGCGTCACCAGCGGCAGGTCCTGGCCGCTCCCCAGCGTATAGGCGCCCAGCACTTTGGCACTGCGGCCTTCCAGCGCCTCGCGCGGCAGCTTGGACAGCACCGTCTTGTCGGTGTAGCTGTTGAACGCCTTGCCGAACTGGGCGAAGTCGATCTGGTTGGTGAAGTCGTTGAACTGGATGAAGTCCAGGCTGTCGCGCAGCGCGGTGCCGCGCACCGCCGGTCCGATCTGCACCCGTGCATCGGCCTTGCCGTCGCCGTCGACATCGACGTCGACGGTTGCCGCCCGCGACTGCGTGTTGGCCGCGACGATCTTGCCTTCCAGGCGAACCGCGAAAGTCCAAGGCGAATTCGCCTGCTTGTTCGGATTGCCGTATTTGGCGCCGGCAGCCGATGGATCGGTTGTCGCCAGGGTGTGAACCTGCGCAAACGGTCCGGCTTTCTGCTGGAGATAGGGCACGACCTTTGCCGCCCATGTCTCTTCGACCATCTTGTCTGGATTGAAGGCGGGAGCGTTGTCTCCGGCTTCCGATTTCGTAGGCAGGATCTTGCAGGCGGTCAGGCTGATGCCGACCATCACGGTAAGGATCGGCCAGTTCGGCTTGGTGTTCAGCATGGCGGCCTGTCGTTCAGCATCGTGGGCGGCCCACGGAAAATGGCGGCAAGGGGCGAAAACCGATGTTCGCCCCTCGCTATTGAAATCACGCTGACTCAGTTCGTCAGCGCGAAGGTCTCCAGCTTGGCGGCATTGTCGCCATTGATCAGAACGCAGTCCATCAACTGCTTTTCCTTGGCCGGCGACTTCTTGTTCTTGATGAAGTCGTTGGCCTGCTCGACCGCCATCTGCGCCTGCGCGAAGGCCGGCTGCAGCACGGTTGCCTTGACACCGCCGGCGGTGATGGAGTCGCGCACGTCGTTCGATCCGTCGAAGCCGACGACGATGACGTCCTTGCGGTTCGCCGCGGCAAGTGCCGCATAGGCGCCCATCGCCATCGTGTCGTTGCCGGAGATCACGCCCTTGATGTCGGGGTTGGCCTGCAGGATCGATTCCATCTTGGAATAGGCTTCCGTCTGGCTCCAGTTGGCCGACTGCTGGGCAACCATCTTCAGGTCCGGATAGTCATCGATGACGTCGTGATAACCCTTGGAACGAATGCCGGCATTGGTGTCGGATTCCTTGCCGACCAGTTCGACGAAATTGCCCTTCTCGCCCATCAGTTTGACGAACTCCTGCGCGCCGAGCTGGGCACCCTGGTAGTTGTTGGAGACGATCTGCGCCACGGCGACGCCGGTGGCGTTGATCTCGCGGTCGATCAGGAAGGACGGAATCCCTGCGTCCTTGGCCTTTTGCACGGCGGCGACGGTGGCGTCGGCGCCGGCATTGTCGAGGATGATCGCCTTGGCGCCGCGGCCGATTGCGGTGTCGATCAACTCGGACTGCTTGTTGGCGTCGTCGTCATGGACCAGCACCAGCGCCTCATAGCCGAGTTCCTTGGCCTTGGCTTCGGCGCCGACGGCTTCCGCCTTGAAGAACGGATTGTCGTGCGAGGGCGTGATGATGGCGATGAGATCCGCCGCGTAGGCGGGCACGGCCGTGCCAAGCGCCAGCATGCCGGCGAAAGCCGCAAGCGTCATTCTGCGTGTGAGTTTCATGAAGTCCTCCCGTTTGAAAATTGCCTTGATCGGCCAATGGCTTCGTCTGCATCCGAACTCGTCAGGCAGCGCGGGCCGCGGATCGCTTGGGTCAAAAAACCGTTGCCGGCTTACCCCAGGCGGATCGTTGCTCCCCAGCCATCCTCCACTCGCCAGGCTTCGAACTCCCTGCGAAACCCTGTCGATCCGAGCCATGAACAGCTAAGCCAACTGGTATGATGAGTCAACCACTAATTCAGGTGACATGTACCTGATGAGCTACCAAAACCGAGGGTCGGCAATGACAGGCCGGGCCCTCGAGGTGCTGCGTCAAGCACCTGTCTTCTCTCAGGTGATCCGCTGAATGCTGGCGGCGATCTCTTCCGGTTCGAACACCCGCTTCCAGTCGTCACGCATCAGCACCGGCTTGCCGAACTCGATCGCCTTGTTGCAGGCGTCCGAGAAAACGCCCTTGGTCTCGCCGAAGATGACGGCGCCGAGCACGTTCATATGGCCGAGCAGGAAGTCGAGCGCCGCCTGCTTGTCGACACCGCGCGCCACGACTTCGTCGACGGCTTCCTTCATCACCACCAACAACGAGGCGCACACCGTCTCCGAAAGGCCAGGCTCGAGCAGCGCCATCTGTTCGACGCTGACGCGGTGCGAACGCATCACCGGCGCCCATATGATCTTCGCGATCGCCTCGCCCTTGGCGTAGTCCTCTTCCGGCCCCTGCATCAGGGCGCTGACCATATGCTGCTTGGCCTTCACGCCGCCGAAATAGTCCTTCTTCGCGGCCATGTCCGTCTCGTCATTGAAGATCGGCGGATGGCAGGGGTGGGTGACGAAATAGGTGAGGTCCGGCCGCTTCGGCAGATGGCCGGCGAAGGGTGCTGCCGCGTCTAGCACCACCACCATCGTGCCTGATACCAGCTTGCTCTCGATGCTGGCCGCTACCTTGCCGATATGCGTGTCGGGAACGGCCAGGATCACCACATCGGCGTCCTTGAGCGCCTCGTCGGCACTGACCGTATCGAAACCCAGTCCGGTCTTCAGCCGTTCGCGGCCGGCATCGCTGACCTCGACATGGCGTATCGTGTAGGGCGACCCGCGAAAGTTGGTCGACAGGCGGTAGCCCATTTTTCCGCCAGCCCCGAACAGCGCAATCGTTGTCATCTGGTCACCACTCCTGTTCTTCGCCGACGGCATCGCCCGTCGTCAACTGATCAACTGGTATAATCACGCTACCAGATTTTGGCAATCTGATAATGACCATGCGATGCGTGCGCCGCGTCATCGGCTGCCGACGGCAAGCTCCAGCACGAGAACCATGGATGGCGCGCTCTGGATACGATTTCTAGATCACCAGAAGAAGCCCGCGCTTGCCCGCTGAGTGCGCATGGGCGCTGCTCTGCCATCCCTAGAAATAGGAGGCATCTGTTGGGGGTTGGAGGTGGGGCCGGGCGCTACTTCAAAAGGTCGACCAGCATGTCGAAAGCCGCATCGATATCGCCGCGAACCGCCGCCTGAACTGCCTGCTCGTCCCGGTCGCGCAGGGCCGCAAACATCTGTTGATGGTATGTGTTCGCGGTCGAGTAGGACCCATGCAGCATATTGAAATAGGGGCTGATCTGCAGCCATAGGTCCTTGATGATCTTGAGCAGGGTTTCGGATCCTGCTGCTCGGTAGATTGCGAAGTGGAAGGTGTAATTCGCCCTCAGATAGGCCTTTACGTCGTCCGCGCCATTCGCGCGTTCCAGCGAGTCCAGATCGCGCGCGAAAATCGCAAGATCCGCATCACTCCGGTTCTGTGAGGCCCAGCCGGCGGCGATGGCCTCTATCTCAAAACGTACATTGCGCAAATCGGTGAGCCGCTCGCGGCTGAGCGCCGGAATACCAATGGAGCGCCCGGATACCACGGTCAGCGCGTTGGCTGCCGTCAGGCGCCGCAGCGCTTCCCTGACCGGCATCGGGCTGACGCCAAAGGCGTCGGCGAGGCTCTGAACCGTGACCATCTCGCCCGGTACGATGCTGCCGTCGAGGATCAGTTCGGTGACCTGATTATAGACCCGGTCCTGCAGAGTTTCCTTGGACAGTGGAATGATCTCGACACCAGGCTTCCTGAACGCCGATCCAGCCATCTCCGGTCAACCTTCCCGCCCAAGGGCGACACTATTGCTTGTGTCGGAATGCAAGGTTCGTGGTGCCACGTCAAGCGGCTGACATAGCCGTTTTGATATAAACGATTTCATCATTGATATTTGATCAAATCATGTTACGGTCGCTGGCATCGAATGGCAAAGGTTACGTTTTGTGCCCTTGGGAGGCATTCGGTCGTTCTGTTTGGGAGGAGTTTCACATGGGTATCGGATCGAAAGTCCGGCGGCTCGCGCTGCTGGCTGGGATGGCTGCATGCGCCTTCGGCCTGTCCGCCGCGCAGGCAGCCGAGAAGCACAAGATCTTTCTCAGCATGAGCTACATAGGCAATGATTGGCAAGCGGAGGCGGCCAACATGGTCAAGGCCATGGCCGCTCACAAGAGCCTGGCCGACAAGGTCGACCTGCAGGTCCAGGTCGCTGGCCCCAACGCGCAACGCCAGATTCAGCAGATCAACGCAATGGTGCAAAGCGGCGCCGAGGCCATCGTCGTATATCCGATCTCGCCGACCGCGCTCAACCAGGTCGTCAAGAATGCCTGCGACAAGGGCGTGAAGGTCTTTGCCTACGACGCCGAGATCACCGAGCCTTGTGCCTACAACGTCCACATCGACCAGCTGGAAGCCGGCAGGGTGACCGCCGAATGGCTGGTCAAGAAGCTCAACGGCAAGGGCAACATCATCGCCATCACGGGTGTCCCGGGAACATCCGTCGACGATCAGCGGACAAAAGCCGCCAAGGAAGTCTTCGCCAAATATCCTGATATCAAGATCGTCGGCGAGGCTGTCGGCATGTGGAGCCAGGCGGTCGCCCGCACCGAACTTTCGAAAATCCTGGCCACCCGCAATTGGGACGACATCAACGGGCTGTGGATGCAGGTCGGCTGCTTCACCGCCAACTCGATGCAGCTCGAGGCCGGCAAGAAGACAAGCGAACTCCTGCCTTGCGCCGGCGAAGGTTCCAATGGCGGCCGCATCCAGATGCTGCCGGAGGGCACCGAAGTCGAAGGTGCGGCCGCCCCTTACGCGCCGGCCGGCGCACAACGCATTTCCTACGCCTCGCCGCCTTATTCGGGTGCGCTGGCGCTGAAGCTTGCCGTCGAGGCGATCGAAGGCAAGGACGTGCCGAAGACCACCATCCTGCCGCTGCCGCTCGTCACCAATGAGACGATCAAGCTGTGCGACGAAGGCACATGGGCGGAGATGAAGGCCGGCTGCAACGCCTTCAAGCCGTCGCTGGTCTCCAATCCGGGCTGGTTTGCCTCGATCTTCTCGGACCAGACACCCGAGGTCGGCCTTAATGCTGCCCTCGTCGGACAACCGGAGAACTAAGCCTCCCAAGGCGCGTGTGACGATGCACGGACTGTTGTCCGTGCATCGTCAATCCATGCCAAGCCCGGCGATCGAGGACAATGACAGAACATTCCGAGCTCCCCGCCATCGAGATCGACGGTATCAGCAAGGCGTTCGGCCCGACCGTCGCGCTGGACGGCGTGTCGTTTGCGATCGCGCCCGGCAGCGTCCATGCCCTGCTCGGTGAAAACGGAGCGGGCAAGTCGACACTGGTGAAGCTGCTGTCCGGACTGGTCCGGCCGAGCCAAGGCCATGTCCGTGTCTTCGGCAAGGAGATCGCTTGCGGCGCACCGCGCGCAGCACATGCGCTCGGTATGCAGACAGCATTCCAGGAGATGACCCTGGTGCGTGACCTCTCCGTCCTCGACAACATGATGCTGCCTTACGCCCCCGTCGGCATCTCCGGCCTGATCCGCCGCGGTGCCGCCCGCAAGGCCGTCCGCCGCCATATCGAAGATCTCGGTTTTTCCGTCGATCTCGATGCCGAGGTGAGTGAGCTCGAGCTTTCGGTGCGCCAGAAGATCGAGATCGCGCGTGCCGTCTACCGCAAGCCGCGCATCCTTTTGCTCGACGAACCGACCTCGACGCTCGCCGGCCGCGACGTCGACTGGCTGGGCGACATCATCGCCAGGCTGAAGGCGGCCGGCACCACCATCGTTTTCATCACCCATCGCATGCGCGAGGTCCGTGCCTTCTGCGAGACGTTGACGATCCTGAGAAACGGCCGCCACATCGTCACCGCGCCGGTTGCCGATGTCTCGGATGGCGACGTCATCGAAAAGATCATCGGCCGCAGCATCGAGCAGACCTTCCCGCCCAAGCCGGACAGCGCCCAGGCCTTCGGCCCGCCGGTTCTGGGCGTGCGCGATCTCAAGGTCGGGCGCAAGCTCGACGGCGCTGGCTTCGATCTGCGCAAGGGCGAAATCCTCGGCGTCGCGGGGTTGCAGGGCATGGGCCAGCAGGACCTATTCCTGGCCTGCTTCGGCATGGCCGAAATCACCCGCGGCCACATCCTCGTCGACGGCCGCAAGGTCTGGCTCGGTTCGCCGGCCGATGCTTTGCGCCCCAACATGGCCATCGGCCTGGTGCCGGAAGACCGCAAATCCGAAGGCCTGTTCCTGAAACTGTCGGGCAGCCAGAACGCCACTCTGCCCGTGATATCGCGCTTCACACGGCTAGGTCTTGTCGACGGGCAAGCCGAGACCCGCTCCGTCGAGGCGGCATTCGCCACTGTCGAGGTCGACCGCCGCGCGCTTTGGACGCGGGCCGGTGCGTTTTCCGGGGGCAACCAGCAGAAAATCGCCATCGCCAAATGGCTGGTGGCGCAGAGCCGCATCCTGCTGTTGTTCGATCCCACCCGAGGCATCGACGTCGGCACCAAGCACGAGCTTTATGTGATGATGCGAAACTACGTGGCTTCGGGCGGTTCGATCCTGCTGCACTCGACCGAGATTCCCGAACTCGTCCATCAATGCGACCGGGTCCTGGTTCTCTACGATGGGCGCATCGCCGCCGAACTCGAAGGCGACGCCATCACCGAACCGGCCATCATGCGCCCGGCGCTCGGGCATGCCGGGGAAGCCGCCGCATGAGCAGCGCAGCAGCCTCATCCCCCGCTACCGGCGGCGTCGGACTGCGCCGTGCGCTGATGCGCAATCGCGGCGCGCTGATCGCCGCGGCCGTCCTGGCGATCCTGCTCTTCGTTGTCGACTGGATCAGCGCCGGGCCGTTGACATATTTCGACGTGTCGTTCCTGTCGAGCGGCGGCGCCACCTCGGCGCTCGCGGCGATCGGCCAGACCATCGTCATCCTGTCGGGCGGCTTCGACCTGTCCGCAGGCGCGGTGATATCGCTGGTCAATGCCGTGCTGGCATCGAGCATGGACCCAATGGCGCCAGGCGCCAGCATCATCTTGTGGACCGCCGTCGGCATCGGCGTCGGCATGGCCGTGGGCGCCTTCAACGGCTTCTTCATCGCTGTGCTGCGCATGCAGCCCATCGTGGTGACGCTGTCGACCATGTTCATCCTGCAAGGCGTGACGCTGCTGGTGATGGACAAGCCCGGCGGCTTCGTGTCGCCCGATCTCGGTACCTTCTATCTTGGCGACGCGATCGCCGGCTGGCTGCCGATGCCGCTGGTGGGGATCGGCGTCGTCCTGCTCGCCTGGTTCTGGCTGAAGGGAACCCGCTTCGGCACAGCACTTTATGCGGTCGGCAGCGATGCGGAGTCGGCCGCTTCCGTCGGCATCAATGTCGTGCTGGTGCGCTTTGCCGTCTATGTCATCGCCGGCGGCTGCTATGGCCTTGCCGGCGTCTTCATCAGCGCCCAGACCGGCAGCGGTGATCCGCTGGTCGGCAATCCGCTGCTGTTGTCGATGTTCGCGGCGGTCGTCGTCGGCGGCACGCGCCTCGGCGGCGGGCAGGGCGGCCCGGTGGGCTCTGTCTTTGGCGCCTTTATCCTGATGATCGTGGTGAACATCCTACTGGTGCTCAACGTATCGGCCTATTATGCGACCATCGCCGAAGGCACCATTCTGGTGCTGGCAGCACTTGCCGGCTCCATCTCGCACGCATCGGTGCTTGCCGTGCAGTTGCGCGCCGCGCGTGCCCGGCTCGCCGCCTGGCGCGCCGGCATACTGCCCTCGCAACTCGAGCGCGTGGACCGGCGTCTCAAGACCGCCGAACCAGCCCATGCCCAGCGCAGTCCGGCATCGCCGCGCCCTGCCTTCCATCTACGCAACGCGGAAACGTTGCGCTATGCGCTGCCCGCCTATGTCTGCCTGTTGCTCATCGTGGTCGTCACGCAGGTCTGGCTCGGCCGCGCCATCCTCAATCCGGGTTACTGGAATTCGCTGCTGGTGCTGTCGTCCTTCCTCGCCGTCCTAGCGCTCGGGCAGGGAACCGTCATCCTGACCGGCGGCCTCGATCTCTCCGTGCCGTGGACGATCGGCATCTCCGGCATCATCCTGGCCGGCATGGTCAACGGCTCCGACGCGGCCCTTGTCTACGCCTTGCCGGTCGTTCTGGTGATGGCTTGCGCCATCGGCTTCGCCAATGGTTTCGGCATCGTCTATCTCGGCATATCGCCGATCGTCATGACGCTTGCCACCAACGGCATTCTGCAAGGCTGTGCGCTGCTCTATTCGCAGGGAACGCCGGCCGGGTTTTCCTCGCCGATGCTGCGCTGGGTCATGACGGCCAAGCTTGCCGGCCTGCTGACCCCAATCGTCCTGCTGATGGTCGTCTTTGTCGTCGCGGCGGTACTGCTGCTTGGCCGCACGCCGTTCGGACGACGCGTCTACGGCATCGGCAATGGGCTGCGCGCGGCGCGCTTGTCGGGCATCGGCGTCGAGCGCACGCTGATCCTGGTCTATATGCTTTCGGCCGTCTGCGCGGCTGTTGTCGGCATCATGCTGACCGGCTTTTCGGGTCAGGCAAGCCTTGGCATGGGCGACGACTATCTGTTGCCGTCGATCGCCGTGGTGGTGGTCGGCGGCGCGCTGATCACCGGCGGACGCGGCCACTATCTCGGCATGCTCGGCGGCGTGTTGTTGCTGACGGCACTGCAGATGCTGCTCGCCGGCACCACGCTTCCCTATGCCACGAGGGCAATTCTTTACGGACTGGTCGTTCTGGGCGCCGTCATGGCGTTGCGCGAACGGCGGCTGCAATGAAAAGGACAGGACCATGAGCACAAGGGCGCCGGCATCGGCGGACGAATTTCTGACCGGGCTGAAAGGCCAGCGCGTGCTGGTCACGGCGGGCGCCGGCGGCATCGGGTTTGCCATAGCCGACACGCTGTCACGCCTCGGCGCTCGCATCGTCGTCTGCGATGTTTCCGACGAGGCGTTGGCCGCTGCTCCCGGCAAGATCGACCTTGTCGCTGCGGTCAAGGCCGATGTCTCGCGCGACGAGGACGTCGACCGCCTGTTCGAGGCGGTCGAGAAAAAACTCGGCGGGCTCGATGCGTTGATCAACAATGCCGGCATTGCCGGGCCGACCGGCGGTGTCGACGAGATCGACCCTTCCGATTGGCGGCGCTGTATCGACATCTGCCTGACCGGCCAGTTTCTGTGCGCCCGTCGCGCCGTGCCGCTGATCAAGGCGGCGGGCGGTGGTTCGATCGTCTCGATGTCGTCTGCCGCCGGCCGCCATGGCTACGCCTTCCGCACACCCTATTCGGCGGCCAAGTTCGGTGTCATCGGTTTCACGCAGAGTCTCGCCAAGGAGCTCGGGCCGCACGCCATCAGGGTCAACGCCATCCTGCCCGGCATCATCGAGGGGCCCCGCATCGAAGGTGTTATCTCGGCGCGCGCCAAGCAGGTCGGTATCAGCCACGAGGAGATGACCGGACGCTATCTGCAGAACATCTCGCTGCGCCGCATGACCAGCCCCTATGATGTGGCGTCGATGGTCGCCTTCCTGCTCTCCGATGCGGGGATCAACATTTCCGGCCAGTCGCTCGGCGTCGACGGCAACGTCGAAACACTTTGAGGAACAAGCCATGGCTAATGTCGCGATCGTCGGAAGCGGGTTTATCGGGCGGGCCTGGGCAATCAGCTTTGCCCGTGCCGGCCATGACGTGCGGATGTGGGATCAGTCGCCCGCTGCGACCGGCGGCGCCCGCGACTACATTGCCGGCGTGCTCGGTGACCTTGCCGCAAACGACCTGCTGCGCGGTCAGTCCGTCGACACTGTGCTTGGCCGGATCACCATTGTCGCGGAGCTGGCAAAGGCGCTGGCGGGTGCGGTCCATATCCAGGAGAACACGCCTGAAAACCTCGAGGTGAAGCGGGAGGTATTCTCGCTGATCGACACGCTTGCCGATCCGCGGACAGTCATCGCCAGTTCCACCTCGGCGCTGTTGCCGTCGAAATTCACCGACCATCTGCAAGGACGGCATCGCTGTCTGGTCGTGCACCCGATCAATCCGCCCTATCTCATTCCGGCGGCCGAAATCGTGCCGGCGCCATGGACGTCCGCCGAGACGGTCGAGAGAACCTGCGCCTTCCTCATCGACGCCGGTCATGCGCCCCTGGTGATGAAGCGCGAGCTCGACGGCTTCATCATGAACCGCCTGCAAGGCGCATTGCTTGAGGAGGCTTTCCGGCTTGTCGCCGACGGCTACGCCAGCGTCGAGGATGTCGATATCGGTATCCGTGACGGACTGGCGCTGCGCTGGTCGTTCATGGGTCCGTTCGAGACCATCGATCTCAATGCACCTGGCGGCGTGCGCGACTATGTCGAGCGTTATCAGTCGATCTATTCGAACATTTTCCCGCAGATGCTGCGGCGCGTCGACTGGGCGGGCGAGGTGATGAAAACCGTCGAAGCCGACCGCCGCGAGCGCCTGCCACGCGAAAACCTCGGCGAACGGCAGGTATGGCGCGATCGTCGGCTGATGGCGCTGGCGGCACACAAGAAAAAATCGGACCAGGAGTACGGACAATGATCGAAACGAGCCGCAAGCCAAGTGCTGCGCAGACCAGGGGCAAGGTCATCATCACCTGCGCGGTGACGGGCGCCATCCACACGCCGACCATGTCGCCCTATCTGCCGATCACGCCTGACCAGATCGCTTCTGAGGCGATCGCGGCTGCCGAAGCCGGTGCCGCAATCCTGCATCTGCATGCGCGAGATCCGGAAACCGGCAAGCCCGACCAGACGCCGGAGGCCTTCGCTCGCTTCCTGCCGCGCGTCAAGCAAGGCACCAACGCCGCCATCAACATCACCACCGGTGGCAGCCCGTACATGAAGGTCGAGGAGCGCGTGCGCCCGGCCGCCAAGTTCAAACCGGAAGTCGCCTCGCTCAACATGGGCTCGATCAATTTCGGGCTCTATCACCTCGCCGACAAATACGAGACCTTCAAGTTCGACTGGGAAAAGCCGCATCTGGAAGCGACCCGCGACCTCGTCTTTCGCAACTCGTTCAAGGACATCGAGTACATTCTGGCGACCTGCTACGACAACGGCACGCGCTTCGAGTTCGAGTGCTACGACATCGCCCATCTCTACAACCTCTCGCACTTCGCCGACCGCGGGCTGGTGAAGCCGCCTTTCTTCGTGCAGTCGGTGTTCGGGCTGCTTGGCGGCATCGGCACGCACCCGGAAGACGTCGCCCATATGAAGCGCACCGCCGACCGGCTGTTCGGCGACCAGTTCCGCTGGTCGGTCCTCGGCGCCGGCGCCAGCCAGCTGCGCATCGCCGCGCAATCGGCCGCACTTGGCGGCAACATCCGCGTCGGGCTGGAGGACAGTCTCTGGGCGGGCAAGGGCAAGCTTGCCAAATCGAACGCCGAACAGGTCTTGCTGGCACGCAAGATCATCGAGGGGCTCGGCATGGAGGTGGCGACGCCCGACGAGGCGCGCGAAATCCTGTCATTGAAGGGCGGCGACAAGGTCGCTTTCTAAATCGTTGCGTGGCGCCAATTCCGAGGAGGACGGCATGAAGATCGAAGTCGTGGTGGACGTGAAGACCACACTGGGCGAAGGACCGCTGTGGGACGTCGAACAGGAACGACTCTACTGGATCGACAGCTTCGACGGGCGCGTGTTTCGGGCGACCGCCGACGGACGCGAGATCCGGTCATGGGACGTGCCGATGAAGATCGGCTCAATGGCGCTACGCAAGGACGGTAGCGGCGCCGTGGTGTCGCTGCAGCGCGGTTTCCATCTGCTCGATTTCGCCTCCGGCGATGTGACGCTGATCCACGATCCCGAGCCGGACAGGCCAATGAACCGGCTCAACGACGGCAAGGTCGACCGGCGCGGCCGCTTCTTCGCCGGCTCGATGGACACGATGGAAGAGGGGCCGTCCGGCGGTCTCTACAGGCTGGATCCGGATTTCTCCGTCACCCGGATCGATTCCGGCATCATCTGTTCCAACGGTCCATGCTGGAGCCCCGACGACCGCACCTTCTATTTCGCCGACACCTGGACCGGCGAGATATGGGCCTACGACTACGACATCGCCACCGGTGCCGCCACCAACAGGCGTACCTTCGTGCGCGTCGACACCAGCCGGGGCGGTGCGGCGGACGGCTCGACCGTCGATGCCGAGGGCTATCTGTGGAATGCGCTGGTCTATGACGGAAGACTGGTGCGCTATGCGCCCGATGGCAGCATCGATCGCATCATCGACATGCCGGTCAAGAAGATCACCAGCGTCATGTTCGGCGGACCGAAGCTAGATATCCTTTACGTCACCTCGATGGCCAAGCCGCCGTTGCCGCGTTTTCCCGGCGACGGCGTTTTGCGCGGCAGCCTGTTCGCCATCACGGGCCTTGGCGTCAAAGGCGTTGCGGAGCCCCGCTTCGGCAGCTGACGCCAGACAAGCGAAGCGCCCGTAGCATACGCGGATCAGGCCTTCGCGCAGGCATCCCAATGAGCGGTCAACGGATCATTGGCCAAACAGGTCCGGGCGAGCCACGTTGAGCCGTTGCACCGTGCGCAGCACTTCGCGCAGATGCGCCGCCATACGCGCGCCTGCCTGCTTTGCCTCGCCGGTCTCCACGGCCTCGAAGATCGCCACATGCTGAGCGAGCAGCGTTTCGAGGTGACCCGGCTCGGGCAGGCTCAGATAGCGCACACGGTCCATCTGCAGCTTGACCACTTGGATCACCCGCCAGCTCTTGGGCAGGCCGGCCTCTTCGCAAAGGCTACGATGGAAGCCCTCGTCGAGCTCAAGAAACAGCTCGCGGTCGCCCTCGGCCACTGCCTTGGCCTGCTGGGCAAGATTCACCCTGCCTGCCGCGATGAAGGCGCTCGAACCGTGTCCGGCCAGCTTCTGCACGACGGAGACCTCGAGTGCCTCGCGAATGAACTGCGCTTCCTCGACGTCACTTAGCCGGATCGGCGCGACGAAGCTGCCGCGTTGCGGCAGGATGTCGATCAGCCCTTCATCGGCAAGCCGGATCAGCGCCTCGCGCACGGGTGTCCGGCTGACACCGAGCTGCTGGGCTAGGTCCTGTTCGCTGAGCGCTTCCGACGGCAACATCGCCAGCGTCGTGATGGCGCGGCGCAGGCGCTCGTAGATCTGCGGTGAGATCGGCATGCGATTGTTGACCGGCTCCAGCACCCGCGAGGGTTCGCGCTGACCGGCGGTTTTCAGCCTGGCAGCACTGCCTGAAAATCTGGTCGCCCCCGAAAGCTTGGTCCCCATGACGAATCCGTTGCTGTGAATGGCGCTGCACTGCTCCGGTCATGACACCGCGCACGTCCCAACTCAAGCGGCAAGCAGGATTGAAGCTGTGTTGACATACTACCATGGTAGTGTGTATGACGCCAGCAGGCTAGGGGAGAGGAGCCGGCATGAAGATCACGGACATCAAGGCGACCACCATCACCGTTCCGCTGGAAGCAGCATTGCGGCACAGCAACGGTACGCATTGGGGACGCTTTGTCCGCACCGTGGTCGAGGTCGAGACCGACGAAGGCATTGTTGGGCTCGGCGAGATGGGCGGTGGTGGCGCCGGCGCCGAACTCGCTTTCGCCGGCCTGAAATCCTACCTGGTCGGCCATGACCCTTTCGATCTCAACCGGATGCGCTACGCCATCTGCAATCCGACGGCGTCGCTCTACAACAACCGCACGCAGCTGCACGCAGCGCTGGAATTCGCCTGTCTCGACATCATCGGCAAGAAGCTCGGCGTGCCGGTCTACCAATTGCTTGGCGGGCGCGTGCGCGACCGGATCGGCTTCGCCTCCTATCTGTTCTTCCGTTATGCCGACCGCCGCAGCGGCAAGGGCGAAGTCCGCACCATCGATCAATTGCTCGAGCATGCCCGCGCGCTCAAGGCCGAACATGGTTTTCACGCCCACAAGCTCAAGGCCGGCGTGTTTCACCCCGACTATGAGTTGGAATGTTTCAGGGCGCTCGCCGCCGAATTTCCTGCCGATACGCTGCGCTACGATCCGAACGCAGCCCTGTCGGTCGAAGAGGCGCTGCGTTTCGGCCAAGCCATCTCCGATCTCAGGAACGACTATTTCGAGGACCCGACCTGGGGCCTGGCCGGCATGCGCCGCTTGCGCGAGAAGCTCTCCATCCCGCTGGCCACCAACACCATCGTCATCGATTTCGAACAGCTCGCCACCAATGTGCGCGACCCTGCGGTTGACGTGATCCTGCTCGACACCACCTTCTGGGGCGGCATCCGCGCCTGCGTGCGCGCGGCGCAGATCTGCGACACGTTCGGTCTCGGTATTGCGGTGCATTCCTCTGGCGAACTCGGCATCCAGCTCGCCACCATGCTGCATCTTGGCGCAGTGCTGCCCAACCTCGTCTTCACCGCCGACGCGCATTATCACCACCTTGCCGACGACATCATCGTCGGCGGCAAGATGCTCTACGAGAATGGTGCGATCGCGGTGCCGGAGGCACCGGGCCTCGGCGTCGAACTCGATCGTGACAAACTCGCCACCTATGCCGAACTCTATCGCTCGCTGGGCGGCTATGCCTACGACCGCGATCCCGGCCGTCCGGGCTGGTATCCGCTGCTGCCCAACACTAATTTCGCCGACCATTTGAACGATGCCGTGCCTGATCTCGGGCTGGGCTGACATTTTCCGTTCGAAAGGATCGTCGGGAGGACGCTATGACTTTCAACCGGAGGAGAACAACAATGAGCAAGACCACAGCCTTATTCATTGCAGCCATGCTCGGCTGCACCAGCTTTGCAGCGCTGGACGCGCGCGCCTATGAAGGCGTCGCCAAGGGCGACACTTCGGCCAAGAAGATCGCCTTCAGCAATTCCTACGCCGGCAATTCCTTCCGCCAGGTGATGATCAAGAGCTTCGAGGAAATGGGCGCCAAGGCCGTGGCCGACAAGCAGATCGCCGCAACAGCCGTCGTCAGCTCGAACAATTCGGTGACCGAACAGGCGAGCCAGATCGAGAACCTGATCCTGCAGGGCTACGATGCGATCATCGTCCTTGCCGGCTCCGACACCGCGCTCAATGGCGCCATCAAGGATGCCTGCAATGCCGGTATCACGGTCGTCGCCTTCGCCAGCGGCGTCACCGAGCCTTGCGCCTATGTCGTCGACTACAACCTCGATTCCTATGCCAAGGCCGAACTGGATTTCATCTCCAGCAAGCTCGGCGACAAGCCGGCCAACATCCTCGAGATCCGCGGTATGGCCGGCGACGGTTTCGACAAGCGCCTGCATGAGGGCGTCGAGAAAGCGATGAAGGCGCACGCCAGCTACAAGGCTGTCGGCGAGGTCTATGGTCAGTGGACGGCCACCGTGGCACAAAAGGAAGTGTCGGGCATCCTGCCGTCGTTGCCTCAGGTCGATGCGGTGCTGACGCAGGGCGGCGACGGCTATGGCGCGGCGCAGGCATTCAAGGCCGCCAGCCGGCCGCTGCCGATCATCATCATGGGCAACCGCCAGGACGAATTGGCGCTGTGGAAGCAGGAGCATGATGCCGGCGGCTACGAAACCTTCTCGCTGGGCGCCACGCCCAGCGTCTCGCAGGTCGCGTTCTGGGTCGCGCAGCAGATCCTGGCCGGCAAGCAGGTGCCGAAATTCGTCGAGGTGCCGCTCCTGCAGATCAATCAGCCTGACCTCGACGCCTGGCTGAAGACGGTTCCCGCAGGCGGCGTGGTCAATGCCGAATACCCGCAGGAGCTGGTGGCCAAGATCATCGACGCCAACGTGAAGAAGGAGCCACTGCCGGGCGTTCCCGCGCCGAAATGAGCAGCATGGCCGAATGATGAACGATCCCACGTCGCCCAAAAGGGACGCAGCAGAGACGGTCAATGCCGACGGCCTCCTCATCGAGGTGCGCGATGTCCGCAAGCACTATGATGCCGTGCATGCCCTGGGCGGCGTGGATTTTCATCTCAAACCCGGCGAGGTCGTTGGCCTTGTCGGTCACAACGGCGCCGGCAAGTCGACGCTGATGAACGTGCTGGCCGGCACCATCGAGCGCAGCAGCGGCAGCTTTCGCCTCGGCGGACGTGAGATCGGTGCCTGGAGTGCGGCCAGTGCCCAGCAGGCCGGTCTGCGCTGTATCTTCCAGGAACTGTCGCTCTGCGCCAATTTGACGTCGGCGGAAAACACCCGCATCGTGCACAGGTCCTTGCGTGGGTTGGGCTGGCGGCGGCGCGCGCGCCAGGTGATTGGTCCGGTGCTGGACGAGATCTTCCCTGGCCACGGCATCGATCTCGACAGGAAGGTCGCCGACCTGCCGATCGGCGAGCGACAGATGGTCGAGATCGCCCGCGCCTTCACGCAGACCAGCATCAAATTGCGCGCCGTCATTCTCGATGAGCCGACCTCGGCGCTCGGCCATGAGGCGACGGAACAACTGCTCGCCCACATTCGTCGTGCCGCAGGGCGTGGCATCGCCTGCATCCTGATCACCCATCGCCTCAACGAGATCCTCGCCGTCTGCGACCGCACCGTCGTCATGGTCGACGGCAAGGTCGTCGCCGAGCGGCCGACCGCCGGCCTGTCACGCGCCGCGCTGGTCGAGTTGATGGGAAGCATCGAACGGCCGCGTGAGCGCACGGCCGGCAAGGTGGCCTCGGTGCAAGCTCCGGTTATCCGGCATGCGGGTCGCGACACCACAGATCTGACCATCGACGTCGGCAAGGGTGAGGTCATCGGCTTCGCCGGGCTCGACGGCCACGGCCAGCGCGAGCGGCTGCGCGCGATGTTTTATGCCTCGCGCCGGCAACGCGAGGCCTTGCCGGGTGCCTATGTCGCCGGCGACCGCGGCTCGGAAGGCGTGTTTTCGCTGTGGTCTATCGCCGACAATCTGACCATCCGCAGCCTGAATGCACTGACGCGGGGCGGCATGATTTCAGGCGCCGCCGCCCGCAAGCTGGCCGAGACCTGGTCGAACAGGCTCAACGTCAAGGCGCCTTCGATCGACACGCCGATCCTGTCGCTGTCCGGCGGCAACCAGCAGAAGGTGCTGTTCGCCCGCGCGCTGTCGTCGGACGCCGAGGTGATCTTCCTCGACGATCCGATGCGCGGCGTCGATGTCGGCACCAAGCAGGAGGTCTACCGGCTGATCCGCGCGGAAGCCGAGAACGGACGCGCCTTCGTCTGGTACACAACCGAACTCGAAGAGCTGACCAATTGCGAGCGCATCTATGTCTTCCGCGAGGGCCGCGCCGTGACCAGGTTGGAAGGCGAGGCCATCGAGACCGGCCGTATCCTGCAGGCGTCGTTCGGAGGCGACCATGTCTGACGCGCCTGCCCGAGTTCCGGCCCGTTCTCCTTCCAATCCGCGCTCGGCCTTGCTCAATGCGATGCAGGTCGGCCTGCCGGCAATCGCGCTGCTGGTCATGCTGGCCATCATCTTCAGCATCCGCCCGGCGGCGATGAGCTATTTCGGCTTCCATCTGCTGTTCAAGCTCTCGGTGCCGCTGGTCTTTGCCGCACTGGCGCAGATGATGGTGATCATGCTGGGCGACATCGACCTGTCGAACGGCGCCTTTGTCGGGCTGATCACCTGCATCACGGCGCTCTATCTCGGGGATGCGCCGGCAATTGCGGCGCTGTGCTACCTGGTCCTGATCGCCGCCTATGCCGGTTTAGGCCTGCTTATTCATGCTCGGCAATTGCCCTCGATCATCGTGACGCTGGGCATGTCCTTCATCTGGCTAGGCATCGCCGTCATCCTGTTGCCGGCACCGGGTGGCTCGGCACCCGCATGGCTTGCCGCCTTCATGAGCTGGCAGCCGCCTTTGATGCCGCTGTCGATCTGGCTGGCGGCACTGGCGGCGCTTGCCGGCCATCTCGTCATCTCACGCTCCTCCTATGGCGTGGTGTTGCGCGGCGCAGGCGGCAATCCGCGCGCCGTCCAGCGCGCCGGCTGGTCCGTTGTCGGCATCCGCGTCGCTGTCTATGCCGCCGCCGGCCTGCTCGCCTGTCTGGCCGGGCTGACGCTGACCGGCCTCACCACATCGGGCGACGCCAATGTCGCGCCGGCCTATACGCTGCTCGGCGTCGGCGCGGTGATCCTCGGCGGTGGCGCTTTCACCGGTGGCGTCGTCTCGCCGGTCGGCACGGTGGTCGGCGCTCTGACGCTGTCGCTCGCGGGCTCGCTTTTGTCTTTCCTGCAGGTGCCGCCGACATGGCAGATTGGTGCCCAGGGCGTTATCCTGTTTCTCGTGCTGGCCGGGCGCGTGCTTTTGTCGGAGCGGGCGCGATGACCCGAAGATTGAGCCTCGCGCCGTGGACCTACGGCTTCATCGTGGCGCTCGCAATGTGGGTGGTGACATCAGCCTATTCCGGTATCGACAGCGCCGGCGCCACGCTCTCGGGGGCGCTCGCCTTCGGTGCCTTCAGCGTTGTGGTGGGAACCGGGCAGATGTTCGTCGTCGCCTCCGGGCCGGGCAATATCGACCTGTCCGTGCCATCCGTGCTGACGCTGGCCGCCTATGTATCGATAACGGTCATGCAAGGGTCCGACGGCATGCTGCTGCCTGGCCTGCTTGCAGCACTTGCCGTCGGCGCCGTCGCGGGTGCCGCTAACTTCCTTGCCATCGTCGCGCTCAGGCTGCCGCCGATCATCGCAACGCTCGCCTGGAGCTTCGTCTTCCAGTCGCTTGCCTTTAATCTCGGCGGCCAGGCGACACTGAAGCCGCCGGCCGGCCTTTCCCGGTTTACCTTGATGAACCTTGGCGGTGTCCAATTCATGCCGATCGCGGTGATGGTGCTGACGCTGGTCGCCATGGTCGTCCTCAAACGCACGGTCTGGGGCCGGCAATTGCTGGCCACCGGCCAGAGCGAACCGGCGGCGCGGCTCGCCGGCATCAACGTCGCCCGGGTGCGGTTGATTGCCTATATGCTGTGCGGCACGGCGGCAGCGCTCGCCGGCTTCCTGCTTGCCGGCTTCAGCGGCGGGGCAGCACTCAACATGGGTGACGCCTATCTGATGGAATCGATCGCCGTGGTGGTGCTTGGCGGCACCAGCGTCGCCGGTGGACAGGCCAACGCGGTAGGCATATGGGGGGCTGCGCTGTTCTTCAACCTGATGTCCACCATGCTCAACACCTTTGGCATCCAGGCAGGCGTGCGCTTCCTTTTGACCGGCGTGCTGATCATCCTGATCGTCGCTCTCGTGCCGAGGCCTCGCGTCAGATGACACCCGCCACCGATACGCTCGCCGGGCTGTTCGAAACAAAGGCAGTTTCCTTCGTCGACCTGACGCATCCGATGAAGCCCGGCATGCCGGTGTGGCCGACGCACCCGCATTACTGCCAGGAGATGGTGGAATCCTATGACCGCGGCGACGTCGCCTGCAACCATGCGTTGGCTATGAGCGAGCACACCGGCACGCATTTCGACGCGCCGGTCCATTTCATCCGCGGCGGTGCTGCCATCTCGGACATTCCGGTCGAGCGTTTCTTCGGCCGCATGGTGACGATCGATGCGCGGGACTGCGCGCCCCGGCAGGCGGTCGAGCCGGATTCTATCTTCGCTTTCGAGGCCGAACAGGGCTGCGTACGGCAGGGCGACGCCGTGTTCTTCCGTTTCGGCTGGGACCGGTTCTGGGACGATCCGGCCGCGTTTCTCGCCGACTGGCCCGGCCTGTCGCGGCAAGCAAGCGAATTGCTGGTCGAGCGCGGTGCGCGCATCGTCGGTTCGGACTGCCTGTCGATCGATTGTTTCGGCAGCGAGGATTTCCCGGCGCACAATACGTTGCTTTCAGCCGGCATCCTGATCGGCGAGAATTTCGCACGGCTTGGTGACTTGCCGCCTCGGTGCTTCCTGATCAGCTTGCCGCTGGCGATCGAAGGCGGCACCGGATCACCGCTGCGCGCCATCGCGCTGGTCGAGGGCTAAACCGGCTCAAGAGAAATCCAGCTGGACCTTGAGCGTGCGCTGAGGTTCCTTCTCGATCAGGTCGAAGGCGGCGCGCGCCTCCGTCGCCGCGAAGACCTGTGTGATCATGCCTTGCGGATCGAGCCGCTTGTCGGCCAGCCATTCGACGACGCGCGGCAACAGCCGGCGGTTCAGGCGCGAGCCGACGATGGTCAGTTCCTTGCGCACCACTTCCTGCTGGCTGAGGTTGGATGGGGCGTCCGAAAAGCCGAGCAGGCCGATGCGGCCCGCCGGGCTGGCCAGCCGGCAAGCCTCGTCAAGAAGTGCGGGAATGCCGGCGCCGTCAATGACCAGCGTCGGGCCAAGACCGTCATTTTCACCGCGCACCGCGGCCGGCACGGGATCGCGCACGGAGTGAATCACCCTGTCGGCGCCGAAGCGGAGCGCTCGCTCCAGGCGGGCTTCGTCGATATCGGCAACGATGCAGCGTGCGCCCTTGAGCTTGGCGACCTGCAGGACAGTGACGCCGACCGTGCCGGCGCCATAGATCAGCGCCGTGTCCTCGGGTCCGCAACCGGTACGATCAAGCACATTGGCGGCGATGGAAAACGGCTCGGCCAGTGCCGCCAGCCCAAACGGCATATCCCTTGGAACCGGTATGACATTTGCCGCCGGCACCGCCACGAAGGCGCGAAAACCGCCGTCGCGGTGAACGCCCATCACTTCGAGGTTGGCGCAGACATTGGAGCGGCCGACCCGGCAGGGATAGCAGTGGCCGCACGACACCACGGGATCGACCACCACGCGGTCTCCCACCGCTATGCCGGTCACATTGCGTCCGAGCGCTGTTACGGTGCCGGCGAATTCATGGCCGATGATGCGCGGATAGACGGCGAACGGATTGGAGCCGTGCAATATGTGAATGTCGGAGCCGCAGATGCCGGCACGGCTGACATGAACGACGACTTCGCCAGTGCCGGGCTCTGGCATGGCGCCCTGCCGGACTTCCAGCGACTGCGGTGCGCGAACGAGAACTTCAAGCATGGCCTCACCACTTGTATACTAGTCGACAAGTGGCTCAATCTCGCTGTGCCGTCAAGACGCAAGCGCTCATGGCGGCGGTAAGACGGCCTCTTACCTGACACGTTCCTTCACGAAATCGGGACGGGCGTCCGCTGAAACGCAAATGTGCCTGGCGACGGCAGTTCGGACTCCCAATGCGCTGTCCTGCCGATCTCCTCTCGAAGGGGTCGGCAGTCAAAATTTGTTGACTTCCATCAAAGAGGAAATGACTACCGCTTGCCTGCTTGTCGGACCATAAGACAGGCCGTGTGATCGGGCCTCGGCTGGCTTGCCGCACGGAAGGCGACCTTGCCTTTGAACGCGGACGCGCCACCTGGAATAGAGCAGCCGCTTGCATGACGGAATTGGCAATAGAATTGGAACAGCCTCAATTTGCCACCGAGCGCGACCCGAGGCTGAGATTGATCATCCCAATCATCGTCGCCATCGCCTTTCTGATGGAGCAGCTCGATTCCACCATCATCACCACCGCGATCCCCGCCATCGCACGCAGTCTCGACACGACGCCCGTCAGGCTGAACCTGGCGATCACCACCTACATTCTGACGCTGGCCGTATTCATTCCCGTCAGCGGCTGGTTCGCCGACAGGTTCGGTGCGCGAAAAGTGTTCGCGCTGGCGCTTTTCACCTTCACCCTCGGCTCGGCGCTGTGCGGCATGGCCAACAGTTTCGGCATGCTGCTGGCGATGCGCGCCCTGCAGGGGCTGGGCGGCGCCATGATGACGCCGGTCGGGCGGCTGATCCTGCTGCGCAGCTTCCCACGCAGCGGGCTGATCACCGCCATGACCTACACGACCTTGCCCGCCATCATGGGGCCTGTGATCGGGCCGCTGCTCGGCGGCCTGTTGACCACTTATGCCTCATGGCGCTGGATATTCTATGTCAACGTGCCATTCGGTTGCCTCGGCATTCTGGCGGCGCTGCGCTTCGTCGACGATTTCCGCGAGGAAGCGGTGCAACGCTTCGACTTTGCCGGGTTCCTGATGGTCGGATGCGGAGTCGCGCTGCTGCAGTTCGGACTGGAAAGCATCGGTAGGCCAATCATCTCCGTTTCGGCGACAGCGTTGGTGTTGGCCGCGGCGATCCTGCTGCTGCTCGCCTTCGGGCGCTATGCGCGCCGCGTCGTTGCACCGGCAGTCGATCTGACACTGTTTCGATTTCGCTCGTTCTGGGTCGGTACGCTCGCAGGCGGCCTGTGCCGCGTTGGCCTCAATGGCGTGCCTTTCCTGTTGCCGCTGATGCTGCAGGTCGGCTTTGGCATGAGCCCGGTCACCTCGGGCTCGCTGACATTCGTCGGCAGCTTCGGCGCCTTGCTCATTCGGCCGCTGCTGTCGCCGCTGTTGCGGCGCTTCGGTTTCAATGTCGTGCTGATCGGCAGCGCGGTGGTTGGTTCCGCCGCTGTCGGGGGCTTCGCCTTGATCGAAGCCGATACGCCGCACTGGATGATTGGCCTTTACGCCTTTGTCTTCGGGGTCATCCGGTCGGCGCAGTTCATGACCTCCAACACGCTTTCCTACGCCGACCTGCCGGCCGACAAGCTCAGCCGCGCCACCAGTCTCGGCGGCGTCCTGCAGCAACTCAGCGTTTCCCTGGGCGTTTCGATCGCCGCCATGGTGCTGGGCCTTGTCGCAGGAGAAACCCACATCGTGACAGCGGAACGCTTCCACCAGGTGTTCCTGCTGACCGCGGTCATCCCGTTGCTGTCCGTCCCCGGCTTCCTGTACCTGCGTGCCGAGGACGGCGTGCAGGTCAGCGGTCATGTTCGATCGGGTAATTCTCGCAAATGATGCCAGATGCATTCTGCGTTCAAAAAGGATTGCCTCGCCGGATCGGTCGATTATCATGAACGGCGATACCGTATGGCTGAGGGCAGCCCCACAGCGCTCTTGGCGGCGGATAGTGGGAAATGATCGCGCTGGCGAAACGGGAAAACGCGATGGTGTGGGTTAAGAAGCCTTCGGCTGACGAGAAGCTGGCCATGGCTGCCACTTGCGAGCGTTTCATCGCCGAGGTTCTGAAGCCTCGGTTCATCCACGGCCAGCCGAATCGGCTCGACCATCCGCTAGACATTTTCGGCAAGTGGCGAGGAAGCAAATACGGTTTCTCAGCGCGCTACCGTTCGGATGACGGTGAAGAATTCAACGCTCCCTTCGCCCGGCTCGATCATGTGGAGGAGCATCTCGCCGAGACCCGGTTCGACCTCATGTGGCACAGGCACACCGGAGCATGTGGGCGGCTGCATGCGACCGTTACGTTGGACGAAGCCCTGCGTCTCATCTCGGCTGACTCGAGGCTCCAGCCGCCACTATGAACCGCAAGAACAGCCGACCCCGTTTCGATGTCGATGCCCTGCGCGATCTTGTCGGCACCAAGGTGTACTCGCGCGGCGAGGCCTACTGGCGTGACGGGCTGGTGCAACTGCTGACCGTTGGGCCCAAGCGCGTGCTGGCGCAGGTTGCCGGCACGGAGGACTACCGTGTTGAACTGACGGGGCGTGGCGAGTCGGTCGACGGTTCGTGTTCCTGCCGCGCCTTCGGCGACTGGGGCTATTGCAAGCATTTGGTGGCGACGGCGCTGGCGGCAAACGCGATGGGCAGCGACACGGAAGCGCAAAGCATCGATGTGTTCACGCGTATACGCGAACATCTGGAAGGCAAGAACAAGGCGGCGCTTGTCGATATGATCATGGATGTCGTCGAGCGCGATCCTATCCTGTTGCGTAGGCTGGAAATGGCCGCGCTGACTACGCAAGACGGCGACGAGGCGGCCATCGAGGCGCGTCTCGGCAAGATGATCGACGGCGCAACCGCCACGAATGGCTTCATAGATTACCGCGAGGCGCCCGACTGGGCCCAAGGTGTGGACGAGGCGCTCGATGTGATCGCCTCGGTCTCGAGCAAGCATGCGGGCATCGTTATACGGCTCGCTATGCGAGCCATCGATCGGATCGAGGCTGCCATCGAGGTCGTGGACGATTCCGATGGCCATTGCGCCCCACTTCTCGACCGGGCATGCGAAATTCACTGCAACGCTGTCTCGGAGGCGCCTTGCGAACCCTTGTCCCTGGCGCGTGACCTGTTCGCGCGCGAGATGAATGGTGGCTACGACACCTTCGGTGGCGCGGCTGAGCGCTATGGCGATATCCTCGGCGAGGAAGGATTGGCCGAATACCGTCGCCTGGCCAACGAAGCCTGGAATGAACTGCCCGCAACCGCCGGCAAGAATCGGATAGGTCACGGACTGTCCGGCGACCATTTCAGGCTGCAGGAAATCCTCGACTTCTTTGCTGACCGCGATGGCGACCTCGAGGCACGCATCGCCCTTCGCGCCAAGCATCTGTCCTCACAGCAAGCCTATCTGCAAGTCGCCAAATTCTGCCTCTCGCACGGTCGCGCCGAAGAGGCTTTGCGCAGGGCCGAGGACGGCCTGTGGGTGTTCGAGGATGATCGACCCGACGAGCGGCTCATTTCCTTTGTAGTCGACCTGCTGACCACGGCCGGTCGCGATGCGGACGCCGAAGCGCATCTGTGGCGCGCATTCGAGAAGGCACCGAGCTTCGGACTGTATCAACGGCTGTGCAAGACGGGCACGGCGACGCGCGATCGAGTAATCAAGCGCCTCCAGTCCAGGCTAGCGCGCGAGAAGCCGTCCGCCTGGCATTATCCGGCCGATCTGCTCATCAGCATCTTGATTGAGGAGAAGCAGTTTGATCTGGCGTGGGCGAACACGCGCGCACATGGCGCTTCCGAAGGACTGAAGGAAAAGCTCGCGCAGGTCAGTGAAGCCACGCATCCGCGCGAGGCACTGAAGATCTATGCGGAACGCGTAAACCAACTGGCCCAGTTTGGCGGTAACGGCGCCTATGCAGAAGCGTCAACCCTGATCGGCCGTATGGCCGGCCTGCGCGGCGCGTCCGAACATGCCGCGTATCTGGCGGATGTGAAAGACCGCTTCGGCCGCAAGCGCAATTTCATGAAACTGTTGGCCTGACATGCGGCGCGCGGCGATTGACGAGCAAAATCGCTACATGCTGGAACGCCAGCAGCAGTTCCGCGCGGCGGCGGATGTCGTCACCGATGCTTGGACGCGTTTTCGAGAGGTGGGGGCGGTGGCCGTTATCGGCTCTGTCGCGAAGCCGCTTTGGAAAGAGGTGCCGCGCTTCAGCGAATTCCGGCGCGCTCGGATCGAGGTCTGGCATGAATGTAGCGATCTCGACCTGGCGCTTTGGCTTGACTCGCAGGCTCGTCTAGGCGAACTGCGTCGCGCCGCCGCTCTTGCCCTGCGTGAGGCGTTTGAGAAGGGAACAGGGATCAGCGTTGCCGATCACCAGCTAGACGTTTTTCTGATCGAACCCGGCAGCGACAGATATCTGGGCCGGCTCTGCAAGTTCAGTCAGTGTCCGAAGGGAAAGCTCGACTGCCTGGTTCCCGGGTGTGGCGAGATCGCCTTCAACAAGTGCGTTGCCGACTTCACGCCGCATGCTGATCTGCTCGCCCCAGCTCAAGGCGCGATGCTCTACAAGCGTGGTGTCGGGCGGATGCGCTCCGCGCTTGACCTGCCGCAGACTGGCTGAAAGCCCGCAGGGCTGGGCGAGCCGCGCCTTCAGTGCTTCAGACGATCGTCTCATATGCGCGAATCGGGACGTTGCCTTGCGGAGGCGGGTGGCGTCTTGCGGAGGAAGTCTGCTTGGCGCGGGCAGTGTGTATACGGGCATACCTATATCCGCATGGGTTTTTCAATTAGGCTCGATGCTGTGTGAAAACGGGGAGCATCGATTGCGAGGATTTGCGGAAAGCGTGATGCAGGGGCCGCGGACCGTGGCCGAACAGGTCGCCAATGTCCTGCGCGAAGCGATTGCCAGTGGAACCATCAGGGCGGGCACGCCGCTGCGCCAGGATGAATTGGCCGAGCAGTTTGGCTTCAGCCGCATGCCAATTCGTGACGCCCTTCGCCAATTGGAAGCCGAAGGTATTGTTTCCATTCATCCCACAAAAGGCGCGCAGGTCGCCCGGATGGACGGCGCCGAGATCAGTGAAATCTACGCGCTACGCGAGCTGCTCGAAAGCGAGGCGCTCCGGCTTTCGGTACCCAGCCTCTCCGGCGCGAAGTTCGACGAGGCCGAACAGGTGCTCGACCAGATCGACGCGGAGCGCAATGTCGGCCGATGGGGTGCGCTGAACCGTGCCTTTCATCTGGCTCTCTACGATGCCTGTGGCAACCATCGATTGCTCGGCCTGATCGAGGCGCACCACAATGCCGCCGATCGCTACGTCCGCATCCTGCTGTCGAACCTGGACTATCGCAGCCGCTCGCAGACGGAGCATCGCGAGCTGCTGGCCGCCTGCCGGCGGCGCGACGGCGACAGGGCCATAAGCATTCTGAGGCAGCATCTTCGCGAAGGAAGCGAGACGCTGGTCCGCGCGATCAGGGAAGATGGCCTGTCGCGAGAATCCTGACGGCGTGGCTCATGGGCATGCGATGGGCTTCAGCCCTGCGCCGGCCTGCGTTCGACGATGTAGATGTGGTCGGCCGCCAGCACCACTTCGCCGCGCTGGTTGA
This sequence comes from Mesorhizobium sp. M0239, assembly GCF_040321815.1. Lineage (NCBI taxonomy): Bacteria > Pseudomonadati > Pseudomonadota > Alphaproteobacteria > Hyphomicrobiales > Phyllobacteriaceae > Mesorhizobium > Mesorhizobium sp. M0239. The sequence goes on from NZ_JAMYSG010000001.1 coordinate 59,832, forward strand.
TCACCTCGCAGCGTTCGATCACCCGTCCCGCCCCCGGCCTCTTCGGGTCGTCTTCCCTGGCCGTAATTGTCGTGCGCGTCCGGATCGTGTCGCCGATGAACACCGGCTTGATGAAGCGCAGCCGGTCATAGCCATAGGAAAAGGCAACAGGATTGATGACGGTTGCCGTCAGCCCGATGCCGACCGAGAACACCAGCGTGCCGTGCGCGATGCGCTGGCCGAATGGCGTCGTCTTCATGAACTCGGCGTCCATGTGGTGCGGGAAGAAATCGCCGGTGTGGCCGGCATGGACGATGAAGTCGGTCTCGGTGATGGTGCGGCCGCTGGTCAGGCGCGACGCGCCAATCTCATAGTCTTCGAAATACTGAATCCGTTCCATCAGGGTCTTTCCGCAATCGGCGTCGCCGGTGCCGCACTCGACTGATACGCCGCCTCGACCAGCGCCATCGTGCTCCACGCGTCCTCGACCGGGCTGATCAGCGTAGCATCTTCTCCGGTGGCAAAACGCTGGACATTGGCCATGCGGCCGACGAAGGCGTCGGGAAACCACTCGCCGGCCAAGGGCACTGCGATCCAGTCCGTCCCGCCTTTCGGATAGATTTCCAGCACATCCGGCTCACCTGTGGGATAATCGAGGTTGAGACCCAACTTGAGATAGGCTGCTCCCTCGGTGCCGCAGATGCGGAACTCGCAGGCTTGGTGCCGGCGGCCGAACTTGTGGTCGTGGTTGATCGACAGCGCGCAGCGCATGGTGTTGCCATAGTCGAGAATGGCGCTGGTGCGCGTCTGCGCCACGGCATGATTGGGATGGCCGAGCGTCTTAGCGTGCACGCCCTTGGGGTCGCCGAGCAATTGCCTGATCAGGTCGAGATAGTGGATCGAATGCATGGCGATCTCGACGCGCGGCGCCTTGAGCAGGAATTCCCAAAGCTGCCACGGTGTCGCCAGCGCCAGCCAGGCATCGAAGTCGACGATCTCGCCGAGCCAGCCCTTGCCGACGGCATCTTGGAGCGCCAGCATCATCGGCGCGAAGCGCAATTGGAAGTTCACCGCTGCGTGCAGCTTCCGGGCGCGGCAGATCTCGAGGATCGCGGTCGCCTCGGCAAGATTGCTGCCCATCGGCTTCTGGATCAGCGCCACCGCGCCATCAGGCAAGGACTTCAGCACATCGGCATGACGCGACGGCGGGGTGGCAAGGTCGAAGATCGCGCCCTCGACGGCAGCAGCTTCTTCGACCGACCCAAAGGCCGTCACGCCCCATTGGCTGGCCAGCTTTTCGGCCCTGGTATGATCAGGATCATAAAGCCCGGCAACCGGAAAGCCGGCCTTCCGGTAGGCCGGGAAATGCGCGTCGCCGACGATCGATCCGGCGCCGAAGGTGACGATCTGCCGGGGCTTGGAGGGTTTTGGCCAGGATTGAACGAGCAAGGCAGGGTCGAAACCGCCTTCAGTCATGATGGAAGACCTCATCCATCTCGGCCCACCACTCGCCCTCTTTGCGCGTCGCCAGCGGCTCCTGGCACGGCATGCAGACCGCCCACCATTCCTGCGTCTTCGGATCGGCCGCCATCTTCGCCATGTCGGCCTCGTAGTCGCTGCCGTGGTATTCGAAGGTGCTGAACAGCACGTTCTCCGGCCGCTTCAGGTAGATCGAGTAGTTCTTGATGTTGCAGGCGGAGATCATGGCCAGCACGTCGGGCCAGACGGCGGCATGGAGGCGGACATACTCCTCGACCTTTTCCGGCTTCAGCCCCAGAACCATTCCCATCCGCTGCATATCATTCTCCTATTTCGTGATCGCCGTGGTGAATTCGGCGATGCTCATGGCCTTGACCGCGTCCCAGTCCCAATCGATGCCGATGCCGGGTTCGTCGGGCGCCAGCGCCTGGCCATCCTCGATGCGGAGGCGCTTGCCGGTCAACTGGTCGAGTTGCGGAATGTACTCGACATATCGGCCGTTCTGAACAGCGCAGGTCAGGCTGACATGCAGCTCCATCAGGAAATGCGGGCAGACCGGAATGTCGAAGGCCTCCGCCGCGTGCGCGATCTTGAGCCAGGGCGTGATGCCGCCGATGCGGCCGACATCGACCTGCACGATCGAGCAGGCGCCTTTCTGCATGTACTCGCGAAAATGGCGAATGGAGTAGAGCGACTCGCCGATGGCAATCGGCGTCGGCGTCGAGTTCGACAACCGCACATGCCCGTCAATGTCGTCGGCCGGCAGTGGCTCCTCGATCCAGGCGAGGTCGAGGTCGCGTAATCTTGCCGCGCGCCGGATCGCCTCGTCGACCGAAAAGCCCTGATTGGCGTCGGTCATGATCTCGTAGCCGTCGCCGACCGCCTTGCGCACCGCCGACAGGCGCGCCAGATCTTCCGAGCCGTGCGGCCTGCCGATCTTCACCTTCGAGCCGCGAAAGCCCTTGGCCTTGGCGGCCAGCGCATCGTCGACCAGCGCCTGCGTCTCGATGTGCAGCCAGCCGCCTTCGGTCGTGTACAGCGGGCAGCGGTCCTTGGCGCCGCCGGCCAGCTTCCACAAAGGCAGGTTCTGCTTCTTTGCCCGTAGGTCCCACAGTGCTGTATCGATGGCCGCGATGGCGATGGCGGTGATGGCGCCGATGGTCGTGGCATGCGTGGCGAATTCGAGATCGTGCCAGATTGCCTCGATCATGTCGGGGTCGCGGCCGATCAGGCGCGGCACCAGATGGTCGGACAAAAGCCGCATCACCGACGAGCCGCCGGTGCCGATCGTGTAGCTGTAGCCGGTGCCGACCGCACCGTCGGAATCGGTGATGGTGACGATAGGCGTTTCCTGGCTGACGAAGCTCTGGATGGCGTCGGTGCGCTTGACCTTGGGCACAAGGTCCACCATCCGAAGGTCGACTTTCTCAATTTTGGCCATGCCGATCAGCTCCGCAATGTCTTTCCGGTCTCGGTGGCAAACAGGTGCGCCTGCGACATGTCGAGGCTCATGGCGACCCGCTCGCCCGGCCGCAGTGGCCTCGGGTTCAGCATGCGCGACACCCAGTCCGTACCGTTGAATTCGACGAACACCAGTGTCTCGTTGCCGAGCGGTTCGGTGACCGTGATCGGCAGTTCGATCTGGTGGACATCGGCCGCACCACCGGAGCTGATGCCATGGCCGGTCGGATAGATGTCGTCCGGCCGCAGCCCGAACACGACCTTGTCGCCGGTGGCGACGTTGGTCTTGAACTGGGCGGGCAGCGGCAGCTTTTCGCCGCTGGCGAAAACCATCTGGCCATCATCGATCGTGGCTTCATGCAGGTTCATCGGCGGCGAGCCGATGAAGCCTGCGACGAAGCGCGTCGCCGGCTGCCGGAACACCTCGTCGGGCGTGCCGACTTGTTCGATATGGCCGTCGCGCATGATGACGATGCGGTCGGCAAGCGTCATCGCCTCGACCTGATCATGGGTGACGTAGATCACCGTCGATTGCACCTTGGCATGAAGCTTCTTGATCTCGGTGCGCATCTGCGTGCGTAATTTGGCGTCGAGATTGGAAAGCGGCTCGTCGAACAGGAAGACGTCAGGATCGCGCACGATGGCGCGGCCCATGGCGACGCGCTGGCGCTGACCGCCGGAGAGTTGCGAGGGGCGTCGGTCCAGCAGTGTGTCGAGGCCAAGAATGGCCGAGGCCTCGGCGACACGGCGGTCCATGTCTTCCTTGGCGGCACCGGCGATCTTCAGCGAGAAGCCGAGATTCTCGCGCACCGTCATGTGCGGATAGAGCGCATAGGACTGGAACACCATCGAGATGTTGCGCGAGCGCGGCGGCAGGTCGTTGACGACGCGCCCGCCGATCTCGATCGAGCCGGCACTGATCTCTTCCAGCCCGGCGATCATGCGCAGCGTCGTCGACTTGCCGCAGCCGGACGGGCCGACCAGCGCGATGAATTCGCGGTCGGCGATGTCGAGATCGATGCCGTGCACGATCCCGATGTTGCCGTAGCGCTTGGTCAGCTTGGTGAGGGTAACGGTTGCCATGGTATCAGCCTTTCACCGCGCCGGAGGTCAGGCCGCCGACAAGGTGTTTCTGGACGACGTAGGTGAGGGTGAGCGCCGGAATGATCATCACCACGGCCAGCGCGCACATGCCACGCCAATCGATGGTGAACTCGGCCGTGTAATCGAGCAGGCCGACCGGCAGCGTCTTGGCGCTCACCGAGCGGGTCAGCTGCGAGGCCAGCGCGAACTCGTTCCAGCAGGTCAGGAAGGCGAAGATGGCGGCCGAAGCGATGCCCGGTCCGGCAAGCGGGAACTCGACCTGCCAGAACGCCTGCCAGCGCGTGCAGCCATCGATCTGCGCCGCCTCCGCGAGGTCCTTGGGCACCTGGCGGAAGAAGCCGTCGATCAGCCAGATGGTGAACGGCACGTTGAGCGCGACATAGGCAAGGATCAGCCCGAAATGCGTGTCGATGATGCCAAGCCGCACATAGAGGAAGAACAGCGGTAGCGAGAGCGCAATGCCCGGCACGGTGCGCGTCAGCATCAGGCTGAGGAAGACGCTGGATTTGCCGCGGAAGCGGTAGCGCGCGAAGGCATAGCCGCCGGCCATGCCGATGGCCACCGCAATGACTGTCGAGGTCACCGAGATGATCAGCGAGTTGCGGAAATATTCGATGACAGGGATGCCGCCCTTGCCGATGCCTGAGAACATGGCGACATAAGCGTCGAACGAGATCTCCTGAGGGATCCACACCGGTGGCTTGGCCATGATCTCGACCGCCGGCCGCAGCGACGAGATGACGATCCACAGGCCCGGCAGGCAGATGGTCAGCATCGCCAGGAACAGGCCGATGCGATAGACGACGCCCAGCAGCCGGCGCTTCAGGCGGGCGGAAGAATTCTCGTCCATCACCACTCCGCACCGATCTGCGTGCGCGCCGCGGCGAGCTTGTTGAAGAAGTAGACAGTGAAGGCGATCGACAGCAGGATCGAGAAATAGGCCATGGCGTTGGCCATGCCCATGCGCCCGTCGCTGTAGGCGGTGCGGGCCACCAGGGTCCATAGCAGTTCGGTGCGGCCCGCCGGTCCGCCATCGGTCATGATCTTGACGATGTCATAGGCGCGCGCGACGTCGAGCGAGCGAATGGTCATGGCGATGTACGCGAAAGGCATGACGAACGGCCACGTCACATAGCGGAATGTCTGCCACGGCGTGCAGCCGTCGACCCGCGCCGCCTCGATCGGCTCCTTGGGCATGGCGAGCAGGCCGGCGAGGATCAGGATGGCGAAGATCGCCGTCGACGACCAGATCTCGGCGATCGAGATGGCGATGAAGGCGAGATGGCCCTCGATCAGCCACGGTATGGCGTCTTGCGTGATGCCGAGCGACTGCAGCGCATTGTTCACCAGGCCGATATTGTCGTTGAACATAAACTTGAACTGAAAGCCGACCAGGATCGGCGAAAACATCATCGGAAACATCATCAGCGTGCGCAGGATGCGCTGGCCGCGTGTCGCTTTCTCGACCAGCATGGCAAGCCCAAGGCCAAGCAGCATTTCGAGATTGAGCGCGATGGTCAGCAGCAGCACCGTGCGACCGAACGCCCACCAGAAATCAGTGTTGGACAGGATCGAAAGATAGTTCCGGATGCCGATGAAGACGTAGAACGTTTCGGGCCGCGTCAGGCGGAACGGCGTGAAGCTGGAGTAAAGGGACAACAGCAACGGCACAACGACAACCGCCGCCAGCACGATCATGGCCGGAAGCAGCAGCAGGAATGGCGCGGATGGCTTGAAGCCCTTCATCAGAATCCTTGAGGTGTTTGCATTTGGACGGCCGTGAGTGGGCCGGGGGCGATGGGTTAGCGTAAATCGCTGGCCGCGAAACACGATCGCCTCCCCCATTTCCGATGGGGGAGGCAGCCTTGGGAGCCCGTTTCTAGAGCTTGCCGGCGTCCTGGAGGATTTGCGTCGCCTTGGCGGCCGCATCGTCCAGTGCCTGCTTGGAGGTCTTGTCACCGAGGATCGCCGCCTGCAATTCGGGATAGACGGCGTTCGAGATCTCGATCCATTCAGGCGTCTGCGGCACGGCAAACGCGTGCTTGGCCTCTTCCTGGAAGGCGGTAAGAACCTCCTTCTTGTAAGGATCGTTTTCGGCCTGCTTCAAATCCCAGTCCCACACCGCGGTGCGGGTCGGCAGCGGGCCTGCGGCGGCCTCGAGCTTCTGGCTGTCTTCGTTGGTCAGCCACCACACCAGGGAAGCCGCGGCCTCCTTGTTGGGGCAATTCTCGGTCACCGAGAAGCCATGGAAACCCGACCAGCCGGTGCGTTTGCCGGACGAGCCCTTCGGCGCGACTTTCACGCCGACATTGCCGGCGACCTTCGACGACTTCGGATCGTTGAAGAAGCCAGCCCAGCCCGGCCAGTCCAGGTTGATGGCGACGGTGCCGGACGCAAAGCCCTGGCCGAGATCGTCCCAGAGATAGTTGGTGGTTCCGGCCGGTACGGCCTTGGCCTTGTAGAGGTTGACGAACCAGTCGAGCGCCCGGATGCCGGCCTCGGAATTGAAGACCAGCTTGCCGTCCTTGTCGAGATACTCGCCGCCTTCAGCGACAACCATCTCGTAGAAGCGGCCGTTGATCGCCTCTTCCTTGCCGGCGAACTGCGTGCCGTAGAAATTGGGTGGGTTGGCGAAGAACTGGGCCTGGTCGGTGACTTCCTTCCAGGTGTCCGGCGGCACCAAATCATAGCCGTACTTCGCCTTGAACTTGGTCTTGTTGTCGGCGTTCTCGTACAGGCTCTTCTGGTAGTAGAGCGCCGAAACGTCGAACTGCGCACGCGGCAGCATCTCCAGCTTGCCGTCGATGGTTGCGGACGTGATCGTCGACGGCACGAAAGCGTCGATCTCTTCCTTGGGCAGCAATTTGCTGAGGTCGGTGTAAAGGCCCGTATATTGCGGCGCAAAGGACGAATGGTTCCAGCCGACGCACCAGTTGGTGCTGCCCGAGGCGATGTCGGACTTGAGCTCCTTGTCGATGTCGAAGCCGTTCTTCTTGGTCAGGATGTTGACCTTGGCGCCGGTCGCCTTCTCCCATTCGGGAATGCGCTCGTAGAGCTTTTCATATTGCTGGCCGCCGATCAGCTTCACGTCGACGGTCACGCCTTCGAACTTGCCGGGCAGGTCGCCGGCAAGGGCAGCGCCCGCACCTGACGCGAGCAACAATGCACCGGCGCACACGCCGGACAGCAGTCTGTTCATCGGTATCCTCCCTTGGTGCCGCCTCCGCGGCGACCGCAACTCGTCTGATGACAAGAAGTGCTACATTCATATACAAACAAAACATTCATAGACACGTCAAGGCGAAATTTGTTTCCGCCGCGCACGTTCCTGCATATATGAAGGGTGAAATTCACTGGAGGATGAGCCCATGGACGACAGCGAAGACGAGCGCTATCGCGCGCCGGCGCTCGACAAGGGGCTCGATATCCTTGAACTGCTGGCGGGCGTCGACGGCGGCCTGACCCAGGCAGAAATCGCCAAGAAACTCGACCGCAGCCCCAACGAATTCTACCGTATGCTCGACCGGCTGGTGCGGCGCGGCTATGTCACCAGGCTCGACGGCGACCGCTATTCGCTGACGCTCAAGCTGTTCGGTCTGGCACAGTTGCACGCGCCGGTTCGGCGGCTGGTCTCCTATGCGACGCCGCTGATGCGTGAGCTTGCCGAGACATCGCAGCAGGCCAACCAACTCGTTGTTTTTGATCGCGGTTCTGCCGTCGTCATCGGCCAGCAAGAAGCACCGAACTACTGGGGCATATCGATCCGGGTCGGCTCCCATATCAGTCTGTTCGACACCGGCTCGGGACATGTGCTGCTCGCTTTCCGCTCACCGGAAGAGCGCCAGATGATGATTTCCGAACACGTCCGCAGCACCGACAAGACGGCGCAATCGACCGAGTTCTTCACCCGTCTCGACCAGATCCGCGACCGTGGCTACGAGATGATGGCCTCGATGCAGACAGCCGGCGTCTTCAACCTGTCCGCCCCGGTGCGCAGTTCCGACGGCAAGGCGATCGCCGCGCTGTCGATTCCCTACATCACGGTGGTCAACGCGCCTTCCGCGCCCGACATCACCAGGACGATCGAACTGTTGCTGGCAACGTGTGAAAAGCTGTCGCACCTTGCTGGATCAGCAGTAGGCTCATCGGTGTGAATTCTTATTTGAATGAAGAATTCCCCCGTGAGATGATTTGAAAAGCCAGAGGGAGGAGCCTCACCATGATCATCGATACCCATCTGCATCTCATCGATCGCTCGGCCCTGCGCTATCCCTGGCTCGCCGGCGTGCCGGCGCTCAACCGCGATTTCTCCTATGAGGACTACGCCGTGGAGGCGCAGCGTGTCGGCGTCGAGCGCGTGCTGCATATGGAGGTCGATGTCGATGCGGCCGACATCGAGGCTGAAACCGCTCGGGTCGAAGGCCTGTCACGGCAGCCCAGCAGCATGCTGGCCGGGGTGATCGCGTCCTGCCGTCCTGAGGAAGGGGACTTCGCGGCCTATCTCGAACGGCAGCGGGCAAACCCGTTCGTAAAAGGCTTTCGCCGCGTCCTCCACGTCGTGCCCGACGAGCTCTCGGAAGGTGCGGTGTTTCGCGCCAGCATAAAGCGGCTTGGCGGCACCGGCCTGACCTTCGATCTCGTCGTGCTGCCGCACCAGATCCCCAGGGCGATCGTGCTTGCCGACCTGGCACCCGATGTGACGTTCGTCCTCGACCATTGCGGCGTCCCCGACATCAAAGGCAAGAGCGAACATCCATGGCGCGAGCATATGAGCGACATCGCCCGGCGCCCGAATGTCATGGCCAAAATCTCCGGTGTCGTCGCCTATGCCGATGCCGGCAGCTGGACGGTTGAGACGTTGCGGCCGTACGTCGAGCACACCATCAATTCATTCGGCTGGGACCGTGTCGTCTGGGGCAGCGACTGGCCGGTCTGCACGCTAGGCGGCGGTCTGTCGACCTGGGTGGCGGCGACCCATGCACTGCTCTCGGGCTGCAGCATCTCCGAGCGCGACAGGCTGTTGTCCGGCAATGCCCGCAAGCTGTGGCGGCTCGACTGACTGGTCCTTTCAGATGGTTGTCGAGACGTGCCGTTCGCGGCCATAGAGCGAAACCAGCAGCACGATGACGAAGCCGAGCGCGGCCTGCACCGCTGCGGGCTGGAAGCCGAGGCCGATCAGCAGCGTGTTGATCTCGGTCAGCACCAGCACGCCGGCGATCGTGCCGAGATAGCTTCCCCGGCCGCCGACAAGTGCTGCACCTCCTACGACAACGGCTGCGATGGTCTGGAACAGATAGGGCTGGCCGACATCGCCATAGGCCGAACCGGTGAAGCCGAGCAGCAGCACTCCTGCCACGGCGGCGAAGAAAGCGCTTGCCGCATAGGTGATGACCCACATGCGAACCGGGTCAATCAGCGCCAGCGGCGCCGCGCCCGGATTGCTGCCCAGCGCGTAAAGCCGGCGGCCATAGGGCGTTCGCTCCAGCACCAGGACGACGAGTGCCGCCAGCACGACAAGGCTCGGCACCAGCCACGGCACCGGCAGCGGTCCGGCCGATCCGCCGATCGAGACGAAGCTGGATACCGCTTGCGGTGCGGAGCCTGACGGGAAACCCGCCGTCCACAACAGCACCAGCCCTTGCACGACCATGCCGATGCCGAGCGTGACGATGAGCGGCTGGATGTCGAGGCTGCGCGAGATCAGCCCGTTCAGCCCGCCGATGATGATCGCCAGTACGCCGACGAGGCCGCAGACCAGGACAAAATGCCAGCCATCGCCATAAAGCTGCGCCGCCACGACATTGGCAAAGCCAATGACGAAAGGGATCGACAGGTCGATGCCGCCCATGATGACGACCAGCGTCTGCCCGATCGAGGCCACGGCGAGCAGCGAGGCGAGCACCAGCATGGCGCGTATGGCAAACGGCGCGGAGTAGCCAGGAATGAGGATCGTGCCGGCGAGATGCAGAAGGGCGGCGACGCAGAAGGCGCCGACGACGCGAGCGTTGGTTGTGGCGAAGAGGTTTTGGCGCAAAACCATGTCAGCGTCTCCCCATAGCAAGACGTTCCTGCAGCGCTGTCAGCATCACGGCCAGCACCAGGATCGCGCCGTAGGCGATCTGCAGCACGAAGGTCGAGACGTTGAACGTCGTCAGCACGCTTTGCAGCAGGAAGATGTCGATGGCGCCGATGGCGGCACCCGCCACCCCACCACGGCCGCCTGCAAGGCTGACGCCGCCGAGCGCTACCGCGGCGATGGCGATCAGTGTGTAAGTTGGCCCGATGTTCGGATCGGCGGAGCCGATCAGCGCGGTCAGCATCAATCCGGCGCAGCCGCCAAGGATGCCGGTCATGATATAGGCGATGAAGCGCACGCGCGTGACATCGACGCCGGCGGTGTAGGCGGCACGGTCGTCGCTGCCCACCGCCATAAGCTGGTCGTAGTAAGGGGTGCGCCGCACCAGCCACCAGACGATGAACATCGCCGCCAGCGGCAGCATCGACAGCGGACCGGACAGTGCCTTGAGCCAGGCCGGTGCGGGACCGATCGGCGCCGGCAGGATTGTTAACGTCACGCCGGTGAGGATCAGATAGGTGCCGAGCGTCGCGACGATCGGCTGAATGCGCACGATTGTCGCCAGAAAGCCGTTCGCAGCACCCACCAGCGCCCCGACGAGCAATGCAGCCGGAACGAGCACCGGGGGCGATGAGATGCCGGTGCCGAGGAACAGCACCTGGATCGTCAAAGCGTTGACGAAGCCCATCAATGGCCCGACCGAGATGTCGATTCCGCCACGCCCGGCGAGGATGACAGGCGTGGACGCAATGGCCGCACCGATCAAGGGCGCCGCCAATCCGACCAGCGCGCCCCAGGAACCCGGCTGGAACCGCCCGGGGCTGAGGATAAGATTGATCGCAAGCAGCACGACCAGCAGCACCACCGCGAAGCCGAAATTTCGCCCAAGGGACAGGAGGCGCGCAACAGGGTTCATGCCGCACGTCCGAACATGGCTGATATCACGCTGTCGGTGGTGAGCGCGTCGCCAGAGATCTCGGCCGCGACTTCATTCTCACGGAACACCAGCACGCGCTGGCACAGGAGAAGAATCTCCTCGATTTCACTGGATAGGATGACGAGCCCCATGCCGTCGGACGCCAGCCCGCGAAACACGTCGTAGAGCACATGCCGCGTCGCCACGTCGACGCCACGCGTCGGATCGTTGAGGAGCAGGATCGCGGGCTCCAGCGCCAAGGCACGCGCCAACAGCACCTTCTGCTGGTTGCCGCCCGAAAGAGTGGTGATCGGCGCATCGGGCCGGGGCGCCACTATCGAGAGTTTTTCGCGATAGAAGTCGTAGCGCGCCTTGCGTGCCGACGGGCTGATTAGCCCGAGCCGCGTGTCGCGCGACAAGGTCGAGACGGCGAAATTGTCGAGCACCGACTGTGTCGGGAAAATGCCGTTGGCGCGTCGGTCGCGCGGCAAATAGGCGATGCCGCTGGCGACAGCCTTGCGAAACCCGGTAATCTTTCGGGAGGCATCCGATGAACCGAGTTCGATCGAGCCGCCATGGGGCGGTTCCAGGCCGGCAAGCATCTTGAGAAACAGCTCCTGGCCATGACCATCGAGACCGGCAAGCCCGACGATCTCACCCGGAGCGATTGCCTGCGTGATCGGGCTGGCGCCGGGCGCGATGACAAGGTCCCGAACGGCAAGACCACCAAAATCGAGGGCGGCGCGATCAGCCATGCTGCAGCTCCGCCGCCGTGCGTGGCGCCATCGCCTTGAGAAGTTCAGCCGGCGTCGAAGCGCCGCGCTCCTCGGTGCGCACGACGCTGCCGCCGCGCAGGATCGAGATGCGATCCGACAGCGACATCACCTCGTCCATGCGGTGGGTGATGAACAGGATCAGGCAGCCTTCGCCGGCCAGCGCGCGCATCAGGGAAAAGACGGATTCGCGATCGGCGAAGTCGAGCGCGGCGGTGACCTCGTCGAGGATCAGGATCTTTGGGTTGCGCACGATCGCGCGGGCGAGAACGACCAATTGCTGCGCGGCAAGCGGCAGCAGGCCGGCTGGCTTGTCGAGGGGGACGTCGGTAACCGCGAAGCGCTTCAGCGCGGCTTTCGCCCGGTCACGGCGCTCGTTGCGGGGAACAGCGCGCCGGACCAGCCCGTCGAGGCCGAGCAGGATGTTATCGATGACGCTGCAGTCCGGCGCGATCAGCACCTCCTGGAACACCGTGGCAAAACCTTGCGCCTGGAAGGCCGAGGGCTTGGCACCCGAAAACGGCTTGCCGTGCAGCAGGATCGCGCCATTGTCCGGCTGGACGATGCCGGACAGCAGCTTGACCATCGTGCTCTTGCCCGAACCGTTCTCGCCCAGGATGGTGTGGATGGTTCCCGCCCGAAACGCGATCGATGCGTCCGCGAGCGCGATCGTCTCGCCATAGCGTTTGGATATGGTTTTGATTTCAAGCATGTCGCGTTTCGATGCTGGCAGGCCGGCCCCCTGAAAGGAGCCGGCCTGCTGAGAGACTAGCAGGCGTCACTTTGCACAGGCATCGGGCACCTTCGAATAATCCCAGCCCTTGGTCGGCGCCGGGTTCGAGAAATAGGCGTCGAGCCATTCCTCCGGCATCGGATCTTTCGGCGGGATCGGGAAGATCGACACGGCATCCGTCGTCATGCAGTCCTTGTACCAGGCACCGAGATCGGCGGTGTGGACAGGCGGGATCGGGATCAGCAGCGTGTTCAGCTTCGGCTTCTGGCCGTCGAGCATGCGCTCGCCGACGCGGAACAGTGTTTGCGCGGTCCAGTGCGGCAGCACCGCATGGCCTTCGAAGCGGTACTTGTCGGGGTTGGCCTTCCAGTAGCCCAGCGCGTCCCCGGTGATCGAGCCGGTGATCAATGGCGCCGGCCGGCCGGCTTCCGCGAAGGCTTCGGCGACGACGCGGCTTTCGCTGCCTGTCGTCCACACCGCATCGATCGGCGCCGGGTTGGTGGCGATCGCCTGCAGCACCACGGTCTTGGTGACGTTGGCTGTCCAGTTGCCGTTGACGTTGCGCGAGATCTTCAGCTTCGGATTTTCCGCCAGCGCCTTGTCCGCGCCCTGGCGTTCCTGGACCACGATCGGGTGGCCGGCGATGCCTTCGACCAGAAGGATGCTGGCGCCGTCCGGCTGCGCCTTGCCGATCGCCGTCATCATGTCATAGCCCCAGCGCGCATAGTTGGAATCGACATTGATGGCGTTCGGGCTGGTCACCGAGCCGGCGGCGGTGATGAACGGAATGCCGGCCTTGGCGGCAGCGTCGATGGCATCGCCGAGCGCCGTCGCCGAGCCCGGCACCGACGTGATGATAGAGCATTTCTTGTCGATGAAGGCGCGGATCTGGTTGATCTGCTGGCTGGCATCATTGTTGGAATCCGACACCTCGAAGCTGGAGACGGTGCCGTCGGCGATCAGCCCGTCGACAAGACGCTTCAACTCCTTGGTCACCGTGACCCGCCACGGGTTGCCCTGGTAGGATTCCGAGTGGCACCATTTCCACGGCTTTGGCGGCGCGTTGAAATTCTCCCAGGCCGAAGGCAATACCTTCTGGGGCGCTCCGTCATACTGCGCCTTGAGTTCGGTCGGCAGTCCACCGATGACGCCTTGCACATCCTGTGCAAAGGCGGCCGTTGCAAGCGAGGCAAGCGCCGTTGCGGCCAGCAGGCCGCGGATCATTCCTGTCATTCTTGTTCTCCTCCGTTCGGTTTGGTTCAGGCTCCTCCACCGGCAGCGCCGGACACCTGCACCGGGGAACTCTCCCGAAACAGGCGATTGAGATCGGCAACGACCTGTCGGGCTTGATGCCGGAAGGTCATGCCGGAAAGGATGCGTTCGGACGCGGCCTGCTGGAACGCCATGTAGCCGTCATGGCGCGGCCGCACCCATGCACCCGCCAGTGTCGCGCGCGTGTCCCGGTAGAAATTGCCGGTCGCTTCATTGACGGCCTGATCTTCCCAGGCCGCTGCATGGCCGGGCTGGCCGCCGGCGGCGGCATAGGCGCCGCGCTGGACATCGCCGCTCGAGACCCAATAGGCAAAGTTGATCGCGGCATCCCTGGCTTTGGAAAAGGCTGATACGGCTATGCCGGTGCCGCCGAGCGCCGAACCGATCGGGCCGCCGGAACCGATGACCGGAACATCGGCAAAGGCCAGCCGGTTCGCCCGAAAGCCAGTCGTCGCATAGGAAACATAGCCATAGATCAGTGGCGCGCAGACGAACCTGGAACCGGCCTCCGCCATGCGCTCCGAGACGGCAATCGGATCCATCTCCAAGCAAGCCGGATCAACGAGCGCTGCAATCTCGCGCATTGCTTCAAACACTTCGCTACCGGCGTCAACATCAATGAGATCGTGGGATGGATCGGTGGTGCAAGGACGGCCGAGATTGCCTGCGAATGTGTAAAACACCATCAACACGTGAGGCGGCCGCAGCGGCAGCAGCACACGGCCTTGCCGGGCGAGATCGAGCACCTCGCTCCAGCGCGCCGGTGGCGCCTCGATCGCATCCGGCCGCCATGCCTGGACCTGGGTTGCCGCATCGATCGGGAAAGCCCATTGCCGTCCTTGCCAGTTGTAGCTCGGATAGGACTGGCCGACGCTGCCCGAGGCAAGGGCCGTGCGTTCCGCCTCGCGTCCGGCGACATCCAGCGGCTCCAGGCAGCCTTCGGCCGTGATCTGGCCGACATGCGGATGGTCGATGACGATGAGATCATAGGCGCGCGCCAGTTCCTCGACCGGGAAGGATTCGAAATCCTGCAGCGAGCGCTTGTCCCATTCGATGGCAATACCGGTCTTCTGCTGCCACAGCGCCGAGCAGGCGACCATCGGATCGTAGCCACGCGGATGGCTCCAGGTCATGCCTTTGAGCTTGGGCACGCTCACAGGCCGAACTCCGCGCGGATGGCGGCACTGTGCTCGCCGATGCGCGGCGCCGCCCGATCGACCTTGGCCCTGATGCCATCGACCCGGAGCGGCGAACTCGTCGTGAGGATCGAGACGTCATCCTCGCGCGTCACCGTCTGCAGCATATCGAGCGATTGAAACCCCTCGCTTGCCAGCATCTCGGGCCAGGTCAGTACCTTGGCGCACCAGATGTCGGCCGGCTCGAGGATATCAAGCCATTCGTCGATAGTTTTGGTGGCGATCCGCTGCGCGATGATCGCCTTGATGTCGTCGCGCGCGGTGAACCACGATGCAGGCTTGTCGCGATAGGGTGCCAACTCGCTGAGCGACAAGAGGTCGGCCAGCTTGGGGATCGGCGTCATAGCGATGGCGAGATAGCCGTCCTTGGCCGGGTAGACACCGTAAGGCGCCGACAGATAGGCATGCGCGCTGCGGAAGCTGGAGCGCCTGGGCAGCCGGCGGCCGTCATTGAGATGCGTCGTCAGCACCTCGAACTGGAAATCGACCAGCGCTTCCAGCAGGCTGGTTTCGATATGGCTGCCCTGACCGGTGATGCCGCGCCGCACCAGTGCGGCCAGAATGCCCTGCGCACAGGCGGCACCAGCCAGCATGTCGCCGATGGCGAGGCCGAACGGCACCGGTCCCTGATCCTCGTCGCCGTTCAGCCACATCACGCCGGAACGCGCCTGCGCCAAGAGATCCTGGCCGGGCCGTTTGACCCATGGCCCATCCTCGCCATAGCCGCTGATCGAAGCATAGACCAGCCGCGGGTTGATCTTGCGGACCGCTTCATAGTCCAGGCCGAGCCGTTCGATGACGCCCGGCCGGAAATTCTGGATCAGCACGTCAGCCCTGGCCAGGAGGCCGCGCAACGCTTCGAGATCGGCCTCGTTCTTGAGGTCGATGGCAAGACTTTCCTTGGCCCGGTTGATGGCGTGGAAGATGGTGGAATCGCCGCCGATCTCGGTGTCGCTGAGATAGAGCCGGCGCGACAGGTCGCCGCCATCCGGACGCTCGATCTTGATCACGCGGGCGCCGAGATCGAGCAGCCTGAGTGAGCAGTACGGGCCCGACAGGAACTGGCTCATGTCGACGACGACGAGACCGGCGAGCGGCAATTCGGCTGCTGCCGGCATGCTATTTCTCCGTCTTGCCGACGAAGTCGGCCGGGTTGCGGTACTTCACCGTCTGCAGATGCTCGCAATAGAGAACGAGCTCGCCTTCGCCCTTGAAAACCTCATAGCTGGCGCGGATCAGCCCCATCTCCTTGTAGCGGGGCTTCTTGTCGAGGTTGGAGCGGATCGAATAGATCGTGTCGCCAATGAAGACAGGCTTTATGAAACGGAGCTTGTCGTAGCCATAGGAAAAGGCGTTGACGCAATTGGTGGCGACCAGGCCGAGGCCAGCCGAGAAGACAAAGGCGCCGGCGATCAGCCGCTTGCCGAAAACGCCTTCGCTCTCGGCAAATATCTGGTCCTGCACATAGGGGTGGATGTCGAGCACCAGCGTGTTGAACAAATGGCTATCGCCTTCGGCCATGGTCCGTCGCAACGAGCGGATCTTCTGCCCGACCGGCCAATCCTCATAGAACCAGTTTTCGGCGTTCCACACCGGCAGCGCGGCGTGATCCCCAGGCATGTTCTTGGGATGCGTCGAGGCGACACCGACGGTGGGCGCGAAATCGTTCATGGCCGGCACCGCCAGCCTTGTATGGGGCACGTCACAGCTGCCGGAAAACGCATCAAGGCGTCGAAATGCAAGACGTCTCCTCCCGTCAATCTTCTTTTGTAAATAGTATTTTCACATATGGGGTTGCGTTGCAAGCGTGAACAGGCGAAATTTTGGCTGCTCCCGCGCGCCGAAGCGCAGGCGGGCAGGGGAGGAAATCATGCGCAAGGATTGTCTGGTCTTTGTCGGCAGCCTGAACCGCGAGGCGCCGTATTTTCAGGGCGCTCGGGGCGTCGGTCTCGGCGTCTACAGCTTTGACGAGACGACGCTGGAAACACGAAAACTGGCCGAGACCAACGATGTCGACAATCCGACATTCCTGTCGGTGACGCCAGACGGCTCGCACATCTATGCCAATTCGGAAGTCTTCACCTGGCGCGAGGGCACCGTCTCCGCCTACAGCTTCGATCGAGCTTCTGGTACGCTCATTTATCTGAACAAGCAGCCGTCGCTCGGCAGCATCACCGCCCACAACACCATCACCCGCGACGGGACGAGGCTGCTGGTCGCCAACTATGGCATGGGCGAGGGCGGTCCGGATTGTGCCGTGGCGGTTTATGGTTTCGAAAAGGACGGCGCGCTGTCGGCGCCGCTGGCCAGCGTATCGCATTCCGGCACCGGCCCGAATGCGGCGCGGCAGGAACGCTCGCATGCCCACAGCGTCACCGAAACCATTGCCGGTGGTGGCATGGCTATCGTCGCCGACCTCGGCATCGACCGGCTGGTGTCCTACCGCATCGGGCGAGATGGCGAGCTCAGCAAGCTCGCTGAATCCGCTCTGCCGCCGGGCGCCGGTCCGCGCCATCTTGCGTTGCATCCGAACGGACGCTTCGTCTTTGTCATGAACGAGCTGGATTCGACCATTGTCTCGATGGCGCTGGACGAGGCATCAGGCAAGCTGTCCATCATCGACGCAAAGCCGGCGGTGCCGGCCGAGGCGCGCGACAGCAATCATTGCGCCGATATCCAGATGTCGCCGGATGGCCGCTTTGTCTACGGTTCCAACCGCGGCCATGACAGCGTCGTCATCATGGCGGTCGACCAGAACACCGGCGCGCTGAGCCTGGTCGGCTATGTCCCTTGCGGCGGTGCGACGCCGCGCAACCTGGCGTTGACGCCGTCAGGCGGCCATTTGTTCTCGGCCAACCAGAATGCCGACCGCATCTCGATCTTCGCGCGCGACGCCGACAGCGGCATGCTGATCGACACCGGGCGCGCCATCGAGATCGGCACGCCGATGTGCGTCAAGATCGTGCGCTAAACGACCGCAACCACATCCGCATCGAGGCCTCGGGCGAAACCGGCCGGGCTCAAGCCTGCTGTATTGCGGAGAGCTTCCAGCTCGATCCATTCTCACGCACGAAGGTCCACAGCTCGGTCGTCTCTGTCGAATGGTCTTCGTCGCCTTCGACGACCTTGCCGCTGGCCCGTTCGCGCGTCACGTCACGAGACTCGTAGCGCAATGCGGCCGTGGCATAGTCGCGGTCATCCTCGCGCCAGCTTTCAGCGACGTCGGCCTGCAGCAAGGTGATGTCCGTTACCTCGTTCCTGAGACCTTTCTGGGCGTTGTCGGCCAGTTCTTCCGACAGATAGGACACCATTTCGGGGGTAACAGCCCGGCGCAGAGCGGCATGGTCTTCGCGCCCGAATGCTTCCTGGACATCGGTCAACAGCTGCTGGAATGCGTCGAGGTCGGTCTGAGCCAGCGTGATCTCATCAGAACCGATGGCCGGAGAGCTTCCGCCCGAACCACCGCCAAAGCCGGGAATTGTGAAGGAGCCTGCAGTCTGCTGCCCTGCCGTTGCGCGGTTCTCAAATTGCGAAGCCTGGGCATTGCCGACACCGGCGAGCGCTGGCGCAGGACCACGCGCCGATTGCGAGCGGAAGAAGCGGATAGCCAGCATGATCGCGCCACCGATGAGCAGGGCCTGAAGCAGGAAACCGAACACGCCGGCCAGGCCGCCGAAGCCTTGGCCGACGAGCAGGCCGAGCAGGCCGCCGAGCAGCAGGCCGCGCATCATCGTTCCACCGAAACCGCTCATGAAGCCGGGCCTCTGCGGGCCGGCCTGCGGCTGCCGGGCCGCGTTGTTCGCACCGGTGTTGGGCGTCATCGAACGCTCGACTGGAGCGGTCGGGGCCGGTGCGGTCCTGGTCGGCGGTGCCGATTGGAACGTGCGCATGCCACGACTGCCGAAACTGCCGCCGCGGCGCGCCTCGGCATGGTCTATCGCAACCATCGAAAACGCCAGGAACAGTCCTGCAAAGAGGGCTGCAAATCGGCTTGTACGGGAAGTCATCGGAGATGAACCTTTGTCTCTGCGGTTTCGGAAGTTTTCAGCCGCCGCCGGGTGCCGGCGTCATGCGGTCAATCGAACAACTCTTCGAAAAATGATTTCTTCCGCTTCGGATAGCGGTGGCCGTGGGAGCGGGAATAATCGTCGTCGCGGCCCTGGCCGTGTTGCGGCTGGGAGAATGCTGCCGGCTGTGGCTGCGGCGCGGGCGCCGCTTCCCTGCCGGAACGCTCGATGATTTTGTCGAGTTCTCCCCGATCAAGCCAGACGCCGCGGCACTGCGGACAGTAGTCGATTTCGATACCCTGGCGTTCGCTCATCACGAGCGCAACGCGGCAGGAGGGGCAAGTCATGCCAAGAAGAGAAGATGTCATACGGGGCTCCAAACCGAAAAAGATTGAGCCCGCTTGACCGAAAACATGGAAACGGGCCCGTTAAAGCGGTCCGACATCACGATCGCCAAAAGCGATAGTCAGAGGGGCCCGGCCCGCGTGAGACAGTTAGGAATGCAACTCGGCGCCTTCAAGAGCGATATCGCCCCCAGGAACGATTTGTTTGTCAACTCCGCTCAAATCATCACCACGATTTTGCCGAACTGCTCGTTTGATTCCAGATACCGATGCGCTTCGACGATCTGGTCGAACGCAAAGGTCCGGTCGATGATCGGTCTTAGTGCCCCACTCTGCAGGCCTTCGACGATGAACGCCTTGGCGGCCTCCAGCTTTACCGGGTTACCGGTGATCTGGTGCACGAGGTAGCCGCGCAGTGTCAGCGTCTTGCTCAGCACCGCTGGCAGCGGGAATGGCGTCGGCGCGTGGCTCAGTCCGCCATATTCGATGAGGATGCCGCTATGCGACATGGCCGCCGTCAGCGGCTCGAAGATCGGGCCGCCGACCGCATCAAACACGACGCGCACGCCTCGCGGCCCGGCGATCTGGTTCAATCGCGCCGCCAGATCCTCCTCCGTCGAGGCCACGACGTCGGCCGCGCCGGCCTCGAGCAGCGCCCGCATCTTCGCCGATGTCCGCGTCACCGCGATCGCGGTCGCGCCGACCTTGTTGGCGATCTGGATCGCCGCAAGCCCGACACTGCTCGATGCTGCTGTGATGACGACGGCGTCTCCGCTGTGCAGCCCGGCGATGTCGATCAGCGCGCCATAAGCGGTGAGATATTGCATCCAGACCGCCGCTGCCGTTTGCCAGTCAAGCGACTGCGGATGCTTGACGACAAGTCGGGCGGGGTAGGTGGCAAGATCGCCATAGGCCGGCCAGCGGATCATCGATTGCGGCGGGATGACACTGACGCTGTCACCTGGCGCGAAATCCTTCACGCCGTCGCCAATAGTCTCGACGACACCCGCCGCTTCAAGACCAAGCCCCGAGGGGAGCGTCGGCGTCTCGATATAGGCCCCCGCGCGCAGCAGCGCTTCGGCGCGATTGAGGCCGAGTGCCTTGACCCGGATTTGAACTTCGCCCGGCCCCGGTGGGGAAAGCGCGACATCCTCGATGCGCAGAACCTCCGGGTCACCATGCTGGTGAAAGCGAACTACGCGTGTCATTCGGGATACTCCAAATCATCTGAACCGAATGAGCTATGCAGCTAGGCTTGCCGGGGATAAATGGCTGTAAGGGAAGAACAGTAGAAACCAGGAGTTTTGAATATGGATCGGCTTGAGAGCATGGCCGTGTTCGTCAGGGCCGTCGACCTCGGCTCGTTCGCACCACGTGGAAAACTGCGGGTCACCATGCCGGCGCATTTCGGCCGCCATTGCGTTGCACCCGTGCTGCTGCGGCTGGCGCGGCAATATCCGATGCTGGAGCTCGACCTGTCGCTCACCGACCGCTTCGCCGATCTTGCCGAAGACGGATACGATCTCGCCATTCGAACCGGTGCTCTGGGCGACAAGGCGGGGTTGATCGCACGCCGCGTCGCGCGCCAGGACATGGTCGTCTGCGCGGCACCCTCCTATCTCAGAGTTCATGGCGAACCGCAGCGTATCGAAGACTTCGCTGATCATCAGGCGATTGTCTACCGCCGGCTCGGCCAAGTCGTTCAGCCGTGGCTGTTTGCGCGCGAGGGGCAATCCGTACAGGAGATTACGCCAACCGGGCGGCTGCGGCTCGACGATCTCGATGCCATCGCCGATGCGGCTGTTGAGAGCATGGGGCTTGCCTGGCTGCCCTGGTGGCTGGTGCGCGAGCGCATTGAAGCCGGCGCGCTGGTAGCACTGTTGCCGGACCAGCCGCGATATCTCTACGACTGCCATGCCCTTTGGCTGCAGACGCCGCATCTGCCGCTGAAGGTGCGGCTGGCCGTCGATGCGCTGGCTGCCGCCTTGCCGAGATCGATGGCCTGATTGCCAATCGCAGCCGCTTTCAGTTGAGGTCGCGCGGATACTCCTTGACCTCACTGCGGTCGACGACCACTTCATCTCCCTCATGGGCAGTGATGTGGGTCTCGATCCGCCAGACATCGCGCAGCGCGCGCACGGTCGCCTTCACCGAAAGGCGCGCCTGCCAGTCGCCGCGGCCATAGGACTTTTCCCAGGTGCAGGTGCCGACCGCCGAGTTCGGATCGTCGGGGTGGATGGTGAACCGGTCGACATGCCTCGCCGCAATGGTCATCTGCGTATGTGGATGCCGCACCGTGCCGCCATCATTGACGACCTGATAGACGGTCTCGCCGGTGACCTGGTCCGTCGACACCGAGCGCTGAAAGCCGTCGCCCTTGGCCAGAACCTCCTGCTCCATCGGCACAGCGCTTTCCGGAGCCAGGAAAGCCCCCAGCGTGTCGTCCAGCTTCTGCGGTGGGCGCACCGGCAGGATCAGCCGGCTGTCGCCGCAATGGATCGACAGCGTCGCCTGCTCGGCGGTCGGGAAGACGATGGGCCAATGCGATGTCGCCAGTGCCAGCCGGATACGCTCGCCAACCTCGAAACGCTGCCCGCAGCAGCGCAGCTTGATGCGCACCGTTTCCGCCTGGCCCGGCACCATGGGTGCGATGTCCAGATCATCGTTGCGATGGCTCAGGTTGAGGATGCCATAGCTGATGCGCGAGGCAGCACCTTCAGGGAACACTTGCGACAGCGTGGCGGACAGAAGGGCGACGGGCTTGTCAGAGGAGAGCCTGACCTCGAATTCGGGGAAACCAAGGATCTCGATGGCTTCGGTCAACGGCGCGGTCTCGAAGATCAGGGCATTGCCTTCCTCCGTGCGCTGGTCGACCGGCAAAGTCGGCATGACGCCATAACCGCACCAGGCGCCGGACGACAGGCCGGCCGTCTGCGGCGACGAAATCTCCAGGATCGTATCTTCGCCCCTGGCCTCGCTCAGCACATGCGGCGCAAGGTTCAGCACCTTTTCGCCAACGCCCGGCCCCGGCCACGCCGGCTCGGCGACCCAGCGGCCGGGCCGCTTGGCTCGTCGACAAGGATGCCGATGGCGGCGTCGATTCCGATGCGATCAGCTGGATGTGGGACGTCACCACGGTGCAGGACAAGAAGATCACCGAGGACAATGCCGACGGCATCATGTCGCGCGCCTACCGGCCGGGGCCCTACACGCCGCTGGAAAGCCAGACCTCGTTCTTCGTGCAGACCTATCTGTCGGAACTGCGGTCGCTGATCACCGGCACGCGCGGAGCGCCGGTCAGCCAGTGGTCCGCGCCGAAGGAGCTTTTCGCATCGCCGAAAGCGGCGAGCTGCAATACGCGGCTCTGACCCGCGGCCGAAGATGCCTCTTTGAGGCGTCGCGTTCCGATGCCATATGAAGGTGGCCGACGGAATGTTGCGGGAGAGGTGGTCATGACCAAAGGTTCGGATTTGTTCGTCGCGGCCCTTGAGAACGAAGGGGTCGAACGGATTTTCGGCATTCCGGGCGAAGAAAATCTCGATATCGTCGAATCCATCCGCCGCTCCTCGATCCAGTTGATCCTGACCCGTCACGAGCAGGCAGCCGCTTTCATGGCCGCCACCTATGGTAGGCTTACCGGAAAGCCGGGTGTGTGTATCACTACGCTTGGCCCAGGCGCGCTCAACCTTTCGACCGGTTCGGCCTATGCGCTGCTCGGCGCGATGCCGATGATCATGATCACCGGCCAGAAGGGCATCCTGTCATCCCGGCAGGCGCGCTTCCAGATCGTCGACATCGTCGCGGCGATGAAGCCGCTGACCAAGCTGTCGCGCCAGATCGTCTCGCCGAAGATGATCCCCTCGCTGGTGCGCGAAGCTTTCCGTGTCGCCCAGGAAGAGCGTCCCGGCCCCGTGCATCTGGAACTGCCGGAAGACATTGCGGCGGCCGAGTGCGAACCGATCGCGCTGGTGCCGACGCACCCGGTCGAACTGCCGCTGGCCAGTCCAGGCGCGCTTGATCGCGCCGCCCGTATGATCCTGGAAGCCAGGCGCCCGCTGCTGATGTTCGGCGCGGCGGCGTCGCGACCGCGCGTGACCCCCGATGTCGCGCAGTTCGTGCTGCGGACGCAAATTCCCTATTTCACCACGCAGATGGGCAAGGGCACCGTGCCTGGCGGCACGGAGCTCTATATGGGAACGGCAGCCCTTTCGGAGCGCGACTACGTGCACGAGGCCATCGAGCAGGCCGATCTGATCATCACCATCGGTCACGACACCGTGGAGAAGCCGCCCTTCATCATGGGGGCGAAGGGGCCGAAGGTCATTCATGTCGGCTACCAATCAGCCGATGTCGAGCAGGTCTATTTCCCGCAAGCCGAAATCGTCGGCGACCTCGGCCCTTCGCTGGCGCTGCTGGCCGACCGCATCGAGGGCAAGATCCCCAACGCGCAGGCCCTGCTGCCGCTGCGAGAAGGCATTCTGAGCCGGATCGCCGCGCGGGCCACCGAAGATCGTTTCACGCCGCAGCGCATCGTGCACGACGTGCGCGCCGTGATGCCGGCCGACGGGATCCTCGCCCTCGACAACGGCATGTACAAGATCTGGTTCGCGCGCAACTACCGGACGCGCATGGCAAACACGATCCTGCTCGACAATGCGCTGGCCACCATGGGCGCGGGCTTGCCGTCGGCGATGATGGCGGCACTGCTCTATCCGCAGCGCCGTGTCATGGCCATCTGCGGCGATGGCGGCTTCATGATGAACAGCCAGGAATTGGAGACCGCCGTCAGGCTCAAGCTCAACCTCGTCGTCCTGCTGCTCGAGGACCATGCCTATGGCATGATCCGCTGGAAGCAGGCGGTTGACGAATTTCCGGATTTCGGCATGACCTTCGGAAATCCCGATTTCGTCAAGTATGCCGAGGCTTATGGCGCCAAGGGAACCAGGGTTGCAGAGATCGCCGACTTGCGGCCGGCGCTGGAACAGGCCTTCACCGGCGGCGGCGTGCATCTCGTCGTTGTGCCTATCGACTATTCCGAAAACACCAGGGTGCTCGTCGACGAATTGCGCGAGCGTCTGCCTGCGCCGCAGACGCCCTGACGGCAGCGACAAAGCCGCCGTCAGGATTGCTTGGGCGGAAGACCCTACACCTTGCAGTAAGGCGTTACCGGCGCGATGGTGCCGAAATCCTTAGCGATCTCGTAGCCGATGCCGTCGGCCGCCGCCTTGCCTACATAGGAATGGCAGAGTGTGTGGTTGTTGGTGGCGTCGACGCGGATCTTGCCTTGCGGTGCGTCGAACTCGATCGACGGCAGCGCGGCCAATACATCGTCGTCCTTCAGCGATCCCGCCTTCTCCGCGGCCAGCGCGTAGAGATGCAGGCCGTTGTAGCCGGCCTCCCCGATGCCGTTGACCATCTTCTCCTGGCCGAATTTCTCACGGAAGCTGGAGATGAACTTTTTGTTGACCGGATTGTCCAGCGCCATCCAGTAGGGCTGCGGCGCATAGGTGCCGGCCGCAACGCCGGGCGGCAGCGCGTCCTTGTTGAAGACCTCGTCGAGCGGGGCGATCAGCGGCTGCTTGATGTCGAAGCTGCGATACTGCTTGAGCTGGGTGACGGCGTCGTTGCCGACCACCATCGACCAGACGACATCGGGCTTCAGCGACTTGATCTTCTGGAAGGCCGGGCCGAAATCTGTGGTCCCGAACGGATAGTAATCGGCGCCGATGATCTTGCCGCCGGCCTTCTCATAGGCCGCCGTGATCGCCTCGGTCATCTTCTGCGGCCAGGCATAGTCCGAAGCCATGACATAGATCGTCTTGCCGAGGTTCTCTGCCACCCATGGCATCATCGGGTCGACCTGCTGCATCGGGATCGGGCCGGTGGCGACGAAGTAGCGGTTGCATTCGCCGCCTTCGAAATTGGTCGGGTAGAAGAACAGCTTCTTGGCCTTCGAGGTGACCGACAGCGTGGCGCTGCGCTCAGGCGAAATGATCGTGCCCATGATCACGTCGACCTTGTCTTCGTTGATGAGCTTGCGCGCCTTGTCGATGGAGCCCTTGGTCGTGGTCTGGTTGTCCTCGATGATGAGTTCGACCTGGCGCCCGCCAATGCCGTTGGCGGCGTTGAGTTCGGCGGCGGCGAGCTTGTAGCAATTGAGCAACGTCTCGCCGAGGATCGCCTGCAGTCCGGTGATCGGGATCGACAGGCCGACCTTGACGGTGTCGGCGGCGCGCAGGATCGACGGCGCGCCGACTATGGCGAAGGCGGCGGCAGCGCCGCCCGATTTCAAGACAGTTCTTCTGCTTATCATTGTTGTGTTCCCTTCCAGTCCCAGGCGCGCCCCATGCACGCCTTACAAAGCCAACAGGTCCTTCAGCAGGGTCTCGTCGGCGAAGGTCTCAGGCGCACCTTCGTGGACGATCCTGCCCTTCTCCATCACCAGGCAGCGGTCCGATGCCTTGAGAACGAGATCGAGATTCTGCTCGACAAGAATGATCGCGATGCCGCGCTCGCGGGCGATGCGCGGCACCAGTTCGGCGATCGACTGCACGATGTTCGGCTGGATGCCTTCCGAGGGCTCGTCGAGCAGCAGCACCGAGGGCAGGCCGCAGAGCGCGCGGCCGATCGCCAGCATTTGCTGCTGGCCGCCCGAAAGCGTGCCGGCGACCTGCGCTTCGCGTTCGCGCAGGATTGGAAAATAGCCGAAGATGTCGGCCGGAATGCCGCCGTCGCCACGGTCCTTGGCAGCGCGGGTGCCGACCTCCAGGTTTTGCCGCACCGTCAGCTGGTTAAAGATCCCGCGCCCCTGCGGCACATGCGCGATGCCTGCGCGCGCACGGCGGAAAGCCGGCGCGTTGGTGAGATCCTTGTCTCCGAGAACCACCGCCCCGCCGCTTGCCCGCAAGCCGCCGGAGATGACGCGCAGCAGCGTTGTCTTGCCTGCGCCGTTACGGCCGAGCAAGCCCACGACTTCGCCCAGCGCGACGCTGAGGTCGATGCCGTTCAGCACGGGGAGCAGACCGTAGCCGGCCGACACCGCCATTGTTCGCAGCATGATCAGCGCCTCCCCAGATAGACATCGCGGACCATCTCGTCGGTCTCGATGTCATGGAAAGGACCGCTGCGCAGCCGGCGTCCCTGATGCAGCACCAACGTCTCGCAGTTCAGCGCCCGCACGAAGCGGATGTCGTGCTCGACGGCAACGATCGAGAATTCACCTTTGAGTCGCAGCAGCATCTGCGCCGTCGCCAGCGTCTCCTGCGGCGTCATGCCGGCAGTGGGTTCATCGAGCAACAGCAGGCGCGGCTCTATCGCCAACGCCATGCCGATCTCCAGCCATTGCTTCTGGCCATGCGCGAGTTCGCCGGCCAACGTGGCGGCGCGGTTGGTCAGTGCGACCAGCTCCAAGAGTTCGCCAACCGGGCGCGCAGGCGAAGGCGCCCCCCAGCGCGCGACCTTGAGATTATCCTCCACCGAGAGGCTCGGGAAGACAGAGGGGATCTGGAACTTGCGGGCAATGCCGAGCCGGGCGATGCGATGCAGCGGCAAGCCGGCTATGTCGTGGCCGAGGAAGCGCACGCTGCCGCTGGTCGGACGCAGCGTGCCGGTCAGCACGTTGAGGAAGGTGCTCTTGCCAGCGCCGTTCGGCCCGATGATGCAGCAGAGTTCCTTGTCGCGCACCGTGAGGTTCAGAGCCTCCAGCGCCTGCAGCCCGCCAAAGCGGATACCGACGTTCTCGGCCTGCAGCAGGATGTCGCTCATTGCGCGCGCCTCCCGCCCTTGAACAGGCCTTTCAGCCGCGCGTAGATCGACAGGATGCCATCCGGCAGGACGAAGACGATGATGACGAAGACACAGCCGAGCAGAAGGGGCCACAGGCTCGGGTTGAAGCTGCTGATCGTCTGCTGCGCGCGCTGAATGAAGATGGCGCCCAGTACTGGCCCAAGCAGCGTGCCGCGCCCGCCGACCGCCACCCAGACGATCACCTCCGTCGACAGGAGCAGTCCGGACAGGTCGGGCGCCACCAGTCCTGCCATGCAGACATAGAGCGCGCCGGCAAGTCCGGCGATCGCCGCCGACAAGACGAAAGTAACGAGCAGCCGCAACGGCGCATTGTGGCCGAGCGCGGCCGCCCGGACTTCATTGTCCTGGATTGCGGTCAGCACCGTGCCCCAGCGGCCGCGGCTGATCGACCACAGCGCCAGCACCGTCACGGCGACGATAGCCGAGACGAAGATATAGGAGGGCAGATCCTGGCTCAGATCGACATGCAGGCCGCCAAGATCGAACTCGATCGGCGGAATGCCGATCAGGCCGCTGTCGCCGCCGGTGACCGAACTCCAGGAAACCGCGGCCTGCTGGCAGATGACGCCCATGGCCAGCGTGACGATGGTGAAATAGCTGCCACGAATGCCGCCGAAGAACAGGAAGTAGCCGATGATGGCGGCGACGAAGGCCGCACCCGCCACCGCACCGATGATGCCAAGCAGGCTTCCGAAGGGGATGGCATCATTGAGCGTAACCAGCGCCATGATGTAGCCGCCGATGCCGAAGAAGGCGGCGTGGCCGAAACACAGGATTCCGGTGCGGCCCCAGAAGAAGTCGAGGCTCGCCGCGAACAGGCCGAAGATCAGCGCGTCGCGGATCACCGTCAACTGATAGCCGCCGGCAAAGAACGGATAGATGATCGCGAGCGCCACGCAGACGGCAAAGATCATCAGCCAGTTGCGGTCGCGGGCGATCATCGCGACGCTCCGTTGAACAGGCCGTTGGGCCGCAGACGGACAGCGACGATGGCAGCCAGCAGCACGATCGCCTGCGCCAGCGACGGCGAAATCTGATAATTGAGGATGCTGGTCAGTCCGCCGACGAAGACGCTGCCGGCGACAAGGCCGCCGATCGAGCCGACACCACCGACGATGACGACGAAGAAGGCGTTGGCGAGATAGTTCACCCCCATCTGCGGCAGCACGATTGCCAGCGGTGCGACCAGTCCGCCGGCAAGGCCGGCGATTGCCGCGCCGAAGGTGAAGGCGATGGCGTAGGTGCGCCGGGTATTGATGCCGACGCCTTCGGCCATCTCGCGGTTCTGGATGACGGTGCGGATGTCGAGACCGAAGGGCGTCCGGCTGATCAACAGGATGACGCCGAGCAAGGTCAGCATGGCAATGCCGATCAGGATCAGCCGGTAGGCCGGATAGACGGTAAAGAAAAGATCGAGCGTGCCCTCGATCGGCGGCGTCACCGGCTTGGCGCCGAGCCCGAAGATCAGTTCCAGCCCTTGCTGCAGGATCAGGCTGACGCCCCAGGTGGCAAGCACGGTCGAGACCGGCCTGGAATAGAGATGGCGGATGATGGCGAACTCGAGGATACAGCCGACCACCGCGCCGGCAACGGGCGCCGCCGCCAGGCCCAGCCAGAACGAGCCGCCCACGCTCTGGACGAAATAAACCGCGAAAGCGCCGACGGTGACGAACTCGCCATGCGCCAAATTGGTCACGTTCATCAGCCCGAAGCTGATCGCCAGCCCGAGCCCGACCAGAATCAGGATACTGATCAGCGTCAGCGCATTGAGCAGCGTGGTGATGAGAAAATCCATCGCGTCAGGCCGCACTGGCGAGACGTTGGCGCAGGCCGGCGAGCAGGCCTTCGGCGGCATCGATCGCCGCGGCCTGATGCGACTGCAGATCCTGCCCCGCCCATTCGTCGATATGCTCCGACAACGGGTCGACCACTTCGGTGCGATGGTTGGCCAGAGTCTCGATGACGGCATGGCCGCAGAACGGCACATAGCCCTCGGAGTAGCCGCCCTCATGGGTCATCATCAGGCGCCCTTGCGAAGTTTCGGCGGCCAGCGCCACCATGCGCGCGGCGAGCCGCCTGAAGCATTCGCTGTTGAGCATCATGCGGCCGAGCGGATCAAAGCCGGACGCATCGAAGCCGGACGCGACGATGACGAGGTCCGGTCTGTAGGCACGCAGCGCCGGCGCGACGACACGGTCGAAAGTCGCTTCATAGGCGCCGGTGCCGCTGCCCGCCGGCAGCGGTATGTTTATGTTGTAGCCTTCGCCGGCATCTTTGCCGTTGTCGGCCAGCGCACCGCGCCCGGTCGGGTAGAGATTGTCCTGATGCAAGGAAATGGTCAGCACCGACGGGTCGGAATAGAACACCGTCTCGGTGCCGTTGCCGTGGTGCACATCCCAGTCGACCACTGCGGCGCGGCCAAGCAGGCCTTCATGCTGCAGCCGGCGGACAGCGACGCCGATGTTGGAGAACAGGCAGTTGCCCATCGCCTGATCAGGCTCGGCATGGTGCCCCGGCGGCCGCGCCAGCGCATAGGCATTGTCGACGCGTCCGGTCAGCACGGCGCGCATCGCGGCATAGGTGGTGCCGGCAGACAGCAGCGCGATGTCGAAGCTGTTGAGGCCGATTGGCGCCTGCGGCCCGGCGAAACCGGAGCCGCGCTCGCTGAGCATCCTGATGTCGTCAACGTGACGTTGCGTGTGGACGCGCAACAGGTCCTCGACCGAGACCGGCTCGGGGATAATCGGGACGAGATGGCGCGACAGGCCGCTGACCTGGATGAGGTTGTTCAGCCGCCGCTTCGAGCCAGGGGATTCCAGATGGCGGCCGGGTTCCACGAAACGGCCGGGAGGCATCATGTCGGCGCTGGAGCCGGTGTCATGCCACATCAGCTGTTCGTGAAAAACGTAGCCTGTCGCCATTCGCAGCGTCCTCTAAAAACCAGGTGACGCTAGCAGGCTAACGATCATGTGGCCCGACCCGAAAGAGGGGCTGCGCCTGTATCTATGCCCCTCCTTTCGGAGGGGTATAGGCGCCTGCTGACCCTTGCGCGGCGCGCACCGCCTGCACCCGGTTGGATACCGCAAGCTTGCCGAAAATGTTCTTCAGGTGCCATTTCACCGTGGTTTCGCTCACCGACAGCGCCAAGGCGATATCGCGATTGGACATGCCCTCAGTGAGATAGCGCAGCAGTTCGGCCTCGCGCTGGGTGAGCTGTTCCTTCTCAGCGGCTGGTGCGGCCAGCTTGCGCGCCGCCACGGGCATCGCCTGCGCTGCATCGATGATGCGCGTGGCATAGGCTGACAGCGCGGGGTCGGTCTTCGCCTGGGCAGCACGCAGCCGCATCAACCCTTCGACGACAGACCTTCCCTCGTCGACGAAGGAACGGATGAAGCCGGAAGGTTGGGCGAGACGCAACGCATCGAGGAGATTGCGGTCTGCCTCGCGTTGGTCGTGGGCAGCGCTGGCCGCTTTGGCTCGCAGGATCAGCGCCAATATATGGCGACGCATGCGCCCGCTGGTTCTCGTGCGCTCCAGAAGCGCGTCGAAAACCCCCGCTGCATTGGCATAGGATTTTTCCGCCGTCAGCAAACGGCCCTCGGCAAAGAACTCGAACTCGTTTGCGGTGGTGATGACCGTCGAAGTCTCGGTCTCTTCGCCGCGATGCTCGGCCAGCAGCGCGCGCGCCTCGGCATTGCGGTTCTGGTCGAGCAGCACACGTACGCGGTCATGCATGATCATCGATGCCAGGCGGCGATACACCGTGCCGCGCACGCGTTGATAGACGCGCTCCAGCATGTCCAGTGCGGCTTCGGTGCGACCGGTCAGCTGCAGCACACGGGCATAGGTCGGCACGCTGGCAAGGGGATAGACGATGACCGCCGCGCCCTCGATCTGCGGGCCGAGATTCTCGACCAGGGTCAGCGCTTCGCCCGACGCATTGGTCTCGTAGGCGAGCTCGGCTAGCAGCGTTCCGGCCAAGGCCTCGGCATAGGAATTAGCACCGATCCGCGCCCTGGCCTCGATGATGGCGTTGCGCAGCAGCCGCTCGGCGGCGGGCAAGCGGCCCGCCGAACGCTCGACAACGGCCATGTAGCAATTGGCAATGGTGACGCCGAGCAGGCTGCCGCTTCGCTCATGCGCCCGTCGCGCCGCATCGATCGCGGCGCGGGCACCTTCGAGGTCACCCAGCGCATAGAGGTTGTAGCCGATGACATTGGCGGTCGCGCCTTCCATGAACCAGGCATCGGGTGAGATGACGCGCAGGGCCGCAAGTGCTGTGTCGCGCGCCTGATCGAACTGCTCCAGCGTGCTGTGGACGGCAGCGGCGAGAACCACCAGTTCGGCCTCGATCGTTGTGCCGGTCATGGTGCCTGGGTCATTGCTGTCAGTCGGTCCGGTCTCGACCAGCTTGCGCGCATTGCTCAGCGTCTGCTGGGCAATCTCGGGTTGGCTGCTGTGCACCGCCAGCCAAAGCACCACCAGTTGCAGCCGGATGCGCTGGTCGATCAGTTTCCTAGGCAGCAGCGCGAGCAGCTGGCGCACGTAGAGAAGCTGGCACTGGGCGATGAGGTCGAGCGCGTTGTTTTCGACGAATACCGCCGCGCGTGCCTGGTCGCCGGCGGCCAGCGCGTACCCGATCGCCTCGGTCAGCATCTTGCGTTCGCCGAACCATTCGGCGGCCGCCAGATGCAGCGGCGCGATCATCTCCGGTTCGCGCCGTTCCATTTCGCGGCTGAGGAAATCGCGGAACAGATGATGGTAGCGGAACCAGCGTCGCTCTTCATCGAGCGGCACCAGGAACAGGTTGCGCGTCTCGATCTCGGTAATCGCCGCCTCGGCATCCGCCGCGCGCATCACCGCCCGGCAGGCTTCGGCGCTGAAGCGTTCGAAGATCGAACTGTAGAGCAGGAATTTTGCGATTGCCGGCGGCAGCTCCAGAAACACTTCGCCCATCAGGAAGTCGGCGACGTTGCGGTTGGCGCCGGTAAAATTGCCGATGACGGTTTCGGGTGCGTGTGCGGCACTCAGCGAGAGCGAGGCGAGCTGCAGGCCGGCGGCCCATCCTTCGGTACGCGAGCACAAGGTCTCCACTGTGCCGCTGCTGACGCTCAGGCCCAGCTTCTCGTTGAAGAAAGCCTCGGCCTCGGACGAGGCGAAACGCAGATCGTCGGGGCCGATTTCGAAGATGTCGCCCAGCACCCTGAGCTTGCCGAGTTGCAGATCGGGCAGGCTGCGCGAGCCGATGACGAAGGCGACGTTTGCCGGCGCCTGCCGGGTCAGGCGCTCCATGAACCGCTTCACCGCCGTCGCCTCGACAGCGTGGTAGTCGTCGAAGAACAGCGTGATGTCAGCTTCGCGCGCTGCAAGGCCCGTGACCAGTGCCGCGAGCATAACATCGAGCTGGGGGATCGGGCTGGACTGGAAGGCAAGGTCGAGTTCCGCTGGGCTCTGGACGAGATG
This sequence comes from Mesorhizobium sp. M0239, assembly GCF_040321815.1. NCBI lineage: Bacteria > Pseudomonadati > Pseudomonadota > Alphaproteobacteria > Hyphomicrobiales > Phyllobacteriaceae > Mesorhizobium > Mesorhizobium sp. M0239. Next base: position 92,441 of record NZ_JAMYSG010000001.1, read on the forward strand.
GCGGAGCGCGCCCACCAGATGCGACAGGAAGGCGCCCTCGTCATTGTCGGTTGCCTCGCAGGATAGCCATGCGGTCAGCCGACCGTGGCGCGCGACCTCCGTGGCCCATTGCGCCATTGTCGTCGATTTGCCGAAGCCGGCGGGCGCGGCGAACAGCACGATCCGCGTGTCGATGTGGCGCTCCAGCGTCGACAGGATGGTCTCGCGGCGCACCCATCGGCGATGGTGCGGCGACGCTTGGCTGACGGATTGCGGAGCTGTTCTCATCTAGGTCCGTGCAACCTGCCGCTTTTCCGGGAAAGCGCGGCTCCCTTGCCATTGCTCCACTCCGTTTCGATCAGCGGAATCTGCGGTGCGGCATCGCGCGGCAAGGTTCCCTTGATCCGGGGATCGTCGATGATCTCAAATCCGGTCGCGAAGGGGACGAACCCGCAGGCACTGTAGAACCCGATGACACTGTGATGATCGAAGCTGCTTGTATGCAGCCAGATGCGGCTCGGGTTGAGACGCCATGCGAGGTCCAGTGCCCCGGCCATCAGCCGTTTGCCGAAACCCCTGCCGGTCAGGGACGGGAACAGGCCAAAATAGGTGATCTCGATCTCGCTGCTGTCGGCGACGAAGAATTCGACCATACCGAGATGCGCGCCGGTCTCGTCATGGCCGTAGTAGAGATGCTGGCGCGGGTCGGCGAAATGCTCGGTGATTTCGGCATCGGACATTTCGGAAACACGGTCCCAAAGCCAGGGCGCGCCGATCTCTAGGAAAATCGCCCGGTAGGAAGCGCAGTCGGTGGGCGTGATCCGTGTCATGGCCAAGGGGTGCGCGAGATCGGGCTGCGGCGAGCGCGCCTCCATCCACGTCACCGCATTGGCAAGCTTGCCCGCCGGCAGGCGATGGTAGCCAATGGCGAGATCGGTGATTTCGGCCGGCATCGTGTCTTCGGTGATCAACGCATTCCTCGTCATGTCTTCCAGAGATAGCAGTATCGGCTTGCTGCATCCGATGCCAACTCCCCAGACCATGGCAGCATTGAACGGCAAGTCCTGGACTGAAAGTTTGGCGCGTATGCCTCTTGCATTTCACAGAAATGGCATATGAGATATGATACACCATTCAGATGAAAGTGAAACATAATGCCTGAGCGGATTGCGGACGAGGCCATTCTCAGCGCGGTCGATGGCGGCTTCGCGCGGCAGGTAGCGTTTCTGCGAGACCTCGTGCGTTTTCCTTCGCAGCGTGGTGAGGAACATGCCGCACAATCGTTCATGGCGGCTGCCTTTGAGGCTGACGGCTATGCCGTCGACATGTGGCGCGTCGATGTCGATGCGATTCGCGACCTGCCGGGTTTTTCACCCGTGGCAGTTTCTTATGACGACGCCTTCAATGTCGTTGCCACGCATACGCCGCGAAACGCGACCGGCCGCTCGCTGATCCTCAACGGCCATATCGATGTCGTTCCGACCGGACCGCTCGACCGCTGGGTGCGCGATCCCTACGATCCGGTGGTCCAGGACGGCTGGATGCATGGCCGCGGCGCCGGCGACATGAAGGCCGGCCTGTCCGCCTGCCTCTATGCGCTGGCCGCATTGCGCAGCCTTGGCTATCAGCCTGCCGCGAACGTGTATCTCCAGTCGGTGGTCGAGGAAGAATGCACCGGCAATGGCGCGCTCGCCTGCCTGCAGCGTGGCTACCGCGCCGACGCCGCTTTCATTCCCGAACCGCTGGAGCCGAGACTGATGCGGGCGCAGGTCGGGCCGATCTGGTTCCGGGTCGAGGTCGACGGCGATCCGCAGCATGCGTCGGGTGCATTCTCGGCCGGGGCCAATGCCATCGAAAAGGCGTTCGTCATCATCCAGGCGCTGAAGCAGCTCGAAATCGTCTGGAACGCGCGCAAGGTCGACGACAGGCGTTTTCACGATCACCCGCACCCGATCCGCTTCAATCTCGGCAAGATCGAAGGCGGCGAATGGACATCGAGCGTTCCGGCGCGATGTGTCTTCGAGATGCGGGTCGCTACCTATCCCGGCCAGAAGCTCGAGGACGCCAGGGCCGAGCTTGAGGCCTGTATCGCCGAAGCGGCGCGTGCCGATCCGTTCCTGGCCAATCGCCCACCGATGATGACCTACAACGGCTTCATGGCCGAGGGCTATGTGCTGGAAGGCGCCGACGAGATGGAAGCCGTGCTGCGCCGCAGCCACACCGCCGTGTGGGGCGAGCCGCTGACGGAGCACGTCACCTCGGCGACCACTGATGCGCGCTTCTTCGGCCTCTATGCTGACACGCCGGCGATCGTCTACGGCCCGATCTGCCGCATGCCGCATGGCTATGACGAGGCCGTCGATCTCGACTCGGTGCGCAAGGTCACCCAGACGATCGCGCTGTTCATCGCCGACTGGTGCGGCCTCGAACCTATCGAGGCCAAGCCATGAATGCAGCCGTCCCCGATGCTTTCGGCGAAACGCTCGCCGAGGACGCGCCCCATGTCTCGACGACCGACGCGCTTGCCATCCTGCGCCGGCACTACGGGCTGACCGGCACCGCGCGTCCGCTGCCTAGCGAACGCGACCACAATTTCCACATCCAGGCCGACGGCGAGCGTGAGTTCGTTCTAAAGATCTCCCATCCGGCGGAAGAGGCCGGCTTCACCGATTTTCAGAACAAGGCGCTCGACCACATCCTTGCAGTCGACCCCACCTTGCCGGTTCCCTCGGTGCGCAAAAGCCTTGAGGGCGAAGCGCAATTTACGGCCAGTGTTGGTGGATCGGCACCGCGCATCGTCCGGCTGGTGACTTATCTGCCCGGTCAGCTGCTGTCGCACTCGCCGACTTCAGAGGCGCAAGATCGCAATCTCGGCATCTTCCTCGCCCGCCTTGGCCGGGCGCTGCGCGGCTTCTTCCATCCGGCCGCCGGCAGTGACCTGCTCTGGGATATCCGCAAGGTGGCCGAGACGCGGCCGATGATGACGCATATCACCGATCCCGGCCGGCGGGCGATGGTCGAGCGTGCGATCGACTCCTTCGAGCAGCACGCGGCGCCGGTCATCCCGAAACTGCGCGCCCAGATCGTCCACAACGACATGAACTCCTACAATGTGGTGATGGACGCCTCGCGGCCGGAGATCGTCAGCGGCATCCTCGATTTCGGCGACATGATCCATTCGCCGCTGATCTGCGACCTCGCCATCGGCGCCGTCTATCGCTGGCCGGCACAAGGCCATCCGCTGGCACCGGCCGCGCGCTTTGTCGCCGGCTATCAATCGGTTCAGCCGCTGGAGGAGGACGAGGTCGGCATTCTCTTCGATCTGATCCGTGCCCGGCTTGCGCTCATCGTCAACATCGCCAGTTGGCAGGCCGAGCGATTCCCGGCCAAACGCGACTACGTGCTGCGCCTCGCCACCGAGGTCTGGGCTTCGCTTGAAAAGCTTGATGGTCTGTCGTCCACCGATGCCCGCCGCTATTTTCTCGACCATTCCAATCCGGAGTAGATGCTCGTGTCCCAGTCCTCGCCATATCCTTCAAATGCCGACGCGGCTGCATCGGAGCGCGCGCTGCTCGAACGCCGCGCCAGGCTGCTTGGGCCGACCTACCGCGCCTTCTACCGCAACCCCATCCATCTTGTGCGCGGCAGCGGTGTGTGGCTCTACGATGCGCAGGGCCGCAAGTTCCTCGACGCCTACAACAACGTCGCCTCGGTCGGACACTGCCATCCGCGTGTCGTCGAGGCGCTGTCAGCGCAGGCCGCCACGCTCAACACCCACACACGCTATCTCAGCGAGGTCATCCTCGACTACGCGGAAAAACTCCTCGGCACCGTTCCGGCCCATCTCGGCCATGCCATGTTCACCTGCACCGGCAGCGAGGCCAACGACCTCGCCATCCGCATCGCCCAGCATTCCAGCGGCGGCACCGGGGTGATCATCACCGACTTCGCCTATCACGGCGCCACGATCGCAACGGCGCAGCTGTCGCCGGCGGCGGTCGGGGCAAAGGGCGTGCTCGCGCAGCACCGCACCGTGACAGCGCCGGACACGTTCCGCGACCATGGCCGGGCCGCGAATGATTTTGCGAAAAATGTCGCAGCAGCCATTGAGGACATGGGCGCAAGAAATGTCCAGCCGGCGGCGCTGCTCCTCGACTCGGCCTTTTCCAGCGACGGCATCTTCTTTCCGGATGCGGCGGTAATGCGCGAGGCGGCCGACAATGTAAAAAAGGCCGGCGGCATCGTCATTGCCGATGAGGTCCAGTCTGGCTTCGGCCGGCTCGGCCAGGGCATGTGGGGCTTCGCCAATTATGACATCGAGCCGGACATCGTCACGATGGGCAAGCCGATCGGCGACGGGCATCCGATGGGTGCGGTGCTGGTGCGGCCGCAGCTTGTCGCCTCGTTCGGCTCGAACACCGGTTATTTCAACACTTTCGGCGGTAATCCCGTCGCGGCCGCCGTCGGCCTCGCCGTGCTTGAGGTGATCGAGGGCGAAGGTTTGATCGAGAATGCACGCAACGTCGGCGCCTATACGAGTGAACTGCTGCGCGCCCTGCAGAGCCGGCATGGCGCGGTCGCCGATATCAGGCACAACGGCCTCTATTTCGGCGTCGAGCTGACGGCGGACGGTGACGAGGCGCTGGCCGCCACCAAGACATCGGCGGTCGTCGAAACCATGCGCGAGGACGGCGTGCTGATCTCGTCCTGCGGCCCGCGCGGCAATGTGCTGAAGATCAGGCCACCACTGCCCTTTGCCAGGGACAATGCCGAGCAACTGGCCGAGACGCTCGATCGCGCCCTGTCGAACTGGTGATCGGGGCGGGCCGCGCATGCTGAAGCTCGAACATCAAACCCTGAATGACCGCGCCTATGGCTCGCTCAAGCAGGAATTGATTTCCGGTGGCTTCAGCCCCGGGCAGACGCTGGTCATCCGCAAACTCGCCGAGACCTTCGGCATCTCGACGACACCGATCCGCGAGGCGCTGCAGAGGCTTGTCGCCGAGCGGCTGCTCGAGATGCAGAACAACCGCTCGGTCATCGTGCCGTTGCTGTCCGCGCCTGCCTTCGAGGAGCTGACGCGCATCCGCATCGCCGTCGAGGGACTGGCGGGCGAGATGGCAGCGACCAGGATGACGGAGAGCGCGCTCGCTGACATCCAGGCCACGCTCGCCGGCATGCAGCGTGCCATCGAGGCCGGTGACGCTCGGGCCTATCTGACGCTGAACGAAGCGTTCCACTTTGCCATCTACCAGCAGGCCGGCGCGCCGATCCTGTTGAACATGATCCGCGACCTCTGGGGGCGGGTTGGACCCTATCTCAAGCTGCTGATGCAGGCCGATCGCTACATCCCGCACTCCAACGACGCGCATCGCAAGATCGTCGCCGCACTGGAGCAACGCAGCGGCCCCACTGTGCGGGTCTTCATAGAAGAGGACATCGCGATGGCGGCCGCCGTGCTGTCGGCAAACCTTGACGCTGCCAAGCTACTGTCGGCCTAGCTCATCCTGTCCAGCCGATCGCGCAGCATGCTCCAGCCGAGCAGCATGTTGGGCGCGTGCCGCAGCAAGGCATGGAACGGGATTGGCGCCGGCGGCGCAAAGGGCAGCGACAGGTCGCGGGCCTCGGTTCCAGAGGCCCAGTCCGCCAAAACCTTGCCCATCGCCGTGGTCATGGCGATGCCGCGGCCGTTGCAGGCGCGCCCGGCGATCAGGCCTGGGCCGAGGTCGATTAGGTGCGGCAGGAAATCCGGTTCGACCGCGGCCATTCCCGACCAGCTATAGGCGAGTGGCGGCAGGTCGGGCAGATTGAGATGTCGGCCAAGCCTTCGCCAGATCGTCTGCGGTACGCGCGTGTCGGCACCGGTGCCAAGGATGTGCATGCCGCCGCTGATCAGCCGGTTGTCGGCGTCGAAGCGGAAGGTGAAGAGATTGCGCCTGGTGTCGCCGACACCTTGCCCACCGGGCAAGAGGCGCGCGCGGATTTCGGGCGGCAGCGGCGCCGTGGCGATCTGGAAAACCTTGAGCGGGAAATAGGTTCGCTGCAATGATGGATTGAGGGACCAGCCATAGGCGTTGGTGGCGATCAGCACCTTTGCGGCGCGCACCGATCCCGCCGGCGTTTTCAGCATCCAGCCATCGGCTGTGCGATCAACCGAGGTGACGCGCGTCTGCTCGAAGATCTTCGCGCCGGCTTTCTCCGCCGCATCGGCGAGCCCGCGCGCACAGGCGACCGGATTGAGCACGCCACCGGAGCGATCCATCCAGCCGCCGACATAGCCTGGCACGCCCGTCAGGGCTTCGACTTCCTGCCGATCCAATGGGACTGCCGGCCGGCCAAGCTGTGCCCATTGCCCGGCACGTGACTTGACCTTCTCGAAGGCGGCAGGCGAATGCGCCGGCTGGATCCATCCGTTCTGCACGGCGTCGCAGTCGATGCCGTGCTGCCGGATCAGGCGGAAAACCAGGTCGGCGCTGCCGGCGGCGAAATCGATCAGCCTTTCGCCGCGCGAAGGTCCGAGCTGGGCCAATATGTCGCCCGGATCCATCTTGGCGAAGTTCGGCACGACGAAGCCGGCATTCCTGCCGGTCGCACCCCAGGCGATGATTTCGGCTTCGAGAACGGCGACGGAAAGTCCTTTGCCCGCGGCGTGCAGCGCGGTTGAAAGGCCGGAAAAGCCGCCGCCGACCATGGCCAGGTCGACATCGAGCCCGCCTTGCAGCGTCGGTCGCTCGCGGCGGTTGCGGCTGACGGCATGCCACAGCGACGCGCCTCGCGCCTCCTGCCGGATCACGGCATTCATGAGCCGGAACTGCTCTGGGTCGAAGCCACCTTCGCCCGCTTGCCGAACCATGGCCGCCGCGGCCTGTCGCCGAACAGGCCGTTGGGCCGGATCAGCAGGATGACGCAGAGCATGACACCGATGGCGGCGATCTGCAGCGCGGCAGCGCGCGCCTGCTGTTCCGGCGGGAACAGGATGCTGGTCAACGTGCCCGATCCGGCCCATATCGCCCACACCAGGATGCTGCCGATGACGGCGCCGAGATTGCTGCCAGAGCCGCCGACGATCAGCATCACCCACACCTGGAAGGTGAGGATCGGCAGGTAATTGTCCGGCGCGATGAAGCCGGTGAAATGCGCCTGCAGCGCGCCGGCCAGCGCCATGATGGCGCCGCCCACGGCAAAGGCCTGGACGCGATAGAAACGCGCGCTCTTGCCAAGCGAGATCGCCGCCCGCTCATCCTCGCGCAACGCCTTCAAAACCCGCCCCCATGGGCTGCGCGACAGGTGCTCCAAAGCGAGATAGGCGATCAGCGTCACCACCGATACGACCGCGAGGTTGGACAGGTTGAACAGCAGCGGCGTCTCGGCAAGGCTGCCGAAGGGGCGCGGGATGAAACCGATGCCGAACGGGCCGCCGGTCAGCTTCTGCGCGTTGAGCGCGACCAGTTGCACCACCACGGCGACGCCGAAGGTGGTGATCGCAAGATAGTCGGATCTCAGCCGCAGCGTCGCCATGCCGGTAAGCGCCGCGGCGATGCCGCCGACAACCATGGCGCCGAGCCAGCCGACAAGGATCGGCAGGCCGAAGCCGCCCAGCCGCGCGGCATCGTCCGGTGTGGTCAGCAGCGCCGATGTATAGGCGCCGATGGCGACGAAGCCGGCGAGGCCGACATTGAACAGGCCGGTCAGCCCCCATTGCAGATTGAGCCCCAGCGTGACCAGCGAAAAGATCAGCGCGGTGGTCAGGAAGAAGGCGCCGTAGCCGAGCAGGTCCATCAGCGTTCCCTCACACCAAACAGGCCGATAGGCCGCACGAACAGCACCGCCATCAGGATGATGAAGGAGACGGCGGCGCGCCACTCGGCTCCGATCAGCTGTACTGCACCGGCTTCGGCGAACCCGATGATCAAGCCACCGAGCACCGCGCCAGGAATGCTGCCGATGCCGCCGAGAATGGCGGCAGCGAACATCGGCAGCAGCATGTCGAAACCCATGAACGGGCGGATCTGCACCAGAATGCCGATCATCACGCCGGCCACGCAGGCCAGCGCCCCGCCGATGACCCAGGTGACGCGCACCACGCTGGCGACATCGATGCCGACGATGCGGGCCAGTGCCGCGTTCTGGCTCAGGGCCTGCATCGAGCGGCCGGTTTGCGTGCGCGTCATCAACAGATGCACGCCGAGCACCAGCACCGCGGTCAGTAGCAGCAGGGCGATCTGGTCGGGCGTGATGCGGATGCCGAAGCCGACCGGCATGGCGATCTGGATTGCCCGGCTGAAATAGGTCGGCCGCGAGGTGAAAGTGAATTCGAGCAAGCTTCTCAGCGCCATCGAGGCGCCGAAGCTCGCCATCACCACGATGATCGCCTGGCCTTGCGAGCGAAGCCGCGAAAACAGCACCTTGTCGAGCAGCAGCGCCAAGAGCGCGGTGAAGGCCATGCCGATAGCGAGCGCAACAATGAGCGGCCAGCCGAAGGACAACGGTGCGATCGGCGCCACCTTGCCGACTGTCGCGCCGATGGCGCTGACGACGGCCAGCGTCGCATAGGTTCCCCAGGCCATGAAGTCGCCATGGGCAAAGTTCGAGAAGCGCAGGATCGAATAGGTGAGCGTCACGCCGATGGCGCCGAGGCCGATCATCGAACCCGTCAGCAATCCGTCGACGACAAATTGCAGGCTCATGCCGCACCTCCCGTGTCGGCCTTACGGGGGCGCTGGCCAAGATAGAGTTCGGCGACCACCGGATCGTTCCATAGTTCGGAGGCGATGCCCTCGTGCCGGTCCTTGCCTTCGACCAGCACATAGGCGCGGTCGCCGATGGCGAGTGCCGCCTTGGCATTCTGCTCGACCAAAAGGATGGTGACGCCGGACTTGCGGATGCCGGCCAGCATCTCGAACACCATCGAGACGAATTTCGGCGACAGGCCGGCCGACGGCTCGTCCAGAACCAGCACTTTGGGGTGGACGATCAGCGCGCGCGCGACGGCCAGCATCTGCCGCTGCCCGCCCGACAAATTGCCGGCGGCGGTGCGACGCTGGCGCACGAGATCGGGGAAGGCCGAATACATCTCCTCGATGCGGCCAGGGATCTCGCGCCGTTCGAGGATGCCGCAGGCGACTTTGAGATTGTCCTCGACCGACATCAGCGGAAAGATGTTTTCGGTCTGCGGCACGAAGGCAAGCCCGAGCCGAACCATGGTGTGGGCAGGCGCGGCCGTGATGTCCTTGCCGTCCAGAAACACCGTGCCGCCGGTGATCGGGACGAGGCCGGCGATTGCCTTGATGAAGCTCGACTTGCCGGCGCCGTTGGGGCCCAGCACGACGACGATCTCACCCTTGGCGACGATGATCGAGGCGCCGCGCACGATCGGCACGCCGGGCTCGTAGCCGGCCTCGAGGTCGCGGACATCGAGGACGATCTCGCTCATGCCGCGCCTCCGAGATAGGCCTCGATGACACGTGGGTCGCGGGCGACTTCCTCTGCCGTGCCTTCGCTGAGCAGCTGGCCGCTCGCCATGACGAGGACGCGATGGCAAAGCCGCGTCACCATGTCGATATTGTGCTCGATTAGCAGGAAGGTGATGCCGCGCGCATTGATGTCGCGGATGCGTTCGATGATGACTTCGAGCAGCGTCGCGTTGACTCCGGCGGCCGGTTCGTCGAGCAGGATGATCGCCGGGTCGGCCATCATGACGCGGGCGAGTTCGAGGAGCTTGCGCTGGCCGCCGGAAAGCACGCGCGCCGGCTCATGTGCGAGGCGGGTGAGGGTGACCAGTTCCAGCAGTTCGAGCGCCTTTGTCCTGGCGGCTCTTTCCTGCGCGGCGACGCGCCATGGCGTCACGAAATTGGCGAGCAGCTTTTCGCCGGCCTGACCTTGTGCCGCCAGCATGATGTTTTCGATCAGCGTCAGATTGGGCAGCGGGCGCGGTATCTGGAAGGTGCGGCCGAGACCGCGTCCGATGCGCAGATGTGCGGCTTCGCCCGAGACTGGCGTACCGTTGAGAAGGATTTCACCGCTGGTCGGCAGGATGCTTCCGGCAAGCAGGTCGAACATCGTCGTCTTGCCGGCGCCGTTGGGGCCGATCAGGCCGAGGATTTCTCCCGCTTTGACTTCAAACGAGACATCGTTGACCGCGACAAGGCCGCCGAACCGCCTGACGACATTTCTTGCCGTCAGAACCGGCGCGCGGGTTTCCCCTTGCCGTTTGGTTGCCTCGCTCATCAAACCCTCTGGCCGAAGACGATCGTTGCCGCCTTCTGATTATGATTTGTGATCACACTTGCTTTGATCACGCTATTCGGCTTTAATTTCATCCGCAAGCCGAAAACCGGCCAAGAACGGAATTCCATGCAAAAGGCTGCCATCGAAAAGAACAACGAGGCGATCGCGGCCCAACTTGCGCCGGTCGGCCGCGAAACGGTGCAGGACCGCGTCTACTCCGAACTGCGCCGTGCCTTGATCGGCGGCCTGTTCGAGCCGAGCCAGGTGTTGACCATCCGTGGCCTGGCCGATGCGCTGGTCACTTCGACCATGCCGGTGCGCGAGGCGCTCGGCCGGCTGATCACGGAAAAGGCGCTGGAGGCGCTGCCCAACCGTTCGGTGCGTGTGCCGCCGATCACATTGGAACGCCTCGATGATCTCTTGCGTGCCCGCATCCTGATCGAGGGCGAAGCGATCGCGCTGGCCGCCGCCCGCATGGGTCCGCGCCAGATCGCCACCATCGAAACCATTCTCGGCGAATGGGACGAGATGCGGGCGCTGAAACACAAGAAGGACGTCGATCGCGAAGTGACGCTCAATCAGAGCTTTCATTTCGAGATCTACCGCTCCTGCGGCTCGGCCGTGCTGATCCCGATGATCGAGAGCCTGTGGCTGCAATCGGGCCCCTGCATCCGCGTCGCTATCTATGCCTTCTCGGAGGCCGGCGAAGTCGACACCGCCCAGTATCACCGCCGCATCGTCACGGCGCTGTCCACGCAGGATGCGCAGGCCGCGCGTGAATCACTGGTCGCCGACATCAGCCGCCCCTTCACCTTCCTGCGCAGCAAGCTGCAGGCCGCCGCCGCGAAAGACCAGACATGACCGCCATCAGGATCACCGAGCCGCGCTCGCAGCTTTCCGTCACCGCATTGTTGCTGCCCGAGAAGGCACCGGAAAACGCTGCCTTCCTCTTGGCCTATCTCGGCACGCCACGCGTTGTTCCGGGCATCCACGCGATGTGGACGGGGCCGGAGATTTCCTGTCCGGTTCCACCAGCCGACCTCGAGGACCAGGCCTATGCAAAACCGCTGCCGGCCGAGAACGCAACGCTGAACCCGCAGCCGGGCGACATCGTGCTGTCCTATGTGCCGCCACGCATGTGGGGCGGCAATCCCAATGCGATCTTCGACATCGGCCTCTATTACGGCCAGGGTGCGCGGCTCCTGTTCCCGATCGGCTGGCTGGCCGGCAGCGTGGTGGCGCAGGTGCGTGCCGGGGAGCGCGATCAGTTCGCCGCCGCTTGCGGCGGCATCCGGCGCAACGGCGCCTGCGATGTCACCTTCAGTCTGGTGGAGGCTTGACATGGCCGACGACAGTTTCGAGCTGTTCGATCTTCGCGTCGAGGTGGTCATCCCGGAGGGCAAGCCGATCTATTGCGGCGCCAGGGCCGGTGACTATTTCGAGCTCAAGGGCGAGATGCTGTCGATGCCGGCAGGGCAGGGCTTTTCGATTTATTCGCTCGCCGCCGTCTTGCCGCTGCTGGCGGCCAAGCAGCGCCCGACCCACCCGAACGACTGGATGACATCGGACGCCGAGATCGCTTGTCCCGATCCCAATTGCGCCAGCCGCCTCCGGATTGTCAGGGTGGCCAAGCGACGGTTCAGCCACGCCGAGACCACAGCGGTGCCGCTGCCGAAGGAGGATGACCTGACATGACCGCCAAGACCTTCGAACTCGGCCCCGGCTACACCATCTCGCGCGTCATTCGCGGCGGCTGGCAGCTGGCCGGCGGCCACGGCGCCATCGACCGCAGCCAAGCGGTTGCCGATCTGATCGCCACCTTCGATGCCGGCATCTGGACCTATGATTGCGCCGACATCTACACCGGTGTCGAGGAGCTCATCGGCGCGGCGCGCCTGCGGCTGGCCAGCGAGCGCGGCCTCGACGTCGCCGCCCGGATGAAGGTGCACACCAAGCTGGTGCCCGACCTGGAACGGCTGGCCAGCATCAGCCGCGACTACATCAGGGGCATCGTCGACCAGTCATTGCGGCGGCTGAAGGCCGAGCGGCTCGATCTCGTCCAGTTCCACTGGTGGGACTATGCGCAGCCTCGCTATGTCGAGGCGATGGGCTGGCTCAACGAGCTTCGGCTGGAAGGCAAGGTGCGCAATCTCGGCACCACCAATTTCGATACGCCGCGGCTCACCGAAATCCTCGCCGCCGGCATCCCGCTTGTCAGTCAACAGCTGCAGTATTCCGTGCTCGACCAGCGGCCGGGCAACAGCCTGGCGGCACTCGCAAAACAGAACGGCGTCGGCTTCCTCTGTTACGGCTCGGTTGCCGGCGGCTTCCTCAGCGACAAATGGCTCGGTGCGGCCGAACCCGCCACGCCGCTCGAAAACCGCTCGCTGGTCAAATACAAGCTGATCATCGATGATTTCGGCGGCTGGGATCTGTTCCAGCACCTGCTTCAGGCACTGAAAGCCATTGGCGACCGCCACGGCGTCGACATTGCCACCATCGCCAGCGCCTGGGTGCTGGAACAGCCGCAAGTGGCGGCTGTCATCGTCGGTGCCCGCAACCAGGCGCACGCCATTGCCAATGCGAAAATCATGGACGTGGCGCTTGACGCCGAGGACCGGGCGCGGATTGCGGCCGTCATCGCGCAAGGCACGGGCCTGGAGGGCGACGTCTACACGCTGGAGCGCGACCGCCACGGACGCCACGGTTCGATCATGCACTACAACCTCAATGCGGGGAAGAAATGAGCGGCGAACCCTCCCTGTTTTCACGCGCCAGCGCCGAAATCATCGACCTGCACCGCTTCTTCGTCGACTGGTTCGTCGCCGCGCGCGCCAACACGGTGGACTTCGGCCGCTTCGAACGCGCCATGGGTAAAGACCTCAGCATGGTGGCGCCGGACGGGCAGGTCCTCGATCGCGAAGCGGTCGTCGACCATGTCCGCTCAAGCCGCGCCTCTTGCGACGACGGTTTTGCCATTTCGATCGAGGACATCCGGCCCGGCTGGCAGGACGCCGATACCATCGTCGTCCTTTATGTCGAAGCGCAGCTGCGCGCAGGCAAGCACAGCCGCCGCCAGTCGAGCGCCGTCTTCACCACCAGTTCATCGGCGCCCAACGGCGTCGAATGGCGACATCTGCATGAGACCTGGCTGCAGGTGCCGGAACGCTGAACAGGCTCCAGAATTCAAATACAGTCGAGTAACGAAAGGGGAACAACAATGACAAAGACGATACTCCAACTCACCACCGCGCTCGCCCTCGTCACGATGGCGGGTGCCGCGCAGGCAGCCGATTGCAAGATCACCGTCGGCCTCGTCATGGAACTGACCGGCCCGGCCGGCGAATACGGTCAGGCCGGGGCCAAGTCGGTCGAGATGGCCTTCCGCGACATCAACGGAGCCGGCGGTGTGCGCGGCTGCGATCTCGTCACCGATACGCGCGACAGCCAGAGCCAGGGCAACATAGCGGTCGACGCAGCCACCCAGCTGGTTCAGGTCAAGAAGGTGCCGGTCATCATCGGCGGCATCATCTCGTCTGTGTCGATCCCGATCCTGACCTCCGTCACCGCGCCAGCCAAGATCGTCCAGGTCTCGCCGGCTTCGTCCTCGCCGACGCTGACCGCGCTCGGCCGCGACGGCAAGACCAACGGCATCTTCTTCCGCACCATCACCTCGGATGCGCTGCAGGGCGTCGCCGCCGCCAAATACGCCGTCGACAAGGGTTTCAAGAAACTGTCGATCATCCACGTCAACAACGATTTCGGCGTCAACATGGTGGCCGAATTCTCGCGTGCCTATAAAGCGCTCGGCGGCACCATCGTCTCCGACACGCCCTATAACGAGAAGCAGTCGAGCTATGCCTCCGAAGTCACGGCGGCGATGGCCGGCGAACCGGACGGGCTCTATCTCGTCAGCACGCCGGTCGACGGTGCAACGGTCGCCCGTACCTGGATCTCGCAGGGCGGCGTGCAGAAATTCCTCCTCAATGACGGCATGAACAGCCCTGATTTCATCGAGTCCGTCGGCGCCGACTATCTGAAGGAAGCCTACGGCACCTCGTCCGGCACCAGCCCGACCGCTTCGACAGAGTACTTCACCAAGAACTACAAGGAATTCTCCGGCATCGAACCGACCAATCCGGCAGCCGACCGTTCCTATGACGCCGGCGCGATTGTTGGCCTCGCCATCGCCATTGCCGGTTCGGAGGATCCGGCCAAGATCAAGGACGCGATGTACAAGGCGGTCGATCCGGCCGGCACGCCGATCTTTGCCGGCAAGGAAGAGTTCGCCAAGGCGCTTGGCCTGATCAAGGACGGCAAGCCGATCCGCTATGAAGGCGTCATCGGCCCTGTCGCCTTCGACAAATATGGCGACATCACCGGCCCGTTCCGGCTGTGGAAGATCGTCGATGGCAAGGTGGCGACCGACGGTGAAATGACCACCGACGACGTCAACGCCCTGCAAGCGAAACTTCAGTAAGACTACCTATTCTCCGGTATCGATCACGATCCCATCGTGGTCGATACCGGACGATTGTCCTGTTTTGCATTACCACGGGCACGGACGACGTCGCTTTGCGTGGACGAGCGTTTGACCGGCAGGCGATCATGGATAGGATCGGCCGATGTCGCCTGAAATCCAACAGCTCCTCTCTGCGCTCGGCGACCGGCTGGGCGCGGGCGGCGTGCTCGCCGGTCCGGAGGTGGATCAGCGCTATCGTGACGATCCCGACGGCAAGCTGGGGGCGCTTCCCGAAGCGGTGCTGCGCCCGCGCGACACACAAGGTGTCGCGGCAGCGCTGGCGGTTTGCAACGATCTCAGCCAGCCGGTTGTCGTCCAGGGAGGACGCACCAGCCTGGCAGGCGCCGCCCGTGTGCAGCCGGGCGAGGTGGTGCTGTCGTTGGAGCGCATGACCGACCTCGCCGTTCCGGATCGCCAGGCTGCTAGCATCGTCGCCGAAGCGGGCGCGACGCTGCAGGCGGTGCAGGAGGCGGCCGACAGCGCCGGGCTGATGTTCGGCGTCGATATCGGCGCACGCGGCTCCGCGACGGTCGGCGGCAACATCGCCACCAATGCCGGCGGCATCCGCGTGCTGCGTTACGGCATGTACCGCGCTCAGGTTCTGGGACTGGAAGCCGTGCTTGCCGATGGCAGCGTGATGACCTCGCTCAAGGGCTTGCCCAAGGACAATTCCGGCTACGACCTCAGTCAGCTCTTTATCGGCACGGAAGGAACGCTCGGCGTGGTCACCCGCGCCGCGCTCAGGCTGCATCCCAAGCCGGCGTCCGAGGTGAACGCTTTCTGCGCGCTCTCGGCCCGCTCCTGTCCGCCTATGAGGTCAACTTCGCACCGCTCTATGACCTCATGGTCGCCAGCATGGCTATGCCGGCGCCGCTGCCGGCAGGCTCGCCCGTCTATCTGCTGGCCGAGATCCAGGGCAGTCAGCCGGAACGCGACGGCGAGCGCTTCGCCGAGGTGTTGATGCAGTTGGTCGAAGACGGTGTCATCGACGATGTGGTGGTCTCGCAATCGCCGCGCGAGTTTCGCGCTCTGTGGGACGTGCGGGAGGACGCCAATCGCGTCCTGTTTTCGATCAAGGGTTTGATCGGCGTCGACATCAGCATCCCGTTGGCCCGCATGGGAGCGTTCCTGCAAGAGGCGGACGCAGCCATCCACGCCGTCGATCCCGGCGCCGACATCTATTTCTTCGGCCATCTCGGCGACGGCAATCTGCATTACCAGGTCCGCACGGTCGATGCGGCGGCGGCATATGACATCGTCTATCGCGGCGTGGCGGCGGCCGGCGGCGGCGTTTCGGCCGAACACGGCATCGGCCTCGACAAGAAGAAGTGGCTGCATCTGGTCCGCAGCGACGCCGAGATCGCCACGATGCGGCGGCTGAAGACAGCCCTTGACCCCAGAAACATCCTCAATCGGGGACGGGTCTTCGACCTCAACCCGACCGCCTTCTCCCGATGACGATTGCCCGCTATCTCAAGTCCGTTCCGTTGCGAGCTGTCTGGGGATGAGAAAGCGGGCGGCAAGCACGCAGAGCAGCACGGTGAACATCAGGATCAGCGCCACCAGCGCATTGATGTCGGGTGAGAAGCCAAGCCGCATCATCGCCCACAACCTGACCGGCAGCGTGCTTTGCGTGCCGGTGACCAGGATGGTGATCATGGTCTCGTCGAACGACAGGGCGAAGGCCAGGATGGCGCCGCCGACCATGGCGCTCGACAGGTTCGGCAGGATGATGCGCCAAAAGGTCTGCCAGCCCGTGGCACCGAGATCGTAGGACGCTTCGACCAGCGTGCGGCTCATCGACTGCAGCCGCATCAGCACCGTGCGGTAGACGATCGCCAGCACGAAAACCGTATGGCCGATGACGACCGTCAGCAGCGAGCGTTCGAGACCGATTTCGCGAAAGAAGATCAGCAGCGCCAGGCCGCTGATGATCGGAGGCATCAGGAACGGCAGGAAGATGATGAACTGCAGCAGCGAGCGTCCGGAGCGGCGCCCATGATAATAGAGCGCCAGCAGCGTTCCGCTGACCACCGACAGGATGACGGTGCAGACGCCGACGATCAGCGTGGTGCGCAAGGCGACCAGTATGTCGTGGTTTTCAGCCAGCGCCACATAGGTCGACAGGGTCGGCGCCGACCAGTCGACGGAGCCATGCGAAATGGTGAAGAACGACGACACGATCGGCACGAACAGCGGGCTGTAGAGCAGCACCGCAACCAGTGTCGTGATCGCGGCCAGAAAGATCGTGGACAGTCGGGGCAGGGCGCTCATACCGAAGTCCCCCGGTTGCGGCCAAAGCGTTCGCCGACGAGGATTGCGGCGATCACCACGACGGCCAGCGCCACCGACAGCGCCGCGCCGAACGGCCAGTTATAGGCCGTGCCGAACTGGCTGTAGAGGATGCGGCCGAAGGTGAAGCCGCTGATGCCGCCGACCATTTGCGGCGTCAGGAAATCGCCGATCGCCAGCACGAAGACGAAGCTCGCCGCCGAAGCGACGCCGGGCAGGCTGAGCGGCAAGGTGATGCGCAGGAAGGTCTGCAAGCTGCTGGCCCCCAGATCGTCCGAGGCACGCAGCAGCACCTGCGGAATCCGCTCCAGCGACAGGAAGATCGGCAGGATGGCGAAGGGAATCAAAAGTAGCGTCAGCGTCAGCAGGATGGCGTTCATGTTGAACACGAAAAGCGTCGACGGTTCCTGCAGGATGCCGAGCGCCACCAGCGCCTTGTTGAGGAAGCCGTTGAGGCCGAGGATGCTGCGGATCGCATAGATCTTGATGACGTAGCTCATCAGCAGCGGCACCAGCAGCAGCATCAGCAAGGCATAGCGCCAACGGCCTTTCAGCGTCGTCAGGAAGTAGGCGGCGGGATAGGCAAGTAGGATGCAGATGATGGCCACCGACACGCACAGCACGATGGTGTTCCAGAACACCGGCAGAAAGACCGGATCGGTGAAGAACCTGATATAGTTGCCCAGGGACAACCCGTAGACGATGGTGCCCTGGTCGACACTGAAGAAGCTGTAGCCGAGGAAGATCGCCAGCGGCACCAGGACGAAGACAACCGGCAAGGCAAACGCCAGCACCGTGACCAGCAGCGACAGTCGTCTTTCCGCAGTGAGTGTCGAGCCGGCTTCGCTCATGCCAGCACCAGATGGCCTTCATGCGGCGCAAACGAAAGCGATACAGCCTCGCCGGATTTGAGCGCGCTGCCGTCGATGCGGCTCGGCACGCGCAGCCGCAAGCGTTGCGCAGCATTGTCTGGGCCTGCCGCGATGGTGGCGACGCTCGATGAGCCGGCAAAGGCCATGTCGGAGATCGTGCCGGAAAAACGGTTGTCGGTGTCCTTTGCGTCTGCAAGATGCAAGGCCTCGGGACGGAACGCAGCGTAGGCGCTGGCGCCATCTGCTGCGGCCTTCAAATGCGGCTGGTCACTGATCGAGCAGACCAGGCGGCCGAGCGCCGTCTCGATCGATCGCAGCTCGCCCTGCACCGGCCCAAGTTTTCCGGACATCAGATTGTTCTCGCCGAAGAAGCGCGCGACGAACTCGCAATTCGGCCTGTAGTAAAGGTCGTGCGGCGTGCCGTGCTGGCGGATATGGCCGGCCTCCATGACGCAGATCCGATCGGCCATGCCGATGGCTTCCTCCTGGTCATGGGTGACGAACAGGAAGGTGGTCTTGATTTCGCGCTGGATGGATTTCAGGAAGACCTGCATCTGCCTGCGCAGTTCGAGGTCGAGCGCCGCCAGCGGCTCATCGAGCAGGATCAGGCGCGGCTGGCAGATCAGTGCACGGGCGAGCGCGACACGCTGGCGCTGGCCGCCGGAGAGCTGCGCCGGAAAGCGGTCGGCGAAACGTCCGAGCTGGACCAGGTCCAGCGCCTCCGCGACACGGCGCGCGATTTCCTTGCGCTGGATATGGCGAACCGAAAGCCCGTAGCCAACATTGCCGGAAACGGTCAGGTGCGGAAACAGCGCATAGTCCTGGAATACCGTGTTGAACGGCCGTCGGTTGATCGGCATGCGGCTGATGTCTTGCCCATCCAGGCGGATCTCGCCTGACGTCAGCGGTTCCAGTCCGCCGATCAGCCGCAGCACCGTGGTCTTGCCGGAGCCCGAAGGCCCGAGCACGGTGAGGAACTCACCATCCCGGATCGACAGGTCGATGTCGTGCAGCACGGGGACCGTGCCGTAGGATTTCGAGACGGACCGCAGCGTCAAGAGGTCGGTGTTCTGGTTCATGAAATACTCTCGCATACGCTTCGGCGGTCCGGAACCTCCGGACCGCCGGGTCCTTCGAAGGCATAGAGCGGAAAGATCAGGGCGTAGCCTTGACCTCGTTCCACATGTCCGAACGCTTGAGCGGGTCCTCGACATTGTTGAGCCAGACCAGCTTGTCGTTGCCGCCGGCGCTGCCGGTTTCCGTCACCGTGTTGCCGAAGCCGGTGCGCTCGGAAAGCTCGCCGCTGACCTTCTTGCTCAGCATGAAGTCGATCCACTTCTCGGCCGCCGCATTGTCGCGGACACCCTTGGAAATGACCCAGTTGTCGAGCCAGGCGAGCGCGCCCTCGCCTGGATTGACGTAGGCGACATGAGCGCCGATCTTCTGCAGTGCCTTGACCTGCTGCTGGCCGTAATTGGCCCAGATCAGGGCCACATCATTGTTCTGGTAGATCTGCTGCGCCTCGTCGGCGGTGGTGTAGAAGCTCAGCACGTTGCGCTTGAGTTCGACCAGCTTGGCCTTGACTGCCGCCATCTGCTCTTCGTTGAGGTTGAACGGATCCTTGTAGCCGAGCGTCAGCGCCGTGAACGAGAAATTGTGCTCGCCATTGTCGTAGGCCAGAACCTTGCCCTTGTAGGCCGGGTCCCACAGAACCGACATCGAGGTCGGTGCTGGCTTGACCTTGTCGGTGTCATAGATCAGGCCGATGGAGTCGAAGCAGAACGGAATGCCGTAGACCTTGCCGTCCTTGGTCACGCCGCTCACCGCGGTCAGATCGCGGAAGCGCGGCAGCACTTCTTTCTGGTTGGCGAGCTTCGTGACGTCGATCGGCGACACCAGGTCGGCCTTGATGTAGCGCTGCAACTGGGCGGTGTTGACGGCGAAGACGTCGAAGTCCTGGCCTTCGCTTCCCTTTATCTTGGCCCAGATCTCGTCGTCGCTGCCGATGAAGACGACATCGACGCCGATGCCGGTCGCGGCGGTGAAGTCCTTGACCCAGTCGGCATCGGCGTAGCCGTCCCAGGCCAGTACCCGCAGGTTCGCGGCGAGCGCCGCCGATGTCATCAGGCCGATGCCGAGCCCGATTGTCGCTAGTCTTAGAAACGCTTTCTTCAGTCCCATTTTTAATCTCCCATTGTCGTTCTGGTGGACCGTAATTTTCGGGCCTGCGCCGTCACAGCTGGGTAACAGCGACCAGTCCCTCGTCCGGCACCGACACCATCCGGTTGCGCAGTGGCTTGCCGAATGTCTGTGCCTGGATTTCATACTCGTCGCCGGAAGCCGTCTTGACGCCGGAGGCGTAGCTCATCACCGCCGCGCCGAAGAAATAGGCATGCAGGTCGCCCGCCCTGCGGTGCATCGGGTAGCGGAAATGGAAGTGTTCGAGATTGGCGATCGAGTGCGACATGTGCGCTTCGCCCGACAGGAACTCCTGCTCCCAGATGACAGTGCCGTCGCGCAGGATGCGCGAATGGCCGCGCACTTCTTCGGGCAGGTCACCGATCAGCAGCTCGGGTCCGATGGAGCAGGAGCGAAGCTTGGAGTGGGCGAGGTAGAGGTAGTTCTCGCCCTCCGTCACATGGTCGGAATATTCGTTGCCGAGCGCATAGCCGATCCGATAGGGGCGGCCGTCCGGCCCGTTGAGATAGAGGCCGACGATCTCGGCCTCTTCGGCGCCGGCGCGCGCGAAGGCCGGCATCGGTAGCGGCGCGCCGGGCGGCACGACACAGGTGCCGACGCCCTTGAAGAACCATTCGGGCTGGATGCCGATCTGCCCGGCGGCAGGCTTGCCGCCTTCCAGGCCCATACGGAAAATCTTCAGCGAATCCGATTCCTCGGTGCCTTCGCCATGGGTCAGAACATGCATCTGGTTGCGCGCGGCGGCGCTTCCCGTGTGGGTCAGGCCGGTCCCGGTGACCAGGAAGCGCGCCGGTTCCGGATGGTCGACCGGAGCGAGCACCTGGCCATCGCGCAACAGTTGGTCGTAGTCGATTTTCGCTGTGCCCGTCTGCTTCTCAACCAGCGCTGCGATCGACGTGCCCTGGGCAATTGCCGCTTCGGCCAGCTCCAGCACGCTGCCGGTCTTTTCGAGCGGGTGCAGATGATTGCCGTCATCCGAGACACGGCCAACCCCTCTGCTGCCGTCGGCCATTCTGAACTGAACAAGACGCATGAATACTAACCTTCTTCCCTTGGAGCCGTACGGGTCACACCCAGCCCGCATCGACGATGAACTGCTGGCTCGTGCACATGCGGCTGTCGTCTGCGGCGAGAAACAGCGCCATGCGCGCGATATCGGAGGGTTGCAGCCGGTCGGGCAGGCACTGCCTTTCCGCGATCTGGCGTTCGCCGGCCGAGTTCAGCCACAGCCGCATCTGGCGCTCTGTCATCACCCATCCCGGCACCATGCAGTTGACGCGGATGCGTTCGGGGCCGAGTTCGCGAGCCAGCGCCCGCGTCATGCCGTAAACAGCCGCTTTCGCGGTGACATAGGCTGGGCAATCCGGATCGCCGACCATCCAGGTGATGGAGCCGAAATTGATGATCGAGCCGCCGCCCAGCGCGTTCATCTGTGGACGCACCGCCTGCGCCGCGAAGAACTGATGGCGCAAATTGACCGCCATGCGGTCGTCCCAGTAGGCAACCGTCACGTCCTTGGTCTGGTGGCGGTCGTCATTGCCGGCATTGTTGCACAGCGCCTGGATAGGGCCGTTGTGCTGCATCGCCTGAACGGTTGCCGCCTGCAACTCTTCGACGTTGCGCAGGTCGCAGGGAATGAACAGCGGCGCGGCATGTCCCTCGGCCGAGATCGCGTCGACCAGACGCCGGGAAGGCTCCTCGGCCATGTCGACGAAGGCGACGCGGCTGCCTTGCGCGCAGAAATGGCGCACCAGGCTTTCGCCGATGCCACTGCCGCCGCCGGTTATGAAGACGCTGCGGCCCTTGAGGCTTGGATAGATCGCATAGCCGATTTCATCCGTCATCGCGCGCCTCTCTAGTGCGAATGCCGAGGAATGCCGGCATCGCGCCGACCGACGAGAAAGTCGAAATCGCAGCCCTTGTCGGCCTGCAGCACGCGCTCGACATAAAGGCTCTGATAGCCGCCTTCCGGCGGTGCCGGCGGCTGCCAGTCACGCCGGCGGATCGCCAGCTCCTCATCCGACACCAAAAGCTCCAGCCGGCGACCGGCGACATCGAGTTCGATGAGGTCGCCGTCGCGCACCAGAGCCAGCGCGCCACCTGCGGCTGCTTCCGGCGCCACATGCAGAACCACGGTGCCGTAGGCGGTGCCGCTCATGCGCGCGTCCGAAATGCGCACCATGTCGGAGACGCCTTGCTTCAGCAGTTTTGCCGGCAGCGGCATATTGCCGACCTCGGCCATTCCTGGATAACCGCGCGGTCCGCAATTCTTTAGTACCATCACCGAGGAGGCGTCGATGTCCAGCTCCGGATCGTCGATGCGGGCGTAGTAGTGCTCGATGTTCTCGAACACCACCGCCTTGCCGCGATGTTGCATCAGCGCGGGCGTTGCCGCGGACGGTTTGATGACTGCCCCGTCAGGCGCCAGATTGCCGCGCAGGATCGAGATGCCGCCTTCCTTGGTCAGCGGCTGGCTCAGCGGCCGGATCACCTCGCTGTTGTAGTTGGGCGCGCCGTCGATCAGTTCACCGATGGTCTTGGCGCTGACGGTCATGGCGTCGCGATGAAGAAGCCCCACTTCATCAAGCGACGCCATGACCGCAGCTAGCCCCCCGGCGTAGTAGAAATCTTCCATCAGGAACCGGCCCGACGGCATCAAATCGACAATAGTTGGAATGTCCCGGCCAAGGCGGTCCCAGTCATCGAGGCTGAGATCGACACCGATCCGGTTGGCGATGGCGATCAGATGCAGCACCGCATTGGTCGAGCCACCGATCGCGCCGTTGACTCGAATGGCGTTCTCGAATGCTTCCCGGGTGAGGATCTGCGCGATTGTCACGTCCCTGCGGACGAGGTCGACGATCTGGCGTCCGGCCATTTGCGCGAGCACGCCACGGCGCGAATCCACCGCCGGGATCGCGGCATTGTCCGGCATGCCGATGCCGAGCGCCTCCACCATGCTGGCCATGGTCGAGGCCGTTCCCATCGTCATGCAACTGCCCGCAGATCGGCTTTGGCCCTGCTCGGCGGCGAGGAAGTCGGCGACCGGCATGCGGCCGGCCTTCACTTCCTCGGCGAATTTCCAGACATGGGTGCCCGAGCCGATATCCTGTCCGCGGAACTTGCCGTTGAGCATCGGCCCGCCGGAAACAGCGATGGTCGGCAGGTTGCACGACGCAGCGCCCATCAAGAGTGCCGGCGTGGTCTTGTCGCAGCCGACCAGCAGGATGACGCCGTCGATCGGATTGCCGCGGATGGACTCTTCGACATCCATGCTGACCAGATTGCGAAACAGCATGGCGGTGGGGCGCATGTTGCTCTCGCCGAGCGACATCACAGGGAATTCGAGCGGCAGGCCGCCCGCTTCATAGACGCCGCGTTTGACGTGATCGGCCAGCGCCCGCAGATGGGCATTGCATGGGGTCAGTTCCGACCAGGTGTTGCAGATGCCGATCACCGGGCGGCCATCGAAAGCGTCGGCGGGGATGCCCTGGTTCTTCATCCAACTGCGGTGCATGAAGGCGTTCTTGCCCTCACCGCCGAACCAGGCCTCGGACCGCAGCTTGCGTTTGGTGTCGGTCACGATGTCTGTTCCCGATCCTGGCGGCGCTTGTTGCGGCTTTGGACGCTGCGGCGCACGTCTTCCTCGGCATTGTCGATGAGCACCAGCAGCGCGTTTTGCGCACCAGTGGCGTCGCCGGATGCGATCTTTTCGGCCACTTCCCGATGCAGCGGCAAAGAATGACGCTGCCCGTCCGGATTGTCGTTGGAGAGGCGAAAGCTCATCACCAATGCGGTTTCGACCAGTGCCGCCAGCGAGCCGATCAGCTCATTGCCGGTCATGCGCAGGATGGTCTGATGGAACAAAAGATCGGGCTTGGCGAAGCGGTCGCCGTCGTCAACCACCGCTTCCATTTCGGCCAGCGCGGCATTGATCTCGGCAATCTGCGCCGGCGTGGCGCGTTGCGCGGCAAGTGCGGCCGACATCGGCTCGATGGCTCGGCGCAGCTCGAACAGCGCCCGGACATCGTCGGCGCTGACGCCGCCTGCGTAGCGCCATGACAGGACGTCCGGGTCGAGGAAATTCCAGTCGGCACGGGGACGCACCCTTGTGCCGGTCTTCGGCCGCGATTCGACCAGTCCCTTGCCGGCCAGCACCTTGATCGCCTCGCGCAGCACCGTGCGGCTGACCCCCAGCATCTCGCTGGAATCGTCGGCATTGGGCAGTGCCTCGCCGGGCAGGAAATCGCCCTGCACGATGCGCAATCCGATCTGTTCGACGACGGTCGCGTGCAACGCCGTCGAGCCGCTGGAGACCGCGACCGCAACCCTCGACGTGCGCGCCGTGCTGAAAGATTTCTTATTCTTCATACTATTCATATGATATGTCTTATCGGCATTGCGACTGGAGTCAAGGGAGGGGGAATGCCGGTGACAAAGAATTCCGCTGCCGTTGCCGAGCGGCATCAAGAGCTGGTCTCGATCAGCGATGGCATTGCGACTGTAGAGATTGCCCCGGCCGCCGGCGGCGCGCTGGCGTCGTATCGCTGGCGGCAAAACGGATCCGTCCTGGATTGGCTGCGTCCTGCGGATCAGGCGGCGATCGACAGCCGCGATGCCGGCGCCATGGCCTGCTTCCCGCTGGTTCCCTATTCCAATCGCATAAGGGGCGGGCGCTTCGCATTCGCGGGCCGCACCGTCGAACTGCCGACCAGCCCGGAAGATCCGCATCATGAGCATGGCCATGGCTGGCGTCGGCCATGGACAGTCGTCCGGCACGAAGCCAGCACCACCCTCCTATCTTATCGCCATGCCGCCGATTCCTGGCCGTGGAGCTATGAGGCAAGGCAAGCGATCTCGCTGGTCGATGGCGGGCTGATCATTGCCCTTTCGCTGCGCAATCTCTCGGACATGCCGATGCCGGCAGGCTTCGGCCTCCATCCCTATTTCCCGTCGACACCGTGGACACATGTCCAGGCGCAGGTATCCGGCATGTGGGAGACCGATGCGGAAATCCTGCCCACCCGGCACGTCCTGCCGCCCGCTGGCTCCAATCCTACCACCGGCTTCGACGTGTCGGAGACGGACTTCGACACGGTCTTCACCGGATGGACGCGCCGTGCCCGGATCTCCTGGCCGGAGCGTGGGCGGCAACTGGACATCGAGGCCGAGGCGCCGCTCGATTTCCTCGTCCTCTACACGCCGCCCGGCGAGCCATTCTTTTGCGCCGAACCGGTCAGCAACATCACCGATGCCTTCAATCGCAGGAACGCGGGCATCGACACTGGCTGCATGGTATTGGCACCCGGGCAGTTGCGATCCGCAAGCGTTCGCTTCACGCCTTCGCAGGCGGCCTGATCGCCAATCTGAGCCGCATCAACTGCTTTGCCTTGCTGCTTCGCGGATGGTCTGCAGCAGGATGGAGAAGGCCGGCGAGGGGGCCGTGTCGGTGCGCATAGTCAGGCCGACCGGTCCCTTGGTTTCCTCGGTGTTGACCGGCAAGGCGACGAAGGCGCCGCTGCCGAGTTCGTTGGCAACGACGCCAGCCGAAATGATCCAGACGGCATTGCTCTGCCGCAGGAAGGCTCGGCCGAAGGAGTCCGAGACGGTTTCGATCTCGGTTGCCGGCGCCGTCATGCCGTTGGTGATGAACAGGCGGTCGACGAAGGGGCGGATGACCGATTCCCGCGTCGGCATCAGCATCGGGAATTCGTCGAGCCGTGCAAACACATCCTGTCCCGGATCGAGTAACGGGTGTCCCGCGCGCACCACGAACAGCACTGGTTCAGAATAGAGGTGCTCGAAGAAGAAGCCGGTGATGTTCTCCGGTGCCGCCAGCCGTCCGACGACGAGATCTAACGTGCCGGTGCGCAACTGTTCGAGCAGCACCGAATTCTCGCCGGTGACGATCTTGATCGCCGCACCGGTGCCCTCTTCGAGGAACAGGCTCATGGCAAGCGGCATCACACGCGCCGACACTGTCGGCAGCGCGCCGATGCGAATCGGGGGCCGGCTGACCGCTCCGTCCTGGCGGACGGAATCGACGCCGCGTCTCAATGCTGTGATCGCAGTACCCGCATGGCCAAGGAAGATTTCGCCCAGCCGTGTCACCTTGATACCGCGGCCATCGCGTTCGACCATAGCGACGCCGAGCGCCTCTTCCAGTTCGCGCAATGTCTTGGTCACAGCCGGCGGACTGACATGCAGCAAGTCGGCCGCTCGTGCCACGCTTCCCTGCCGCGCAACTTCCAGGAATGCCTGCAGGTGACGGAACCGGATGCGGCTATGGGACATGGATTGATAACCCATGAGTTAATGAAACGACGCAAAATATCATTTTACCGAACCAAACGCCTTGTGCAATGTGGAGGCGGAGGACCAAAACCGTGCCATTCGTCACCATCGGCGGCATCACGCTGCACCATCGCCACACCAAGGCGGCCGGCAATGCACGCCCGATCATATTCATCAATTCGCTGGGCACCGACTTCCGGGTCTGGG
This sequence comes from Mesorhizobium sp. M0239, assembly GCF_040321815.1. NCBI lineage: Bacteria > Pseudomonadati > Pseudomonadota > Alphaproteobacteria > Hyphomicrobiales > Phyllobacteriaceae > Mesorhizobium > Mesorhizobium sp. M0239. Next base: position 119,033 of record NZ_JAMYSG010000001.1, read on the forward strand.
ACGAAATTGTCTCGGCGCTCGATGGTGAAATGCCGCTGCTGGTCTATGACAAGCGCGGCCATGGGCTGTCCGATATCGGCGACATCAGATCGATCGACGATCATGTCGACGATCTCTCGGCGCTCGTCGATCATTTCGGGTTGAGCAAGGTCGTGCTGTGCGGCCTGTCGGTCGGCGGCCTGATCGCACAAGGCTTCTATCGCCGGCGCCCAGAAATGGTCGAAGGCCTGATCCTTTGCGACACGGCCCACAAGATCGGCACGACAGACAGCTGGAACACACGCATCGCGACGGTCGAAAGCAAGGGCATCCAGGCCGTTGCGGATGGCGTGCTCAAAGTGTGGTTCACCCCCGCCTTCCACGCGGCGCGTCTGGCCGAGCTGGACGGTTATTGGAACATGATGACCAGGCAAGCGCTTGCCGGTTACGTCGGGACTTGCATGGCCGTTCGCGATGCGGATTTCACCGATGCCGCACGCCACATAGCGGTGCCGACGCTCTGCGTCGCCGGCGATCAGGATGGCTCGACGCCTCCCGATCTTGTCCGCTCCCTGGCCGAGCTGATCCCCGGCGCGCGCTTCGAAATCATCCGCGACGCCGGGCACATTCCTTGCGTCGAACAGCCAGAGGCGCTGGTCGCCCTGATCCGCGATTTTATCGCATCGCTTGCCCCTGGAGCCGAAACCCATGGATGAAGTCCCCGGCAACGAAGCCAGATATCGCACCGGCCTCGCGGTGCGGCGCTCCGTGCTTGGCGACCGGCATGTCGACCGGGCCGAGGTCGCCGCCACCGATTTCGACCAGCCTTTCCAGGAACTGATCACCGAGGCCGCCTGGGGTACCGTGTGGGCGCGGCCGGGCTTCACCAAGCGCGAGCGTTCGATCGTCACGCTGGCGCTGCTCGCCGCACTCGGCCATGATGAGGAGGTCGCCATGCATGTGCGCGCCACCGTCAACACCGGTGCTTCGCGCGACGACGTCTGCGAGGCGTTCCTGCATGTCGCCATCTATGCCGGCGTGCCGGCCGCCAACCGTGCCTTCAGAATAGCCAAGGACGTGTTTTCGGAAATGGACGGAGCCAGGAATGCCCGCTGAGTCCGGCTCGACGAGGCCCGAGACCGGCGCCTTCTTCCGGCGCGATCGGACCTGGCATCCGCCGGCTCTGACGCCGAATTATAAGACCTCGATGCTGCGCTCGCCGCAAAAAGCCCCCCTCGTCTTCGACAACACGCTGTCGGAGATTGCAGGCCCCGTTTTCGGCCACGCAATATTGGGCGAACTTGACGCCGACCTGATCCACAATTTCGCCAGGCCCGGCGAGAGCGCGCTCGGCGAGCGGATTATCGTCCATGGCCGAGTGCTCGACGAGCGAGGCGTTGGCGTGCCCGGCGCGCTGCTCGAATTCTGGCAGGCCAATGCCGGCGGCCGCTATCGCCACAAGAAGGATGGCTATCTGGCGCCGCTCGACCCGAATTTTGGCGGCTGCGGCCGAGCCCTCACCACCGAGGACGGCGGCTATGCGTTTCGCACCGTCAAGCCTGGACCCTATCCCTGGCCGAATGGGCCGAACGACTGGCGCCCCTCGCACATTCATTTCTCGGTGTTCGGCCACGGCTTTGCCCAGCGGCTGATCACGCAGATGTATTTCGAGGGCGACCCGCTGATCTGGCAGTGCCCGATCGCGCGCGGCATTCCCGACAAGGCAGCCGTTGAGACGCTGATCGCCGCGCTCGACATGCAAGCGACGATCCCCTTCGACGCGCGCGCCTACAAGTTCGACATCGTGCTGCGCGGGCGCCGCGCGTCGCTGTTCGAAAACAGGCTGGAGGGCAATTGATGGCCCAGTCGCTCGACCGGCTCAGGGAAAGCCCTTCGCAGACCGCCGGACCCTACGTCCATATCGGGTTGACACCCAATTTCTGCGGCATCGGCGGCGTCTATCCCAGTGATCTCGGCGCCACCATGGTCAACGACAAGACCAAGGGCGAGCGCATCGGCCTGCGCATCCGGGTGCTCGATGGCACCGGCACGCCGCTCAAGGACGCGCTGATCGAGATCTGGCAAGCGGATGCGGATGGGCTCTACAATTCGCCGGCCGAACTGCGTGGTGCTGCCGATCCGAATTTCTTCGGCTGGGGCCGTTGCCCGACCGATATGGACACCGGCCTCTGCACGTTCGAGACGGTCAAGCCTGGCCGCGTCCCGTTCAACGATGGTCGCCTGATGGCGCCGCATATCACGCTCTGGATCGTCGCCCGCGGCATCAATCTCGGCCTGCACACAAGGCTGTATTTTTCCGACGAGGAAAAGGCCAATGCCGGGGATGCGATCCTGGCACGCATCGAGCACCGCGTCCGCGTGCCGACGCTAATCGCCGAGCGCAAGGGCGATACCTACATCTTCGATGTCCATCTCCAGGGGGAGAAGGAAACGGTCTTCTTCGATAGCTGATGCTCAGGAGGCCTGTGACATGACTGTATCGCCTTTCGACCATCCGCTGCTCTCCGCTCTTCTCGGCGACGAAGAAGCGGCGAGGCATTTTTCCGTTGAGGCGGAAATCGAGGCCATGGTGGCCTTTGAACAGGCGCTGTCGCAAGCGGAGGCCGATAACGGGATAATCCCCAAGGATGCCGGGGCAGCGATCGTGGCGGCGCTTGGCACCTTCCGGCCGGACACGGCTCTGCTGCGAGCCGGGGTCGCCAAGGACGGCGTCATGGTGCCGGAGCTGGTGCGCCAGATCAGGGCTGCGGTCGGCGAACCGCATGGCCGGAAAGTGCATTTCGGTGCGACCAGCCAGGATGTGATCGATACCGGCCTGATGCTTCGGCTGAAATCCGTCGTCGAGCATCTCGATCTGCTGTTGACCGAAACCGTCATACGCCTCGCTTCGCTCAAAGAGCGGTTTGGCGGCAGGGCGCTGACCGGGATGACGCGCATGCAGAAGGCGCTTCCGATCAAAGTGGCCGATCGCGTCAGGGTGTGGCGGGCGCCGCTGCAACGGCATCAGGAGAGGCTATCCGAGCAGTCCAGGCGTCTGCTGGTGGTGCAATTCGGCGGTGCCGCCGGCACGCTGGAAAAGCTTGATGACAAGGGGCCGGCGGTGCGCGCGGCACTTGCCGCCAGGCTTGGTCTTGGCGACGCACCGCAGTGGCAGAGCCAGCGTGACGCGCTCGCCGACTTTGCCGGCCTGATGTCATTGGTATCAGGCAGCCTCGGCAAGTTCGGCCAGGACATCGCGCTGCTGGCGCAAGGTGGAACCGAGATCGAGCTTTCCAGTGGCGGCGGCTCGTCGGCCATGCCGCACAAGAAGAACCCGGTGAAGGCCGAAGCGCTGGTGGCGCTTGCCCGCTTCAACGCCACGCAGCTTGCCGGCATGCATCACGCGCTCGTGCATGAGCAGGAGCGGTCGGGTGCTGCATGGACGCTGGAGTGGCTATTGCTGCCGCAGATGGTCGTCGCAACGGCCGCGTCGCTGCGCCTTGCCGCCGAACTGGCCGCACAGGTCGAAAGTCTCGGCCTCTGATGCGCACGCAAATCGTCGTCATCGGGTCCGGGCCGTCCGGGCTGCTGCTTGGGCAACTGCTGGCCGGCATCGGCGTCGAGACGGTCATTCTGGAACGTGCGAGCCGCGAGCACGTGCTTGGCCGCGTGCGGGCAGGGGTGCTCGAACAGGGCACCGTCGAATTGCTGGAACAGGCCGGCGCGGCGGCAAGGCTGCATGCCGAAGGGCTGCCGCATACTGGCATCTCGCTCGCCTTCGACGGACGCTTGCATCGCATCGACCTCGAGGCGCTGACCGACGGCAGGCATGTCACCGTCTATGGCCAGACCGAGGTGACGCACGATTTGATGGACAAGCGCGACGCGGCAGGGCTGACCACGATCTACGAGGCGGCAGATGTCGCTCTGCACGATTTCGACGGCACCGCGCCTTTCGCCACCTATGACAAGGACGGCGTCACGCATCGCATCGACTGCGACTTCGTTGCCGGCTGCGACGGCTATCATGGCGTCAGCCGCAAATCGGTGCCCGAGCGTGCGCTAAAAATCTTCGAGCGGCGGTATCCGTTCGGCTGGCTCGGCGTGCTGGCCGAGGTGCCGCCAGCCGACCGCGAACTGGTCTACGCCAATCACGAGCGGGGTTTTGCGCTGTGCTCGATGCGCTCGACGCATCGCAGCCGCTACTATGTGCAGTGCCCGCAGGACGATCGCGTGGAGGCGTGGTCGGATGAGCGCTTCTGGGACGAGTTGCGCCGCCGCTTGCCGGAGCAGACGGCGGCAAATGTCGTCACTGGACCGTCCTTCGAGAAATCGATCGCGCCGCTGCGCTCCTTCGTTGCCGAGCCGCTGCGCTTCGGCCGGCTCTTCCTGGTCGGTGATGCCGCCCACATCGTGCCGCCGACCGGCGCCAAGGGCCTCAACCTCGCCGCCAGCGACGTGCGCTATCTCTTTGCCGGCCTGCACGATTTCTATCGCGACAAGTCAACGGCCGGCATCGACGCCTATTCAGGCAAGGCTCTGGCACGGGTCTGGAAAGCGGTGCGTTTCTCCTGGTGGATGACGACGATGCTGCACCGCTTTCCAGACACCGGCGAGTTCGGCCAGCGCATCCAGGAGGCCGAACTTGACTACCTCGTGCAGTCACGTGCCGCATCGACCGCGCTCGCCGAGAACTATGTCGGCCTGCCGTACTGAGGGCCGCGGATCATCCGGCGCCTTGCTGCCTGGCAAAGTCCGACAGCATCGGGCGCTGCCCTTTGAGGATCTTCACCTCGGCCTCGGCCAAGGTGAACCAGCCCGCTCTGTCCACCTCCGGGAACTCCTTCAGGAATCCCGACCTTGGCGGCCATTCCATGGTAAAAATGTTGCTCGTGATGGCGGCGACATCAATGTCGGCGGTCGCCTCGACAGACCAGGCCATGACGATCTTTCCGCCTGGTTGCCTGTAGTCGCCGAGACGCGTGAAGGACCCATCGACCCTGATGCCGAGCTCTTCCTCGGTCTCGCGCTGCGCTGCCGCCAATTCGTCCTCGTTCTCGCCGATGAGGCCCTTCGGTATCGACCACGCACCGTCGTCCTTCTTCGCCCAAAACGGTCCGCCCGGATGAACCAGCAACACCCTGAGATCGCCGTCGCCGCGGCGATAGATCAGCAATCCCGCACTGCGTTTTGCCATTGTGATACGTCCGTTTGCGAAGCCGGCAGCCTGCCGATGGTCCTTGAATCGTTGACGCGAACCTTGCACCTAGGGATTGCGACGCTATGTCAGGTTCGTCTGCATTGCACCTCACCCGCGAGTCCGGCAATCTGATACCATCGCTTATTTGGCGGCTCGAAGGCTAGGTGACGATGCAACTCGGTCTTATTGGCTACTATAGCGACTTCGTCGTGTATCCGCTGGTAATCGCCGTGCTGGCAGTGGCCGGGCTGCTCGAGGCCGGCGAAGAGAGTGCACCAGGCTGGATCGGCACGGTCCTCGCCTGTCTAGGCCTCTGGACGCTGATCGAGTATGTGCTGCACAGGTTCGTTCTTCACCATATTCCCTACATCAAGGACCTGCATGATCGTCACCATGTCGAGGAGCGCAGTTCGGTGGGCACCCCGACCTGGCTCAGCCTCGGGGTGCATGCGCTGATCGCGTTTGTGCCCGTTTGGGTGGTCTCGGACTTCGCAACCGCGAGCGCGGTAAGCTGCGGGCTGATGCTGGGGTACCTCTGGTACATCAGCATCCACCACATGATCCATCACTGGCACCCCGCCCATCCGAGCTATCTCTACACGCTCAAGCGCCGACACGCCGTGCATCATCATGTCGACGAAAACGCCAATTTCGGCGTGACGTCGATATTCTGGGATCGGGTTTTCGGGACGGCGCGGCTCTAGTCCGAGGCCAGACCAACCCCAACCGTTCAACGCCTCTTCCCGCGACCGCCGGGAGACTTGGCTCCGCGGGGGCCGCTCTGAACCGGCGTGTTGTTCTGGTTCTCGTCGGACAGTTTTCGCCAGCGGGCAAGGCGCTCCGGATCGAGCGTCCCGGCCTTTAAGGCAGCCTGCACAGCGCAGCCCGGCTCATGCACATGCGTGCAGTCGCGGAACTTGCAGAGCGGCGCGAGCTCGGTGATTTCGGCAAACAGCGTGTCGATGCCGGAGGCGACGTCGCTGACCTGCAAAGTCCGCATGCCCGGCGTATCGATCACCCAGCCGCCGCCGGCAATGGCGTGCAGCGATCGCGACGTGGTGGTGTGGCGTCCCTTGGAATCGTGCTCGCGAATGCCTCCGGTCTGTTGCGGCGATTGCTGCGCCGATCCGGCCAGCGTGTTGACCAGCGTCGATTTGCCGACGCCGGAGGAGCCGATCAGCGCCACCGTCTGGCCGACACCGCACCAGGCAGCCAGGGCGGTTGCCGCATCCGATGTGCGGGGGTTCAGCATCACGACCGGCAATCCGCGCTGCAACGCGGCAGCCTGCCTTTCATAGGTCTCGGCGTCTTCAGCGGTATCGGCCTTGGTCAGCAGGATCACCGGCGTCGTTCCGGCTTCATTGGCCAGCGCCAGGTAGCGCTCGAGCCTGGCGGGATTGAAGTCGGCATTGCACGAGGTGACGATGAACAGCGTGTCGACATTGGCCGCGGCAAGCTGCGGCACCCTGCCGCCCTGGGTGCGGCGTTCCAACACCGTCTTGCGGGACAGGCGGCGCTGGACAAGGTGTTCATGCCCATCGACCAGCACCCAGTCGCCGACCGCATAGTCACCGGTGTTCGCCTGCGCCGGCAGCGTCAGATCGACCGGCCCTGCCTGCGACAGGCCGGTCAGGCGATCGCGGTGGACGGTGGCGATCCGCGTCGGCACGAGATCGGCGTCGTCGGGCTCGAGCTGATCAGCGAAAAAATCCGTCCAGCCCAGGCTGGCGAGAGATGGCATGGAAGAATCCGTCACGGCTTTGACCACGGCGTCGCAGACATCGGACAGTATCCCTGGCAGGTGGCGAACGGGCGAGGCGATTGCCCAAGCCGTGTATGGGCGGCATGGCGACATTTGGCAAGCAGGCCCGTAGCCGAGAGCGAGCGGCAAGCTTCTGCAGCCTATCCCTTGATAGTCGAACTGACGATCAAGTCGACGAAACAGCGCTGTCCGAAAGCGTTTGGCGGGAAAACGGCGGCGAGCCACGTCAGCTTTAAACGTTAACAAATAATTTGACGCATGCAATTTTTTTGCGCTCTATTGGTAACCGTGAAAATTGACTGAATAAGTTCTGTCGAGCATTGTCGCATCCGGTCAACGGCCGCATGACTGGTGGCGGGGCCGATCATGGCAGGGGATCAGGAATATATCGATGGCGGAGAAGACACACCGCACGATGGACGACTTCGCCCAGGCATGCGGCGTGTCCCGGCCGACGCTGTCCAAATATTTCGACGATCCGGCGAGCGTGAAGCCGGCGACGAGGGCGCGCATCGAAGCCGCCCTGCGCTCCTCGGACTATCAGCCCAACCTTTTCGCCCGCAATCTCAATCGCAAGCGCACCCGCAACATCGGCATCGTCGTGCCGACGATCACCGATCCGTTCTACGCCGAGATGGTCAGCCGCATCGAATTTCGCTGCCGCGACGAAGGCTACTGGCCGATCGTCATCTCCTCGCATGGTTCGCCGAAGCTGGAGGCGGAGTCGGTCAGGACGCTGCTGTCCCTGAAGGTCGCCGGCGCGATCATCGCCCCACTGGGTCTGGCTTCCGACCGCGGCGTCTTCGACAAGCTCGGGCAGGACATTCCGATTGTCTATTTCGACACCTATATCGAGGGCGATACGCCGTTCGTCGGCAACGACAACCGGCAGAGCGTCTCGACCATCGTCGACTATCTCTGCCGTTCGGGTGAGCCGCCGGTCTATCTCGACATCCCACACGTCAACCACAACTCCGGCGAACGCCAGGAAAGCTACATCGTCGCGATGGAGACCGCCGGGATCAAGCCGGTCGTCATCGAGGGTACCCGCGATTACACCTGGGACTTCGAACGCATCGGCTACGAGCAGACGGAAAAAATGCTGGAGGCCGGCGCCTTGCCCGGCCGCACCATCCTGTGCGCCAACGATCGTCTCGCCTTTGGCGTGATGGCAGCCGCGTACTCGCGCGGCCTGAAGGTCGGCCGCAGGCCCGATTGCGATCTGCGCGTCGCTGCGCATGACGATCATCCGCTGAGCCGCTACACCTGCCCGGCGCTGACCACCATGGCGCAGGATTTCGCCGCCATGGCCGGGCGCAGCGTCGAGATCCTGCTGGCCTTGCTGGACGAGGCCGATCCCCCGAAGCAGGGCATGGCGCGCACCGTCAAGCTCGGCGCCACCCTGGTGATGCGTCAGTCGGCCTGAACGACCGGCATCAGCTTTTCTCGAACTGGCGCCAGGCGGCCACCGCCTCGGCCACCGCTTGCCGGGCAGCGGGGATATGGCGTCCCATCGAGACGAAGCCGTGGATCTGCCCCGGCCATTGCCGCAGGATGAGCGGAACGCCCGCGGCTTGCAGGCGCGCCGCATAGGCTGCCCCTTCGTCGGCGAGGATGTCGCAGCCGGCAAGCGCCACAAAAGCCGGCGCCGCGCCGGCGAGGGCAGGCGCCAGCAAGGGCGAGACGCGCCAGTCCGTGATATCGTCGGGCGTTCGCAAATAATGGTCGCGGAACCAGGCCATGGTGGTTGCGGTGAGCCCGAAGCCGTCGCCGAAACGTCGGTAGCTGTCGGATGTCTGCCGCGCGTCGGTGTTGGGGTAGATCAGGATCTGCGCGGCAAGGGCTGGCGCCAGCCCATCGCGGGCGAGCAGCGCCAGCACGGCCGCGAGGTTGCCGCCGGCACTGTCGCCGGCCACACCGATGCGTCTGATGTCGATGCCGAGATCGGCGGCGTTCTCGGCCAGGAAACGAAGAGTTGCCAGACAATCCTCGAGCCCGGCGGGAAATTTATGGTCCGGCGCCAGGCGATAGTCAGGACAGACAATGACGGCGTTGCCGAGATGGGCCATCAGGCGACAGATCTCGTCATGCGAATCGAGGTTGCCGATGACCCAGCCGCCGCCATGCAAATAGAGCAGCGCCGACGCCCCGCTTTGCGGTGCGCCGATGCCGCGATGGATGCGGAGCGCAATAGGCCCATTCGGCCCGTCGATCTGCCGTTCTTGGGTCGCAGCGACCGGCTCGTGCTCACCCTGTAGCGCCGGGAACGAGGCGTTGTAGGCAGTTCGCGCTGCCGCCACGCTGCCGGTCTCGAATGGCTCGCCGCCGGCTGCACGACCAATTTCGAGGACGCGCAGCGCATCCGGATCGAGCGTCATGATCATACCCTCAGGCCAGCAGGCTGCTCGCCTCTTCCTCGGTCAGCAGGGCCGGCTGCACGACATCGCCCGCGATGGCGACTGATCCCTGTGTTTCACCGGAGCGCAGGATAGCCTCCATGACCTCCAGTACATGCAGCGCAAGGCTGCCGGAGGCCCGTGGGGTGTTGCCGGTTTGAAGCGAGCGCACCAGATCGGCGACGCCGAGCATGCGGTAATTGGCGCGATCGGGTGCCGCGTAAGGCCAGTTGCGGGCGCCGTAGAGCTCGCCCTCGCTGGCGAAATCCTGCCAGTCGGTGCCGCGTTCCGACAGCGACACCGTGCCGCCGAACGTGTCGGGGTCGGGCAGGCGCAGCGAGCCCTCCGTGCCGTGCAGTTCGATCGGATGGTTGGAGTGGCGAAAGACGTCCCACGAGGCGCCGAAGGTGACGGTCGCGCCGGAGCGGAACTCGAGCAGCGACAGCACATTGGTCGGCGTGCCGACCTTGAATGTGGTGTTCTTGAATGGCCCTTCGGCGGTGATCAGCCTTTCTTCCTGGCCGCGTGTCGCCATTGCCATGACGCGCTCGACCGGGCCGAGCAGATTGACCAGCATGGTCAGATAGTACGGACCCATGTCGAACACCGGGCCACCGCCTGGCTGGTAGTAGAATTGCGGGTTGGGGTGCCAGTGCTCCATGCCGCGGCCCATCATGAAGGCGGTGCCGGTGACCGGACGGCCAATGGCGCCCTGGTCCATCAACCGGCGCGCACGGCGCCCGGCCGCACCGAGGAACGTGTCGGGCGCCGAGCCGAGCAGCAGGCCGCGCGACCGCGCCTCATTGACCAGGCGCTGTCCATCGGCGGCCGAGGTGGCGAGCGGCTTTTCGGTGAAGACGTGCTTGCCGGCCGAAAGCGCGGCAAACGAAATATCGAAATGCGCCGCCGGAATGGTCAGGTTGAGGACAAGATCGATCTCGGGGTCGGCCAGCAGTGCATCGACGCCGAGTGCCCGTATGCCATATTCCTTCGCCCGCAGCGCCGCCATGTCGGCCGAGATATCGGCGCAGGCGCGCAATTCGATGCCGCCGAAGAGGGCGGCATTGCGCAGATAGGTCATCGAGATATTGCCGCATCCGATGACGCCGATCCCGAGTTTCGTCATTGGTATCCCGTGCATTTTCGATCGTACCTCCCGATGCGCCATGCTCCGCCGGATTCGCCCAGCCGGCAACGGATCGCTTTCGCAAAGGGCTATACAACATTTTAAATATTGACGCGCGTAAAATTTTTATCCAACATGCGAAAATGCTGGCGCGATATCGGGAGGCTGCCAGCCCTGGGAGGAGAAAATGACCGACATGAAAAAACGGCCGACCGCCGATGCGAATCCCGTGGGTCATGCGCGCATTGGGTATTTCCGTCGTGGCCAGGGACCGCGAGGGAGTCAGGCATAGATCACCTTGGCCCCGGTCCTATCAAGCTGGCTGCGTATCGCGCCGGACAGGCCATCGTCCGTGATCACGACATCGACGCTCGACAGCGAAAAGGCCTTTGAGGTCCCGCTGACGCCCCATTTGCTCGAATCCGCAAGGAGGACAACGCGCCGGGCCATGCGCACGAGGTTTCGCTTCGTTCGCGCCATGTCTTCGTTCACGTCGACCACATCCAGTGACGAATCAATCGCATGCGCTCCAACAAAGACCTGATGCGCTACCAAGCCGCCGAGAGCCGTGTCGGCATCGGTGATCAGTGTGCTCACCGTGTCTGGATAGACCCGGCCGCCGATCATGTGAACGTCGAGCCCGGGCCGATGCATCAGATGCTGCACGATATTCATCGCCGTGGCCGCGACCACGACATTGCTGAGCGGCGGTAACAGCATGGCAACCTGCATCAATGTCGAGCCGCCGTCGAAGATGACCGATTGGTTGTCCTCGAACAGTTCTACCGCTGCCCGGGCGATGCGTTTCTTTGCATTGAGGTTCGTTTGCATCCGCCGGGCGAACGCGGCCGTGGTCGAATCCGTGGTTCGGGTCACCGCGCCTCCGCGGGTCTTGGTCAGCAGTCCCTTACGGTCCAGTATCTCGAGGTCGGAGCGCACAGTGACTTCCGACACGCCAAAATCGTCCGACAGGTCCTTGATGCGAACCTGTCCGCTGCGTTGCACTTCACCCAGGATCGATTGGCGTCTCTGCTCTGATAACATTGTCCTGTCCTTGCCTCCATCCGCCAAGCAATCCCCCTGGCCTCGGTTCACTCTACCAAAAATATGCGAATTCGAAAGCTTTCGAAAGATTGCATTTGTCTTTTCTTTCGCAAACACTGGGTCCAGGATTTTGAAATCAATCGATTGGAGAGTTTTGGACTCATGAGCCTCGGAACCAAGGTGCGCCTGGCGCGCCTCTTCTCACATCCGTCGGGGAATCTTTTTGGCGGCGCGGTCGACCACTTTGTCGGCTATGGCGACGTGCGCAAAGGAGGTCTCGCCGACCTGCCGGGCGCGCTTGCCCGCGTCATGGTGGGCAAACCCGACTACGTCAGCATCCAGCCTGGCACTGCGCGCCATCTGTGGCCGCAATACGCGGGCAAGGCTTGCCTGGTGATCCAGGCCGGCTGCTTCACCCCGGACGATCGCATCAGTGAACTGATTGCAACGCCCGAGGATGCGGTGCGCGCTGGCGCCGATGCGTTGGCCGTGGCCATTCCGGTGCGCGGCGCGACCGAGGGCAAATACATACGCTGGCTGACCGATTCGGTGAATGCGGCGGCCCGTTACGGCATGCCGGTGGTGGCGCATATCTACCCTCGCGATTTCACCGACGGGGCGAAAATCGTCTTCACCCCCGACGAGATCGCCTATGCGGCACGCATCGGCTACGAGTCCGGCGTCGACGTGATCAAGATCGGTTACACGGGCGATTTCGAGTCGTTTCGAGAGACCGTTCGGACCTGCCCGGTGCCGGTTGTGATCGCCGGTGGTCCGAAGACCGACACGCTGCTCGGCGCCCTTCAGCAGACGGCGGACGCCATCCGTGCCGGTGCGCGCGGTGCAGTGGTGGGCCGCAATCTCTGGGGGCACGGTGATCCGGAAAAGGCAGCGATCGCCTTTCGAGGCGTCATCCATGACGGCCTTTCGGCGCAAGACGCCTTGGCGAAGGCGGGTGCCTGAACGATGCCCACCGTCCCTTCAATCCTCGGCTTCGGAGCTATTGCGATCGACGACATCGTCTATGTCGATCAGCCGTTGTCGGCGGGCAAGGGGAAGGTTCTGCAAAGTGCCCGAGCTTTCGGAGGAAATGTCGCGACGGCACTTGCCGCCGTCGCGCGGCTCGGCGGAAGCGCCGGGTTCGTCGGATGGCTGGGCAATGCCGCCGACGACGCCGTGTTGTGCGATCTCGTTGCGAGCGGCGTTGAAACCGCGTTCGCGCCGCGCCACCCGCACGCGCGCCCGGTGCGCTCGCGGATCACCGTCGGTTCGGATGGCGAGCGATTCATCGCGTATGACGACGAAGCGATGCTGGGCACCGCGCCGGACTTTCCGGACGAGGTTCTCAGCCGCGCGACAGTCCTGATCGTCGACAGTTACGGGATCGGGTCGCTGGATGTCGTGGCCCGGGCTCGCGATCTCGGCCTTGCGATCCTCGGTGATGTCGAATGGAGCCACGGCCCGGCCACCGAGAGACTGATCGGGCTCTGCGACCATCTCATTCTTCCGCTCGGCTTTGCGCGGACCGCCACCGGCCGCCGGTCGCCGGCCGAGATACTCGACGCATTGTGGTTGCCGTCGCGGTCCGCCGTGGTTCTGACGGATGGCGGCAGGGGCGTCTTCTATCGCGGACGCGACCAGACAGGGCTCTGGCACCTGCCTCCGCACCGGGTTGCCGTCGTCGACTCGACCGGCGCCGGTGACTGCTTTCATGGCGCTTATGCCCTTGCATTGACGCGCGGGGCCGACACCGCAGGCCGGGTCGCATTCGCGGCTGCGGCGGCGGCCCTTTCGATAACGGGGCGGGGCGGACGCGAGGCGCTTCCGACCAACGACCAGGTCATGGAACTCCTGGCATCGACGAAAGCGCCGTCGGCAGTCGAACTGAAATATGCGCGGCTCGATACCGGAACTTAGTCCGAACTATCCGAGGAATATTTCGCAGGTGAACATAAGCCGAGGACAATCATAAAAATCAGTGGCTTAGACTTGTGGAGGGAGGAATATGGCAGAAGTCGTTCTTGAGAATATCTGCAAGACATACGGGAACAATTTTCACGCAATCGACCAATTGAACCTGTCGGTCAAGGACGGCGAGTTTTTGATTCTCGTCGGGCCGTCCGGCTGTGGCAAATCCACCGCGCTGCGGATGATCGCGGGATTGGAGGACGTCACCAGCGGCAGCCTTCGGATCGGCGGAGTCGACGTTGTCGACATGCCGCCCAAGGACCGCGACATCGCGATGGTCTTCCAGAGCTACGCCCTCTACCCGCATATGACGGTGTTCGAAAACATCGGCTTTTCGATGCGGCTGGCGGGCAAGCCGAAGGCCGAGCGCAAAAAGCGCGTGGACGAGATCGCCAAAACCCTTCAACTGACGTCTCTGCTGGACAGCAAGCCCGCGAACCTTTCAGGCGGACAGCGTCAAAGGGTTGCCATGGGCCGCGCCATGGTGCGCGAGCCGGCAGCCTTTCTCATGGACGAACCCCTTTCCAATCTGGACGCGAAACTGCGCGTTCAAATGCGCGCCGAAATCACCAGTTTGCAAAAGCAGCTCGGCGTAACGACCATATATGTGACCCACGACCAAACCGAAGCCATGACGATGGGCGACCGGGTCGCGGTGTTGAAAGGCGGCGTGCTGCAGCAGGTCGACACACCCAAGAGGCTCTATGAATCGCCGGTGAACGCCTTCGTTGCCGGCTTCATCGGGTCTCCTTCAATGAACCTTTTCGAGGCGACCCTGACGGGCGACGAACTGATGTCCGGCGCCTTAGCCATCCGGCTGCAGGATGCAGCCTTCGTCCGCAGGCCGGACTTGAGGTCGTATGCGGGGCGCAAGGTCGTGTTCGGGATACGACCGGAGGATCTCTATGACAGCAGCCTCGAATCCGGCCGCAAGTATCAGACGATACCGGCAAAGGTGACCTCGATCGAAGAACTTGGATCCGAACAAATCGTCCATCTCGACATCGACGCGGTCCGGGTGGACTCCGGCGACCCCGACGCGGTGCAGGATTTCGGCCTGGCGTCGAATGCGGTGGCGAAATTCGAACCGGTCAGCACAGTCCGCTCCGGCTCGGAAATCAGGTTGGCCCTGGATGATACCAAGCTCCATTTCTTCGATCCCGAGACGCATCTGGCAATCTGAATATCAGCGATAAGACCCGCGGGTGAGGGTGAGGCACCTGCATAAGAAGACTTGTGAATAACCAGACGATCGGCCGCATTGTGCGGTCGAATATAAAGAAGGAGGAGAAGATGACGTTTCGTATAAAACCCGCGATGCTGAAAATAGCCGCAGCCGCATGGTTGCTTGGCGCAACCGGCGCCATGGCGGATACGACGCTGGAATTCACCCAATGGTGGGAGCCCGAATTGCCGGCTGGCTCGCTCAGGGCAATCATGGATGACTTCGAGGCCGCAAATCCCGGAATCAAAGTGACGCTGGTCAGCGGCCCCTACGCGACCACGCGAGACCAGATCTCGGTTGGTGCTGCAACCGGAACGCTCAGCGACGTCGTCGGTCTCGACGGTGCCTGGGTGAACAATCTGAATGCGCAGAGCGCACTCGCCGACATGAATCCGATGATGGATGCGAGCGCTTTCGATAAGAGCCAGGTCGCGGACATCATCAAGGTGGACGGCAAGGCGGTGATGTTTCCCGTGGCTTCCTTCGTCTATCCGGTCTTCGTGAATTTGGACCTTGCTGCCCAGGCAGGCGTGACCAAGCTGCCGTCGAGCCGTGCGGAGTTTCTCGAAGCCGCCAAGAAAATGACGATCGCCGACAAGAACCAGTATGGCTGGGTGCTGCCCCTCTCGCTGCAAACGCCATCCGGCGTCCAGAACGACATGATGTCGTGGGTTTGGGCTTCGGGTCAGTCGATGATGGCGAACGGCAAGCCGGACCTTGAGGGCAAACCGGTGGTGGATATGCTCACCTTCGTCAAATCTCTCAACGACGCCGGCACCATCTCGCCCGGCATCGCCACCAAGACCGAGCAGGAAAAGGTCGAGGAGTTCGTCAACAACCGCGTCGGGATGATGATCGACTCGCTCGCGCATGTGAACCTCATCCGCAAGCGCAATCCCAAGCTGAACTTCGACCTCATCCCGGTCCCGGTCGTGGAAAACTATACCGGCAAGCGCGGCCTTCCCTATGCCTCCTGGGGCATCGGCATCTCTGCTGCCTCGAAACATCAGGAAGAGGCCTGGAAACTCGTCCAATATGTGATGAGTGAAAAGGTGAACGCCAAGCTCGTGTCGCTTGCAAACGCCTTCCCGGGCAATGTCAACGCCAAGCCCGATTTCGTGACCTCGGACAAGGCTTTCGGCAAGGCTTTTGAAATCTTCAAGACCGGTTATCTCGCCAATGAGTTCACGGGCCTGCCGGTGGCAGAAGACCTGATGACCCAGTTCGACGTGCAAGCTCAAAAGATGCTCGCCGGCGAGCAATCTCCGGAACAAGCCGCAGCCGCCGCTCAGAAGGGCTGGATGGCGAAATTCTGATCGGCCTGTTCCCGTTTGCTATCTTTGACCGGGTGGCCTGACTTCGGGCAGGCCACCCGGCAACAACGGATCGGCAATTTGAGTGGACCTGTTTTTGAAGCTTACCTTCTCTTGAAGGCGTATCCCAAGGTTGGCACATGACCCGGCAAAAGCGCTCCCACCATAAGCTTAAACGAGCGGTCGCACCCTACCTCTATCTGTCGCCCTCGCTGCTCATAATCGGGCTTCTGATGCTGCTGCCGATGGTGACGGTGATTGGCTACTCGTTCCAGAACAGCGCGGTGCTGCGTCGTGACCCATCCTTTGCCGGACTGAAACACTACCAGGCGATCTTCGACGACCCCGTGTTCTGGGCTTCGCTGTGGCACACGCTCTACTTCACATGCATGAGTGTCATTTTCCACATGACCATCGGCATGGTTTTCGCGCTTATGCTGAACAGCGACCGCATCAATCCGACGCTGCGCAATATTCTGCGCGTGCTCTACATATTGCCCTGGCTGTTCACCGCGGTGATTATCGCCGTGATCTGGCGCCTGCTGCTTGAGCCGAACGGTGTCGTGAACAGCATACTCATGCAAATCGGCATCATCGGTTCCAAGGTCGAATGGTTTTCCTCGCCTGAGACCGCGCTGCACGCCGTCACCTTCGCCAATATCTGGGCGGGCTATCCGCTCTTCATGGTCAGCCTGCTCGCGGGTTTGCAGGGCATTCCCAAGGATTTCTACGAGGCCGCCGATATCGACGGGGCGAAAGCCTACCAGAAGCTGATCTTCATCACCATCCCGCAGCTGATGCCGATCATCATCAGCATCTCGCTGCTCGACTTCATCTGGACCATGCAGGTCTTCCCGTTAATCTGGATAACGACGGGCGGTGGCCCGATCTACTCGACCGAGGTCCTCAGCACCTACACCTACAAGCTGGCGTTTTCGAGCTACAACCTGTCGCAGGCTTCGGCGAGCGCTGTGGTCATCTTGTTGATCTCTCTCGGCCTGACGCTGTTCTATATTCGCTATCAAAAGGCTCGGTAGTCATCATGAGGAAAAGGCATACGAAAGACAGGCTGATCACCGTCGCGCTCCATGTAGCGCTTGCAGCGGGGCTCTTTTTCGCGGCCTTTCCGATCTACTGGATGCTGAGCAGCTCGTTCAAATCGAATACCGAAATCTTTGCCCTGCCACCAACCATCCTGCCAAAGGCGTTTACGCTGGAAGCGTATGCAGCCATCCTTGGCGACCCGGTAAAGCTGCGCTTCTTCTTCAACAGCTATTTCGTGGCGGGAGCGGTGACTGTGCTGACGGTGCTGATCGCCCTGCTGGCGGCCTACGGGTTCAGCCGCTTCAACTTCCGCGGCAAGGGCAGCCTCAACACAATCATCATCAGCACGCAGACGATTCCGCCGATCACACTTTTGATCCCCTTCTTCGGGCTCGTCGTCTCATACGGCATCTTCGACACCTATGTCGCACTGATCCTGACTTATCTGGTGTTTACGCTGCCCTACGCGATCCTGCTGATGACGGGGTATCTGAACACCTTGCCCCGCGATCTCGATGAAGCCGTAGCCGTCGATGGCGGCACCAGTTGGACAGCGCTTTGGCGGGTGATCGTCCCGATTTCACTGCCTGGCATCGTGGCGACGTCGGTCTACACCTTCCTGTTGTGCTGGAACGAATTTCTCTTTGCGCTGACACTGACGAAGTCGACGTCCATGCGCACCGTCCCGATCGGCATCCAGCTGTTGATGGGGCAGCATGCCTTCGAATGGAACCAGATGATGGCGATGAGCGTGCTCGGCTCGCTACCGCTTTTGCTCATCTACCTCGTTGCCCAGAGGTACTTCCTCGCCGGCATGACCGCGGGCTCGGTCAAGTAGGATGTCCATCCGACGGCGACGCAGAGTGGCAGCAAGTAATAAGCGGTATCAAGGAATGAAAGGATGAACGTGAAAGAGCTCAAAGTCGGCTGCCAGACCTTCACCTGGGAAATGCTGGGAGACCGGTTTACCGGCGGCCCCGACGATCTGCTGAAGGCGATCTCTGACGGTGGCTATGCCGGCATCGAGATCACCGACACCATGATCGGACATTATGGCGACAAGCCGGAGGAGTTCGCCACCGCGCTGAAGGCGTCCGGCCTGACGCTGGTTTCCTTCGCCTTCGGCTCGAAGAGCGGTTTCACGCTGAAGGAGAAGATCGGCGCCGATCTCGAGACCGCCAAACGCTGGATCGACTTCGCCGCCGCCTTCCCTGGCGCGCTCGTGTCGATGGGCTCTGCGACGGTGGTCTCCGACGGTCCGCGCGACGACAAATTCGCCATCGCCGCAGAGGTCTACAACGAGGCTGGCGAGCTTGGCCGCAAGACCGGCGTCCACGTCGCGGTGCATCCAAGCTCGCACCACAACACGCTGCTGTTCGACCGGGCCGACTACGACACGATCTTTGCCTTGCTCGATCCCGATCTGGTCGGTTGGGTGCCGGATACCGGCCATATCCTGCGCGGCCACAAGGACATGGCCGACACGCTGCGCACCCACCGCGACCGCATCCGCTACATCCACCTGAAGGACGTCGATGCCAACGGTACCTGGGCCATGCTCGGCAAGGGCGTCTGCGACACCCCGGCGGCCATCGAGATCGCCGGCACCGCACCGCGCTTCAACGGCTGGCTGGTGCTGGAGGAGGAATCCGAAACGGCCGCCGCCGATCCCGCCGGCGCGGTCAAGACCAACCGCCAGACGATGCGCTCCTACGGCGCCTGAAGAACGAGACGATGATCAAGAAACAGGACAGACGCCTCAGGGTCGGCGTGCTCGGCTGCGGCCCCATCGCGCAGTTCGCGCATCTCCAATCCTGCACGAAGGCCGCCAATGCCGATCTCTACGCCATCTGCGACGCGGCACCTGATCTGCTCGCCCGCATGGGCGCCACCTACGAGCCGCAGAAGATGTACGCCGACTATGATGCGATGCTCGCCGATCCCGAACTCGAAGCCGTGATCGTCGCCACCTCGGACGCCTATCACGTGCCGATGTCGATCAAGGCGCTCGATGCCGGCAAGCATGTGCTGTGCGAGAAGCCGATCGGCACCTCCGTCGAGGAAGGCGAGGCGCTGGCCGAAGCGGTCAGGCGCTCGGGCAAGATCCTGCAGGTCGGGCACATGAAGCGCTTCGATCCGGCACTGGAGGCGGCGCGCGACTTCGTTCGCGACGAGATCGGCGAAGTGCTTGCGCTGAAGGCCTGGTACTGCGATTCCACCCATCGCTACACCAACACCGATGCCGTGCAGCCGCTGCCCGTCACCAGCAGGCTAGCCAGGAAGCCAGCGGGAAATCCCAAGGCTGATCTCAGGCAATATTTCATGCTGGCGCATGGCTCGCATCTCGTCGACACGGCGCGTTTCCTGTGTGGCGAAATCCTTGCGGTCCGCGCGCGCCTCAACGAGCGTTTCGGCGCCTATTGCTGGTTCGTCGAGACCGAGTTCGCCAGCGGCGCGCTCGGCCATCTCGACCTGACGGTTGCCGTGCGCATGGACTGGCACGAAGGTTTTCAGCTCTATGGCGAGAACGGCTCCGTTATCGCCAGGACATTCAACCCTTGGTATTTCCGCGCCAGCGAGGTCGACATTTTTCATGAGAAGGACGCGACATCGCGCCGGCCGCTCGGCGCCGATGGCCATTTCTTCCGCCGCCAGCTGGAAGGTCTTGCCGACACGGTGCTGAACGGCGCGCCGATGCGCGGCGCCAATGTCGAGGACGGCATCGGCTCGATCCGCGCCATGGTCGCCATCGCGCGTTCGGTGGTATCAGGCGAGCGAGTCGAACTCGCCTCGGTTTCGGGGGCGGTGTGATGCGTCTCGGCATTTTCGCCAAGACCTTTGCCGGCACCGACCCGGCCGCCGTGCTGGCTGCGGTGAAGCAGTCGGGATACGAGACGACGCAGCTCAATCTGGCCTGTGCCGGCCTGCCGTCGATGCCGGATGCTGTGCCGGCGGACGCCATCGCCTCCATCCGCACCGCAGCGCAATCGAGCGGTGTCTCACTTGCAGCACTTTCGGGCACCTACAACATGGCGCATCCCGACAAAGCCGTGCGCGACGATGGCCTTCGGCGTCTCGCCGTAGTCATCGAGGCTGCTGCTGCCCTCGGCATCCCGCTGGTCACGCTCTGCACCGGCTCGCGCAACGCCGCCGATCAGTGGGCCTATCATCCCGACAATGCCGATCCGGCCGCCTGGTCCGACATGGCCGCCGAGATGGCGAAGGCGCTGGCGTTGGCCGAAGGTGCCAATGTCGATCTCGGCATCGAGCCTGAGCAGGCCAACATCGTCACCTCGGCCAGGGATGCGACCCGGCTGATCGCCGAGATGGGATCGAAGCATCTGAAGATCGTGCTCGATCCGGCAAACCTGTTCGAACACGCCACGCCCGGCGAGGCGCGCGCCATCGTTGCCGCCGCGATCGACGAGGCCGCAGGCCACATCGCCATGGCGCACGCCAAGGACCGCTATAGTGACGGCCGCTTTGCCCCATCAGGGCAAGGCATCGTCGATTTCCCGGATTTCGGCGCGCGGCTGAAGGCAGTCGGCTTCGAGGGATCGCTCGTCACCCACGGGCTGTCCGCCGACGAAGCCCCCGATGTCGCCGCCTTTCTACGAAGGCTCCTCTGATGGGCGCCGCCCCGACGATCCTGCTCCGCGACGATGCAGCGCTTCGTGTCTTCGACACAGGGCAGGGCAGACTTCCCGTCGTCTTCCAGCATGGCCTCGGCGGTGACGCAGCGCAGGTCGCGCAGAACTATCCCGACAGCCCGTCATACCGCCGGCTGACCGTCGAATGCCGCGCGCAGGGCGGTTCCGGCGCCGGTAGCAAGCGCCCTTTTTCGATCGCGATGTTCGCCGATGATGTGCTGGCCGCCGCAGATGCGGCCGGCCTCGACCGTTTCGTCGCCGGCGGCATTTCGATGGGTGCGGCCATTGCCTTGCAGCTTGCCGCCCGCCACCCTGACCGCGTCCTGGGTTTGGTGCTTGTTCGCCCTGCCTGGGCTTTCGACGCGGCACCGCAAAACATGCGCCCTTACGTGGAAGTGGCGGAGCTCATCCTCAGCCGTCCTTTATCGGAGGCGCGAGATATCTTCGCGGCGTCCGCGACGGCCGCCCGCTTTCGCACCGAAGCGCCGGACAATCTTGCTTCCCTGCTCGGCTTCTTCGCGCGCGAAGACGCGCCCGTCTTCGCCGAGGTGATGCAGGCGATCGCAGAGGATGGACCTGGCGTGACGCGGGCAGCGGCCGCTAGCCTTGCGTTCCCTACGCTCGTCATCGGCAGCGGCATCGATCTGGTCCATCCGCTGGCCGCCGCCCGCAGCCTCGCCGACGCCATCCCCAATGCGACCTTTGCCGAGGTGAGGCCGAAGGCCACCGACAAGGAGCGCCATTTCGCCGAAATTCGCGCCGCCATCGCGGACTTTCTCGACATAAATTTCAACAACCAGGACCAGTCATGATCTCGAAACCTCTCTCAGGCCCGGCCGCCATCGCCGCATTGCCACGCGATCGGATGATCGCCGAATTCTCGCTGTGGTCGGCCAACCTCGCCAATTTCGAAAACGACTTGAAGCGCATCGAGCCCTATGTCGATCTTCATCATATCGATGTGGCGGACGGCCACTTCGCCCCGTCCTTCCTGTTCTTTCCCGATCTTGTCGCCCGCATCGCCGGGCTGACGGCGAAACCCATCCACGTCCATCTGATGGTCGATGAAGCAATCGTCGAGGCGCAGACGCGCCAGTTCATCGAGGCCGGCGCCGACATGATCAGCGTCCATGCCGAGAATGGCGAGGCCGGATTGCGCGCCGTGCGGCTGGCGCGGGAGCTCGGCGCCGAGGCCGGCGTCGTACTCAGGCTGGAGACGCCTGTGGAAGCGGTGACGGCCTTTGCCCCGGAAGTCGCCTTCGTGACGCTTCTTGGAACCGCAATCGGCGTCAAGGGACAGAGCCTGTCGGACAAGGCCTGCGACAGGCTGGGCGCTGCCCGCGCCATCCTGAGAAAGGCCGGCCGTGAGGCACAGGTGGTTCTGGCGGCCGATGGCGGCATCCGCCACGAGACCGTGCCGTCGCTGCGTGCCGCCGGGGCTGAAACCGTGGTTCTCGGTTCGCTCGCCTTCGGTGACAAGGACCTCGCCGGCCGCATCGGCTGGCTGCACGGCTTGAAGGTCGCGGCATGACATCAGAAGCCGCCCTTGCGATCGATCTTGGCGGGACGGAGCTTCGTGTCGCCCTGGTCGACCGCGACGGCAAGATCCTGGCATTCGCGGCGGTGCCGACGCAGGCGCAGGCCGGTCCCGATGTGGTGATCGGCCAGATCGAGGCGTTGGCGGCGACAGTCCACGCCGAGGCGCCGGCACTCTCGATCGTCGGCGTCGGCGTCGGTGCGCCGGGACCGCTCGATCCGCTGGCCGGCATCGCCGTCGGCCCGCCGACACTCGCCGGCTGGCTGGACGTGCCGCTTGCCGACATCCTCGAGCGGCGGCTCGGCCTGCCGGTGCGGCTGGAGAACGACGCCAATGCCGCGGCGCTCGGCGAATGGCGTTTCGGTGCCGGCCATGGTGCGGGCTCGCTGGTCTTCGTCACGGTTTCCACCGGCATTGGCGGTGGTGTCGTCGTCGACGGCCGCATCCTGCATGGCCGCCGTGGCCTTGCCGCCGAGATCGGTCACATGACCATCACCAATGAAGGCGAGCGCTGCGTATGCGGTGTCGTTGGCTGCTTCGAGGCCATCGCCTCGGGAACGGCACTTGGCCGCCGCGCCAGCGCCGCCACGGCAGCCGGAGACGGCTCTACCTTGCGACGCTTGTCAGCGGACGCGGAGGTAACCGGCCGCCATGTCGTCGAGGCGGCACGGCTGCAGGACGCTCTTGCCTCGGCCTTGCTGGAGGAGGAAGCGCGCTGGCTGGGTGTTGGCTTCACCAATCTCCTGCATCTCTATTCGCCCGATGTGCTGGTCGTTGGCGGCGGCATCGCCAATGGGCTCGACCTGATGCTGCCGACCATCGAGGCGACCATCAGGCAACGGGCCATGCGCGCCTATCGCGACGTGCCGGTCGTTCAGGCCCAGCTCGGCCGCCATGCCGGGCTCGTCGGCGCCGCCAGCCTTGTGCTGTTCGACGACGGCGGCACTTTGGCAGCCCGCATGCCTGTTGGCCCAAGCACGTTTCCGGACACCGCTGAGCAAGACCGGCACGGTCTGACGTTGCGACCTGCATGACAAAGGCCAGAGGCAGCACGCCTCCGGCCTTTTACGCATTGACCGCGCGTCATTACTCGGCGGGAACAACGTCCGCCGGCAGGCTATCGTCGGCCGTGCCCGCCAGCGCCCTCGCCAGCTTGGCCTCGTCGAGTTCGCCTTCCCAGCGCGCCACCACCAGCGTGGCGACAGCATTGCCGACGAAGTTGGTCAACGCCCGGCACTCCGACATGAAGCGGTCGACGCCGAGGATCAGCGCCATGCCAGCGACCGGCACGGCCGGAACCACCGAAAGCGTCGCCGCAAGGGTGATGAAGCCGGCCCCGGTGATGCCGGCGGCGCCCTTGGAGGAAAGCATGGCCACCAGCAGCAGCAGGATCTGGTCACCCATCGACAGGTGGATGTTGGTCGCCTGTGCGATGAACAGCGCCGCCAAGGTCATGTAGATGTTGGTGCCATCAAGGTTGAAGGAATAGCCGGTTGGGATGACCAGGCCGACCACCGAGCGCTTGGCGCCGGCCTTCTCCATCTTTTCCATCAGCGAGGGCAGGGCGGCCTCCGACGAGGAGGTGCCCAGCACCAAAAGCAGCTCTTCCTTGATGTAGCGGATCAGCGACAGGATGGAGAACCCGTTGTAGCGGCAGACCGCGCCAAGCACGACGAACACGAACAGGAACGACGTCACGTAGAAGGTGCCGACCAGCATGGCGAGGTTGATGACCGCGCCGATGCCGTATTTGCCGATGGTGAAGGCCATGGCGCCGAAGGCACCGATGGGGGCGGCCTTCATCAGCACGCTGACCAGCTTGAAGATCGGTGTCGTCAGCGCCTGCAGGAAATTGAGCACGGGCGTGCCCTTGTCGCCGACCAACGCCAGCGCGATGCCGAACAGCACCGAGAAGAACAGCACCTGCAGGATGTCGCCATCGGCGAAGGCGCCGACGATGGTCGACGGGATGATGTTCATCAGGAAGCCGGTGACCGACTGGTCGTGCGCCTTGGCGGCGTAAGTGCTGATGGTCGAGGCGTCGAGCGTCGCCGGGTCGATGTTGAAGCCGGCGCCCGGCTGCACGACATTGGCGACGACAAGGCCGATGATCAGAGCCAGCGTCGAAAAGGTGAGAAAATAGAGCATCGCCTTGCCGGCGACACGTCCGACCTTCTGCAGGTCGCTCATGCCGGCAATGCCCGTCGTCACGGTCAGGAAAATGACCGGGGCGATGATCATCTTGACCAGCTTGATGAAGGCGTCGCCGAGCGGCTTCATGCTCTCGCCGACCGACGGATAGAAATGGCCGAGCAGGATGCCGACCGTGATCGCGACGAGCACCTGCACGTAGAGTTGGGCATAGAAAGGCTTGCGCTGCGCGGCAAGCGCGCCTGATTGGTCTGCGATGTGCATCGAACTCTCCCTGGCCGGATGGGGCGGAGCGCCCTGCGTGACTTCTCCCATCGCGGCGCTCCGGTCGCACGCCGCTGCCAGGGAGTTTTGCAAGCGTTGTGCCAGTTCGCGGAAAGGCCGGAACCACGGGATTTCCGCCTTTGTCTGACGTCATGCGGGCAAAGCCTGTGCGGATTTCCGCACAGGCAGTGTTTGCCTGGGCGGATTTTCGCATTACACTGGCCGAAAGCCGCGAGCAAAGGGGAGAGGGCGTCGCCGCAAGCAGCCACCGATAGCGGATTCCCTGGATTTGCCGGCCGTGAATTGCTGCGCGAGGCGGTGGCGCGGCTGCGCGATGGCCGCTGGGTTGCCGTGGTCGTCGCTCTTGCCTTTCTGGCCGGCGCGATCGCCATTGCCGGGCGCATCGCCTCCGGCCAGGCGGCCGATAATCTGCGCGAGACGGCACTCGCCGCACTGCCGCTGGCGGCGGGAACCCTGACCGGCGAAATCGAAAAGCAGCGCCTGGTTCCACTGGTGTTGGCCAGAGACGATGCGGTGCGCGGCGCTCTGCGCCGGGCCGGAAAAATGAAAGAAAAGGCCCTCAACGACAAGCTCAAGTCGATTGCCGGCGATGCCTCGGCATCCGCCATCTACATCATCGATACGGCAGGCATCGCCATATCAGCCAGCAATGCCGACGAACCGGCGAGCTTTGTCGGCATCGATTACAATTTTCGGCACTATTTCCAGGAAGCGATGAGCAAGGGTGCTGCCAGCCAATATGGCCTCGGCACAATCAGCGGCAGACCGGGGCTGTACCTTGCCAGCCGCGTCGACGATGGCGGCAAGCCGCTTGGCGTTGCGGTGCTGAAGGTCGAACTCGACGGCGTCGAAGCCAATTGGCGTTCCAGCGGTTTGCTTGTGTTCATCACTGATGAACGCGGCGTGGTGCTGGCTACCAGCCAGCCCGACTGGCGGTTCCGTGCGCTGGCACCACTGTCGGCCGAGGACACCGCCGCAGCCCACGAGCAGCTCCAGTTGGCCGATGCAGGCTTCGAGCCGCTGCCGATCCGGCGCGGCGCGGGTGACGGCCTGGCGACGATCGACAACGCGGGAAAACCGCGCCAGTTCGTCGAGGTGGTGCAGGATTTGCCTGGTGCTGTTCCTGGCTGGCGTCTCTGGCTGCTCACTCCCGCCGACGCTGCTCTTTCATCGGCCGCCAACACGGCGCGCCTGACCACGCTGCTTGGGCTTCTGCTGATGGGCTTGCTTGCCTACGTGCTGACCCGGCGCCGGCGAACGCGCAGGCTGAGGCAGGAGGCGCTGGCGCGTATGAATGCCGAGCTGGAGAGCCGAGTCAGCACGCGAACGGCCGAGCTGACCCGCTCCAACACCGCACTTGCCGGTGAAATCGCCGAGCGCGAGAATGCCGAAGCCAAGGTGCGCCGGCTGCGCGACGACCTCGCCCAGGCCAACCGGCTTTCCATCCTCGGCCAAATCGCCGCCGGCGTGGCGCACGAGATCAACCAGCCGGTCGCCGCTATCCGCACCTATGCCGAGAATGCGGGCCGCTTTCTCGAAACCGGCAAAACCGAACCGGCCAGCGGCAATCTGACGTCGATCGTGTCGATGACCGAGCGCATCGGCGCGATCACCGGCACCTTGCGCACTTTCGCCCGTCGACCCGGGGTTGCCGCTTCGCCGCTGCCGGTGCGCGAGGCAATTGATGGCGCGCTGTCGCTGCTGTCGGGCCGCATCCGTGATTCCGGCGTGACCATCGTCAAGCCGCGCGGCAATGCCTCGCCGGTGGTCCTGGCCAGCCGCATCCGGCTGGAGCAGATACTCGTCAACCTTTTGCAGAATGCGCTCGACGCGATGAAGGACCAGTCTGATCCCCGCATCGAGATCCAACTCGCCGAGCACGACGACAGGGTGCTGATTTCGGTGCGCGACAATGGCCCAGGTCTCGGCCCGGAAGCAGCCGGCAATCTGTTCATGCCGTTCCAGACCACCAAGGAGAAGGGGCTTGGTCTCGGGCTGGTGATCTCGCTGGAGATTGCCCAGGAATTGGGCGGCACGCTGCGGCTCGATCCCAGCAATGGCACCGGCACATCTTTTACCGTCGACTTGAGGCGAATTGAATGATTGAGGGATCAGGGTTGGTGGCGCTCGTCGACGACGATGCGGACCTCCTTCACGCCACAACGCAATTGCTCGAGCTTGCCGGCTTCACTGTGGTCGCGCGCGACGCCGCCGAGGCAGCGCTTGCCGTTGTCGACAGGACCTTTGAAGGCGTGGTGGTCAGCGACATCCGCATGCCGGGCATGAACGGGCTGCAGCTGTTCGATCGCATCAAGGCGATCGACCCGGACATACCCGTGATCCTGGTCACCGGCCATGGCGACGTCGATCTCGCAGTGGCCGCGCTCAAGGATGGTGTCTACGATTTCATCCCGAAACCCTTTGCCGGCGACCGCCTTGTCGAGGCGCTGAAACGGGCATCGGAGAAGCGACGACTGGTGATGGAGAACCGGCGGCTGCGCGAAGCCGCGGCGCTCGCCACTGACGGCCTGCCGCTGATCGGCGAGGCTCCTGCCATCAAGCGGCTGCGCGAGACCTTGCGTCAGATCGCCGACATGGATGTCGACGTGCTGGTCGAGGGAGAAACGGGAACCGGCAAGGAAGTGGTGGCTGACCTGCTGCACAGGTGGGGGCGGCGGCGCTCAAAACCCTTCGTGGCACTGAACTGCGGCGCCCTACCGGAGACGGTCATCGAGAGCGAGTTGTTTGGCCATGAGGCGGGCGCGTTCACCGGCGCGCAGCGGCGGCGGATCGGCAGCATCGAGCATTCCAGTGGCGGCACGCTGTTTCTCGACGAGATCGAATCCATGCCCCCGGCGCTCCAGGTCAAGCTGCTGCGGGTGCTCGAAACGCGCAGCCTCACCCCGCTTGGCTCGAACGATATCAGGCGCATCGATCTCAGGGTCGTTGCGGCGACCAAGGTCGATCTCGGGCGGTCGGACCAGCGCGGTGATTTTCGCGAGGATCTGTATTTTCGCCTCAACGTGGTGACGCTGCGCATACCGCCGCTGCGCGAACGGCGCGGCGATATCCCGATGCTGTTTGGGCATTTCCTCGGCAAGGCGGCGGAACGGTTCGGCCGGCCCGTCGCCAAGATGAATGCAGCCGTCAGCGATCATCTCCAGTCGCATGACTGGCCGGGCAATGTCCGCGAGCTCGCCCATTTCGCCGATCGCGTCGCGCTCGGTCTCGGTCCGGACGATGAGGTGAGGACGGTCTCCGCGCACGCGCCGGAGCCTGCGGCAGCATTGCCCGAACGGGTCGGCCAATACGAAGCGCAGCTCATCCGTGACGCGCTGCGCGACCATGGCGGCGACGTGCGCGGCGCCATCGACGCCCTCGGCGTGCCGCGCAAGACCTTTTACGACAAGCTCAAGCGCTACGGCATTGCCGCATCCGAATTTCGCAATGGCGGCGATACCGATACGCAACCCATCTCGGAAAAGCGATGAATACGACCATTGAAACGACGGCAAATCCCTCGCCGGAAGAACTCGCCTTTCTCGGCGAAAGGTTGACGGCGTTCAACGACGGCGATGTCGGCGCATCCGAAAGGAAGGCGCTTGTGGTGTTTGTGCGCGACGAGGATGGCGCGGTCGTCGCCGGCATTTCCGGTTACACGGCCTGGGGCTGGCTCTATGTGCAATGGCTCTGGGTCGATGAGCGGCTGCGCGGCCAGCACATGGCCGGCACAATGCTGGACGCGGCCGAACAGGAAGCGGTGGCGCGCGGCTGCAACAATGCCTGGATCGATACCTTCAATCCGAACGCCGCCAAGGTCTATCAGCGCCAGGGCTATCGGCCCTTCGGCTCGCTGGCCGATTTCCCTGTCGGCCGCAGCCGCATCTTCCTGCAGAAGGAACTGGTTGGCGGTTGAGCAATTCCAGGAAAAGTGTGAAGCGGTTTTGCGTCCGGAATTGCGTCAAAGCAAGAGTCTAGCCGGCGAGTTTTCCGCCACGCATCGGCTGCGGCGCGCCGGTGGTGCTCGGGAAACTGATCGGCAGGCCGCGCAACACGCGAACCGCGAGGAAGGCAAAACACTCCGCCTCGACCGCATCGCCGCTCCAACCGAGGCTTTCCGCCAGCACCACCTCGACGCCGGCGCGGCTGGCCAGCATTGCCATCATGGTCGGGTTATGGCGGCCGCCGCCGCTGACCACCAGTTTTTTCGGACGGCTTGGTAAGAGGTCTAGTGCCTTGCCGACGGCTGCTGCGGTGAAGGCGGTGAGCAGTGCCGCGCCATCCTCCGCATCCAGCCCGTCCGCCATGGCGGCGCCGAAGTCGAAACGGTCCAGCGATTTGGGATAGGGCTTGGTGAGATAGGGGTGCTGCAGCAGCTTGGCCAGCCGGGCCTCGTCCACCTTACCCGCACGGCCAAGCGCGCCGTCGCGGTCCATCTCGCCGAGCCCCTTCGACTTGATGAAATCGTTCAGCGGCGCGTTGGCGGGTCCGGTGTCGAAGGCGACGACATTGTCGGCGCCATCCCACCAGGTGATGTTGGCGACGCCGCCGAGATTGAGTACGGCCACCTCGCCATTGGCGCCGGCGCCGCGCATCAGCGCAGTGTGATAGACCGCGGCCAGCGGCGCGCCTTGTCCCCCGGCGCGCATATCGGCCGAGCGGAAATCGTAAGCGACCTTGGTACCCAATATGGCATGCATCAGCTCACCGTCGCCGAGTTGCCTTGTCTGGCCCAGCCGTCCAACCTGCGGCGCGCGATGCAGAACGGTCTGGCCGTGAAAACCGACGACGCCGATATCGGCCATCGTCATGCCATAGCCTTCGACCAATTCCTTGACGGCTGCCGACTGCGCGCGCGTCAGGGCTTCCTCCGCGGTGCGGAAGATCGCCGGCTCCGGCCCGACAAAGTTCCACGCCCGCGCCTCCGTCAGCGTCTCTTCCAGCAGGGAGCGGATCGACGGAGGATAGGGCATCAGCCGGTAGGTGCCGAAATCCTCGATACGTTCGCCGTCGGTCTTGATCAGCGCGACGTCGATGTTGCCGTCCAGCACCGTGCCGGTCATCAGGCCGACGGCCCAGATTGGTTCCATAATCGTTTCCCTATCGAACATGATCTTTTCCGAAAACCGTTTCCCACTTTTCGGGACCATGCTCCAGTCCCCATTAATGAGGCCGCCGACCGCTTGACGAGGCAAAACGATTCCACTGTCGAAATGACGTGTCGGATGGATCCGGTTGGTGAGCAAGGTCCAAGCCTTGCCCCTGTCGGGGGTCGCGGTGCTGAGGCGGACCTATCCTCGTAGCGCCACGGGCGACACTGGACTGCGCAACGCCGGTTCCGCGGTCGTTTGGGCTCAACACAGCGGCAACGCCACCTCTTGCCTATCATGCGCGAAGGCGCGACCTTGCTCGATCTAGCAAAACGCTTCCGCCGAAATCCGCAAGGAGAGAAAAATCATGACATCAGATGTGGCCGTTATTGCAGGCGCAGGCGCTGGTCTGAGCGCCGCGCTTGCGCGCCTTCTCACCCGGGAAGGCTTTCGCGTGGTTCTGGCCGCCCGCAACGTCGAGAAGCTGGGCGCTCTGGTCGATGAGACCGGTGCGCTGGCCGTTGAGACGGATGTCGCCGACGCTGCGTCCGTCGCCAGGCTGTTCGACACCGCCGACAAGGCCGGCCCGCTGGCGCTCGTGGTGTTCAACGCCAGCGCACGCACACGCGGCCCGATCGCCGAGCTCGATGCGGAAGCGGTCAAACAGGCATTGCTGGTCGGCGCCTATGGCGGCTTCCTGGTCGGCCAGCAGGCGGCGCGCCGGCTGCTTGTCCGGGGATCCGGTTCGATCCTGTTCACCGGCGCCACCGCCAGTGTGAAGGGCTTTCCCGGCTCGGGCGGCTTTGCCATGCCGAAATTCGGCCTGCGCGGCCTGGCGCAGTCCATGGCCCGCGAACTCGCCCCGAAGAACATCCATGTCGCCCACTTCATCATCGACGGCCAGATCGAGCCGCCCGGACAGGCAGCCGATCCCGACCGGCCGGACCGCCGCCTGTCGCCGGATGCCATCGCCGAGGCCTATCTCACAACCCATCGCCAGCATCGCAGCGCCTGGAGCTCGGAGCTTGAGTTGCGGCCCTGGGTCGAGACGTTTTGACAATCCAGCTGACCGGCGGGCGGGAAGTAATGCGATCCTTCCGCCGTTCCTTGCATATTAGGCAATGCTGATATTTTGTGGCGCTAAGCTGCTTATCCAATACATAAAAAGACATAGGGTAATATATACGTTTGTTTAACGCCGGTTGTGCATGTTGCAGCTTTCCCGGGTTAATTGAGAACGCGCATGTCGGTTACACGTCGTACACTGCTTGCGGCCGGGAGCGGCGGGTTGCTGATTTCACAAGCCCGGGCAGCCAGCACTCTGGGACAGCAGGCGGAGAGCGCCCCTCAACCTATCGCGAGCGGCGATGCATTGCGCATCGCAATGCCGGCCTTCGCTTCCAATCCGTTCTTCCCGGCCGACGGATCGGGGGACGATGGCATAGACATGGAACTGGCCCACGGCATCGCCGCGGCGCTTGGCGTCGAGCCGGTGTTCGACCGATCCGCCGCAACGTTCGACGATATTGTGAAACAGGTCAGTTCCGGACAGGCCGACCTGGCGATTGGCAAGCTCAGCCGGACGCTTCAGCGCGGCCGGTCGATCATCTATTCGCGCCCCTACGCCATGCTGCGGCAAGGGCTGATCGCCAACCGCCTCAACCTGGCGCGTATCGCGCAAGGCAAGCCGCCCGAAGGGATCGTCCGTGATTTCTCAGGCGATCTTGGCGTGATCGAGGGCTCTTCATTCGCCACTTATGCGGCCACGACTTTCCCGCATGCGCAAATCCACCGCTTGGCAAGCTGGGATCTGATCATCGATGCGATCCGAAACGGGACGATCGACATGGCCTATCGCGATGATTTCGAGATCAAGAAGCTGATGGTCGACGATCCGTCGATGACGGTCGTAGCGCGCTCCATCACGCTGACCGACAAGGTCGATACGATCGCAGTCGGCGTGCGGCCGGACAATCCGCATCTCGCAGCCTTTGTCGATCTGTATCTCGATCTCGCGCGGGGTCAGCAGGTTCTCAGCACGGACGAGATCATCGCCCGCTATCGCCAGGGGAGCAAAGCCTGACATGGCAATCTCCGAGTTAGCCGGACCCCTGCCTTTCGATTGGCGCCTGATGGCCAGGCGCATACTGCGATCACCCGTGACGACGATCGCGATGATTGCTGCAGGGATCCTGTGCGGCCTCTACTATCCAGATTTTGCCCATGCGATCAGCCCTGTCGCACAGCTCTACCTGAATTTCCTCAAGATGGTCGTCCTGCCCTATTTGGTCTCGTCGGTCATCTTCTCCATCACGGCGATGGTCCAGGACCCGAAATCGGTCCGCTACCTCGGCAAGGTGGGTATGGCCGTGCTGGTCGTGTCGTTCCTGAGCGTGCTGGTGAGTGGCACCTTGTCGCTGATCCTGCAGCCGGGCCAGATCGAGAATCCCCAGTCGCGCATCGAGCTTGGCGAGTTCATCAATTCGCAAGGCAGCGTATCCACCGATCTCGCCTTCCCGTTCCAGCCGCCAGCCTCCAATGGGGATCCCAATGGCGGGCACTCGATCCTGCTCGACCTGGTGCCGAACAACGTCTTCAATGCCCTGGCCTCGGGCCAGACCATTCAGGTCCTGCTGTTCTGCCTGCTTTTCGGGCTCGCGATGGGGAAGATTCCCCAGCCCTCGTCCATGAGCCTGACCCAGGCGCTCAACGCGGTCTACCGGGCCTGCACGGTGCTCACCAACTGGTTCATCTGGGGGTTGCCCTTTGCAACCTTCATCCTGATCGCGGACCAGACAGCGTCGACCGGAACCAAGCCGCTCATGCTAATGGGCGGTTACCTGCTGGTGATGGGTCTTTCCTGCCTTACATTCGTTGCCGGGGCATTTGCCATTATCGCGATCCGGTCGCGACGCAGCTACTGGACGACGATCAAGACCTGCCAGCCGCTTCTCATGGTGGCCATCACCACACGCTCCTCGGTCGCCTCGCTCCCATGGGTCATCAACCTGTTGGGCGAGCGCCTGCGGTTCAGCCTGGTGGTCGTCGAACTGCTCGTGCCGTTACAGGCGGCACTGCTGCGGACAGGCCCGGCACTGCTCTATACCTCGGGTGCGCTGTTCATCGCTCAGCTCTACGGCCACCAGCTTGCAGTCCCGGACCTCGTGCTCGTCGGTATCATCTCAGCGCTTCTCGCGCTCACCACCGGCGGCATGGGCAGCCTGCTCATCCTGTCGCAGATGTCCATCGTCTGCGGCTACCTGAAGCTTCCCTTCGAGGCGGCGTTCGTCCTGTTCGTCGCGGTGGATGCAGCCGTCGACACGTTCATGACGCTGGCCAGCGTCTGCACCGTCGCGGCGAGCACGGCAATGATCGCTCCCAGCCACAGGGAGACGACGCAGACTGACGCCGCCTCGGACCAGCTCGAAGCCGAGCCCGTCAGATGATCGACGACAGCATCCGTCCCCAGCTCGGCATTATCGGCGGTCTCGGGCCGCTTGCTTCGGCTGATTTCTACTTCAAGCTGACCCGGATGACCCAGGCGCTCAGAGACAACGAACATGTGCCTGCCGTGATCCTCAGTGTCCCGCAGCTGCCCGACAGGACCGAAGCGATCCTTGCCGGCCATGACGGGCCGCTGGCGCCTTTGAAAGCCGCGGTCGCGACGCTCAATGCGCTCGGCGTCGCCCGCATCGCGATGCCGTGCAACACCGCCCACCATTGGTACGGCCAACTGGCGGCGAATTCGCGCGCGGAAATCATCCATATCGGAGATGCTGTGGTGACGGAGACGCGTCGCAGCCTGGATCAGGGCCGGGTTGCTGTTCTCGCCACCCAAGGCACGCTGGTCTCCGGCTTCTACCAGGACAGGATGTCGGCAGCGGGATTTGAGCTCTGCCTTCCCGCGAACACCGAGTTTCAGGCCTGCGTCGACAGCGCGATCAGCCTCGTCAAGGCGGGTTCGATCGCGGATGCGGCGGTTGAAACCGAGCGCGCGCTCGACATCGCGCAAGCGGCCGGCGCCGATGCAGCCCTGCTCGGCTGCACCGAACTGTCGGTGGTGGCCGCCAGCCTCAACGATATCAATGGATTGGTCGTCATCGACAGCAATGCGGCCTTGGCAAGAGCCTGTCTGAACCGATTGGGCTTCGGTGCCCAGGAAGCCCGCGGCCTGCCGACCGTATCGCGGCTGCCGGAACATGACCGATCGATGCGCGCCAGCTTGGCCGCACTGGCCTAGCCCTATGGATAGAACCTCATAGCATTTCGGAACCCGTCAGCCTTGGCGCGGCACGCCCTTGGCAAGCAGGTAGACGAGGTACGGCCCGCCAAGCAGCGAAGCGAACAGGCCGGCGGGAAGTTCGTAGGGAAAGGCCGCCATGCGCGACAGCCAGTCCGAAACGATCATCAGCAGGGCGCCCAGAAGCATCGCTCCGGCGAGATGGACGCGGGCGTGGGAAAAGCCGACCAGACGGGCAAGGTGTGGCGCGATCAGGCCGACGAAGCTCAATGGCCCGACGACCATGGCGGCCAGCGCAGTCAGCAGCGCGGCAACGATGATCAGCATCAGCCGTCCGCCGGCAACCGGCACGCCCAGCCCGCGTGCGCTGTCGGACCCGAGCGGCAGGATATCCAGCCAGCGGGCGGCAAGGAACAGCGGCAACGTCAGCGGCAACAGACAGGCGAGTGCTAGCCCTGCATCGAGCGCCGACGCCTGGCCGGTCGAGCCGCTCAGCCAGCGCAACAGAGTGTAGGACTGCGCGTTGCCCATCGCGATCGTCGCGGTGATCGCAGCGCTGCACAGCGCGCTCATGGCGATACCGGCAAGCAGCAGCCGCTCGGCACCGAACTTTGCTTGTGCGGCAAGGGCCAGCATGGCAATCAAGGCCGCCAGTGAGCCCAGGGCTGAGCCGGCGAGCTGCCAGCCGAGACTGGCCGTGGCGCTGACCATCAGCACGGCTGTCAGGCCGGCCCCGGCGCCGGTGGCGACTCCCAGCACTTCGGGGCTTGCCAGCGGGTTGCCGGTGACCCGCTGGATGACGACGCCGGCGGCCGCGAGCATGGCGCCGGCGGCGGCCGCCACGCCGATCCGCGGCGCACGCCACGCGGCGAGATCGGTTAACAGGTCTCCCCCAGCAATAGACCAGCCGTCCGGGCCACGCCCGACGACAAGCGCCACGATGGCAGCGACAAGCGCCAGCGCAAGCAGAAGCAGGATGATGAGCCAGGGCCGGCTGGCCTTGCGCGGTGCGGTACCATTCGAACCGAGATGCGGCCACTCGAAAAGGCGCAGCCGCGGCAACAGCCATAGCAGCAGCGGACCGCCGAGCAGGGCGGTGCCGGCACCGGTCGGAATGCGTTCGCCACCGGAACCGGCGGCCAGCTGTACCAGCCCGTCCGTCAGCCACAGCAGCACGGCGCCGATCAGCGGCGCGGCGATCAGTTTTTGGCGCAGTGTGCGGGCGCCCGAAAGCGTGGCCAGCGCCGGCGCTGCAAGACCGACGAACCCGATGACGCCAACCTCTGCCGCGACCGACGTCGCCATCCACACGGCAAGCGCGATGATGAGAAAGCGGCTTGAGTGACGGGCGACGCCCAGGCCGCGTGCCGAGGCATCGTCGAGACCAAGAATGGTCAGCGGCCGCAGCAGCATCAATGCGGCAACCACACCGGCCGCCAGCCTGATCGTCAGCGCGATGGTCGGCTCCCAGTCCTGCTGGACCAGCGATCCGCCGCCCCAGATGAACAGCGAAAACAGGTACTCGCCATTGGCGAGGATCAGTGCTGCGCTGACGGAACTGGCGGTCAGCGCCACCATCATCCCGGCGAGCACGACGGAGACCGGTTCCAGCCCGCGCCGCCAGGTCAATGCCAGCACCAGCAGCACCGCGGCGATGCCACCGGCGAAGGCGACCAGGCCCTGCGACCGCTCCATCAGCAGCGGTGCGTAAAGCGAGGCGATCGTCATCGCCAGTTGCGCGCCGGCCGAAATACCGAGCGTCGACGGTTCGGCCAGCGGGTTGCGCAGCACATGCTGCAACAGCAGGCCGGACAGGCCGAGCACCGCGCCGGCCAGCACCGCCACGGCGGCGCGCGGCAGCGTGCTGTAGACCAGGATGACGCTGTCGAGATCAATGCCGTCGCCCGGCGGTGCGGCCGGCCATTGCATGCCGACGCGCCATGCGAAGAGGAGCGCAGCCAGCGCCGCCAGGAGGCCCCACAGGGCGATTGGCGACAGCGCGGCACTCGTCGCGGTGCGATCGCTTATGGTGCGCTCAGCCATGGCTCTGCCCGGCAAGGGCGGCCGTCGCCAGACGCGCGAAGCGGCGTGCCGATGGCAGGCAACCGAAATGGTTGACCGGATCCAGCACAGCAACACGCCCCTGGCGGACAGCGGGTAGCGCGTTCCACAAGGCATTTGTAGGAAGCGAACGCCCGACATCTGCCGGCAGTGGCGAAACGATCAGGATCGACGCCTCGGGCACGCGCGCTAGCGCCTCCAGTCCGACGGGTGCCGCCGCGCTGTAGCTCGTCCCGTCGGTCCATGCATTGACCAGGCCGAGACGCGTCAGCACATCGCCGAATATGGAATCGCGGCCAAAGGCTCGAAAATGCCTGCTATCGCCGAGACTGATGACGAAGACCCGCGCGGGGGAGGGGGGCAAGGTGGCGCCAAGCTGCGTGATCTCGACCGCCGTCTCATCGACGTAGCGCTTCGCCTCGGTCTGCCGTCCCAGCTTTTCGCCCAGGGCCAGTGTCGCCGCCTCGGCGAGCGCATAAGGTGGCACGCCGGCCTCGTAGACCGTTTGCGCAAACACCGGCGCGATGCGTTCGAGCATCGGGCGCTGGTATTCGTAGAAATTGGAGATCACGATGAGATCAGGCGCGACGATGCGTAGCAGCTCGTAATTGGGCGCGCCGCGCAGCCCGAGATCGGTTGCCGATTGAGGAACCGCCGGCTCGACCGCGATCTTGCGGAACTGGATCAGTTCGGTCGCCGCCACCGGCTCGATGCCGAGCGCCAGCAACGTCTCCAGCATGCCCCAGTCGATCGCGGCAACGCGCATCGCCGCCGCCCTGGCGGCGACCGGTGGCAGCAATGCCGCGGCCGCCAGGGCAAGCACCTGCCGTCTGTTGGGCAGATGGATCATCACTGGCGGATTCGGCACATGGCTACCAAGTCGTATGCGCCTTCAGCTTGAATGAGCGGCCTTCGCCATAAGAACAGGCTTCGACAGTGGTGGTCTGACAACTCGAGACATAGGTTTTATCGAACAGATTGGTGATGTTCAGATCGACACCCCAGGTCTCCTTGTCGTAGCCAAGCTTCAAGTCGGCCAGCGTGACAGCTGGAACCTTGTTGTTGTTTGCGTTGTCTGCCCATGAGGAGCCGACGTAGCGCAGGCCGCCGCCGATCGAGATGCCGTCGTACCAGCCGCCACGAAAAGTATAGTCGACTGAGGCGGAGGCCATCACCTCTGGCACGATGAACGGCGTCTTGCCAATGAGCGCCGGGTTGGCGTCCTTGGTGATGTCGATGTCATAGGCGGTGAAAGCGCCGGTGAGCCGGAAATCCTCGGTGACGTTGACCTTGCCTTCCAGTTCTATACCGCGTGAGCGCACTTCGCCGGTTTGCAACTGCGTGAAGAAAGTAACGTTCGACGGTACATTCTGACGGGTCAGGTCAAAAAGCGACAGGGTGAACAGGCCATCGACAAAGGTCGGAACATATTTGACGCCGACTTCGTACTGCACGCCCTCTTCCGGCTTGAACAGATTACCGTTGGCATCGGTGCCGATGAGCGGGTTGAAGAAGGTGGCAATGCTGGCATAGGGGGTTACGCCGTTGGCAAACTCATAGGCGAGGCCCGCGCGACCGGAGAAGTCGCCGACAGTCTGGTTCTGCGTGCTGGAACTCGCCGAGTAATATGTCGACCGATTGTCGGCGTCGAGCCAGCCACGGTCGTAACGGCCGTTCAGCGTCACCAGCCAGCCGTCGCCGAAGCGCAACTGGTCCTGCGCGTAGAAGCCGAGCTGCTTCTGGGTCAAGTCCTGATTGAGGTAGCTGACTCGTGGCGTCAGTGGCGCGCCGTAGATTGGGTCGAAAGCATCAATGGGAGGGGTTGTGCCGAAGAGCGCCGACGATTGCACCTGGTCGATGTTGTAATATTTGTGGTCGATGCCGGCCAGCAGCGTGTGTTCGACAGCGCCTGTCTCCACCTTGCCCTCGATCTGCAGGTCCGACAGGAATGTCGTGGCGTCGGTATCGTGACCGAAATTGATGCGATTGAGCTGCGTCGCGCTCGCCCACCCGTTGGCGTAGACGTTGACTTCATTAATCGAGGCCGCACTGAGGCGCATGTTGGAACGCACCGTCCATTGGTTGTCGAAAGTGTGCTCGAACTCGTAGCCGATAGAACCTTGCTCGCGCTTGTAGAGATCGACACTCGGCTCGGTAAAATTGGCGTCTGGGTCGATTCGACCGTAATTCACGCCGCCGATAATCCGATCCGTTACAGTGCCGATGTAAGGCAGGAAGCTGCCGCCATTGTGGTTCTCGTCGATGTGGCTGTAGTTGGCCAGTACCGTCAGCTTGGTCTGCTCGTCGGGCTGCCAGGTGATGCTGGGCGAAATGAAGCCGCGCCAGCCATTCTGCAAATCGCTGTAGGTGTCGCCGCCGGCGACTTTGCCCGTTACCCGGTAGCTGACAACACCATTGCCGTCGACGTCGCCGATGTCGAAGCCCAGATAGACATTGCCGGCATCGTTGACGCCGGTCTCGATATAGCGCTGCCTGCCATCCGGTCGCTTGCTGACATAGTTGACGAGGCCGCCGGGATTGCTGCCGCCATAGAGTACGGAGGCCGGCCCTTTCAGCACTTCGACTCGCTCGAGGCCGAAGCTGTCGACGTAGAAGCCGCCAAAGGCGTAGCTGAACAGTTGCAGCCCATCCATGTAGGTGCCATCAGCCGTGGCTTGGAAACCGCGGATGAACAGCCAGTTGGTGTCGCTGTCCGGGCCGAAGGGCTGTGCGAACACCCCGGCCGTGTAGCGCAAGGCCTCGTCGACTTTCTGTGCGCCCTGGTCGTCGATCTCTTGACGTCCGACCACCGACACGGATTGTGGGATATCCTTGATGTCGGTCGCCGTCTTGGAGCCGGTCTTGCTTTTTTTGGCGACGACGCCTTTAACCGGTCCGGTCGCGCCATCGCCGGCCTCGCCCTCGACCACCACCGGTTCAAGCTGGGTGCTGGTTTGCACCGACTGCGCCAACGCGGCCATTGGCGGGATCATCGCGGCTGCGGCGACGCTGGCCGCCAGAAGCGCCTTCATCGGTAAGTTCTGCTCATCAGGAAGTCCCCGCCTGTCGATATTGAGATAGTTGATCATTTATCTCAAGTTATCTGCTGGTCATTGGACGGAATTGGGCGGTTTGTCCATTCTTGTCCAAACGAGGGACATCGCGGTGTGATGTTGCGGAAATGTCACTGGCGACTGGTGCTCCTCATCCAGGCGCCGGGTGTCACGCCGACAATCGACTTGAACACACGCGTCAGATGCGCCTGGTCGAAAAAACCCGTTGCCTCGGCGATGTCGCCAAGTGAAGCGGTGCCACGCGCCATCATGGCCTTGGCCCTGTCGACCCGCGCCTGCATCTGCCAACGATGCGGCGGCACGCCCGTCGCCGCCTTGAAGGCGTGACTCATCGCGGTTTCGGACAGGCCGGTCAGCGCGGCGAGGTCGGCAAGCCGGATCCTTTCCAGGCAATGCGCGTCGATGTAGTCGGTGACGAGGCGCAGCTTGCGGCGCGACAGCGGCGACCGCCGCCTAAGGGTATCAGGCCGGTCGATCTGGAACAGGCTTGCGAACAAGGCATTGAGCAGACCCTCGCCATAGAGATCATGCAGGGGCCGGTCGCTGCCGCATTCGGCGGCGATCAGGCCGGCAAGCATGGCGATCCGGTCGTCGCGAAACTGGAAGCGCGACATCCGCAAGGCCTCGTGGTCAAGGCTGCGGCCGAAGCGGCGCGTCAGCACTGCGGCGTCGAAATGCAGGTCGAGATGCCGGATCCGCCGCAGCCCCTCGACCCGGCCGCGGATCGGCACGCCGGCCGGTATGTAGGCCATGGAAAAAGCCTGGTCGTGGCGGCGCAATTCGCCCTTGGCGTCTTCGACGAAGAAAGCGCCATCGCCATCCACATCGAGCGCGACGAACAGCCGGGGGTCGGGAGAGACGTAATAGCCTTCGGCCTTGTCACCGCATGAGACATCCCAGAGGTCGGCGACCACGCCGTCCCAGACATGCCATTTCAGGTCGCCAATGACTGAAAAGCCCTCAATCCGGCTTTCCATGCGCGCAACGAAGGTCAAGTCCTGTGATCCCAGTCATAATACATGATAAAAAACATCATGTTTATGCCCGGTTAGCGACCCCACCGCAAGTGCTTTGCGGCTGCTTGAAAATCGGCCGGAACCCAATGCCGCTGGGGCCGTCGGGCCTCAAACACTTTCGAGGTATGTCTCGATTTCGAAATCGCTGACATTGAGCGCGAACGTGTTCAATTCCTGGCGTTTGCAGGCAACGAAGGAGTCGCGCAGGATGGCTGGAAAAATCTCCGCCACATGCGTCCCGCTCTCGAAGGCGGCGATCGCCGACGCCCAGTCCGGCGGCAGCTTTGCCGGCGGAAGTCCCTGGCCGTCGGTGCCGATCGGATCGCCTGGCGATATTTGTCTTTCAATGCCCGTCAGTGCGGCGCCCAATATGGCCGCTAGCACCAGATAGGGATTGGCGTCGGCTCCCGAAACGCGATGCTCGATGCGGCGCGCACCGGTTGGCCCGCCGGGAATGCGGATCGCGACCATACGGTTCTCATAACCCCAGGCGACTGCGGTCGGCGCATAGGATCTCGGGCGCAGCCTGCGGTAGGAGTTGAAGTGCGGCGCGAACACCAGCGTGCTTTCGGCCATTGCCGCAAGCAGGCCGCCGACCGCATGGCGCATGGTCTCAGAACCCTGGTCGGTGCCGTCATCGAAGACGTTGCGCCCTTCGCCGTCGATCAGGCTGAAATGAACGTGAAAGCCGTTGCCGGCCCGGTCGCCATAGGGCTTGGCCATGAAACAGGCGGCAAAGCCGTGCTTGCGGGCAATGCCCTTCACGGTGCGCTTGAACAGCACCGCATCGTCAGCCGCCCGCAAGGCGTCCGCGACATGGTTCAGATTGATCTCGAACTGACCGACGCCGTTCTCGGCGATGGCGGTGTCGACGGGAATGCCTTGCGTCCGGCAGGCCTCGTAGACGTCATGGATGAAGGATTCGAAGTCGTCGATCTCGTCGATCGACAGCGCCGCGTCGGAATCGAGGCGGCGTCCGGTTACCGGCGAGACCGGTCCGACCGGCCGCTGCGACTGCGGATCGACGAGGTAGAATTCGAGTTCCGTTGCCGCGACCGGAGTCAGGCCCAAGGCCTTGTAGCGATCGAGGATGCGGGCCAGCGCCCGTCGCGGGTCGCCGAGATAAGGCGCGCCGCTTTCGTCGGCGAGCCAGAGGGGGACAAGCGCCGTCGGATGCGCCGTCCAGGCCACCGGCAGAATGCCGCGCCCCGTCCACTGGCACAGTCCGTCGGCATCGCCGGTCGAGAATACCAGTGTGTTGCCTTCGATGTCCTCGCCCCAGACATCGAGCCCGATCAGCGAAAAAGGCATGCGCAGCTTGCCTTCCAGCGCCTTTCTTGCCTGCTCGACGGGAATGCGCTTGCCGCGCATGATGCCGTTGAGGTCGCACACCGCGGCTCTCAGGCTCTGGATGTCGGTCCTGCTATCAAGCCAGTTCAAAACGTCCGCAATTGCATCGCTCAATTTATGACCTCTGGTTTTCGAAGGTGCCGCAACCTGACCGGCTGCACTGTCCCTGATAAAAATAGCTTGTGAGTTTTAGGAAAACAGACTTGGCTGTCGCCAAGCGCTTTTCCTTATTTTTTCAAGTCACTAGCCGGGATGTCGGGAGGCATTTCAAAACCAATTGCGCGATCTGCGATCGCAACATAGAGGCAAGAGGCCGGAAAGCCAAGTGGCGTCGCCCGAATCCGCACAAACGCGACGCGCATCAGTTTCTCGCCTTCGGAAATCTCGCCTGCTGCAGTATGTGCGAGGCCCCTTCGTCGATGTCGCGCACGATGGCAGCGCGGGCGCGCTCGCCATCCTGGGCCTCGATCGCAGCGACGACTTCCTCGTGAAAGTCGATGTCGAGGATGGAGGCGAGGTTATCCTCGAAACCCATGGCAAGGTTCCTGAGGAAAGGGCCGACCTGCATCCATACGGTTTCGATCAGGAAGATCATCTGCTCGTTGCCGCAATGGCGATAGATCGAGAATTTGAAGTCGTGGTTCTTGCGCAGGTAATCATCGATATCGCCTTTGCGGGCCGCCAAAG
This sequence comes from Mesorhizobium sp. M0239, assembly GCF_040321815.1. Lineage (NCBI taxonomy): Bacteria > Pseudomonadati > Pseudomonadota > Alphaproteobacteria > Hyphomicrobiales > Phyllobacteriaceae > Mesorhizobium > Mesorhizobium sp. M0239. The sequence goes on from NZ_JAMYSG010000001.1 coordinate 161,231, forward strand.
TCAGGTCGGTGGCGTGGCGTCGGATCGTGCGCAGATTGTTGCCATTGATGCGTTTTGTCGCCAGTTCGGTCGCCGAGCCTTCGAGGATAGTCCGCACCGCGGTCAATTGCGAAAACCGCTCGGCCGATATCGCCGGCACTTCGACGCTGCCGTTCGGCATCGGGCTGAGCGCCCGCAGCGCCTGCAGCCGCATGAAGGCGCTGCGCACCGGCATGTCGCTGGTGCCGAGTTCCCTTGCGAGTTTTCGCGACGTCAGCTTCTGGCCCGGCGTGAACTGGCCGGACATCAGCGCCCGCACAAGTTCCAGATAGACTTTTTCATGCAAGGGAACGGTGTCGACGGCGGTCAACCCGAATTGTGTTTTGTCGGCCATTGGCGGGGCGCTGCTTCATCGGTTCAGAAATCTGTGCGGCCGGCTGGTTTCGCCGCTGGGGATTCTGCGTGGCCGAGCCCGGCGAGAACGCCGAAGTCAGCGACTTATCAAGCACATGATAGACGCTTCGATCGTTGCGCGGCAAGCCGACGCGTCGCACCAAGGCCGACGGCTAGATTGTCAGGCATATGGCGTCTCTGCCACGCTGTGCAAAACGGTCATCACAAATCTTGACCTCGCATGCACTTGCACCTCTGGCCGCTGTCTGGCTTTTTGGGCTACCCATCGCAACGGAGTGATTCGCATCATGCCGCTCGATTGCAAGGTTTCAAGGCAGTCTGCGGGTGGGTCGTGAAGCGCGCGCAATTGGCGAAGGAGACACAGGCATGGCCGAGTTCAAGAAGCCCGAAATCTCCGAGATGAGACCCAAGATCACCGTGATCGGCGTTGGTGGCGGCGGTGGCAATGCCGTCAACAACATGATCGCGGAGCAGCTTCAGGGTACTGAATTCATCGCCGCCAACACGGACGCCCAGGCGCTGACCATGTCGAAGGCGTCCAGGCTGATCCAGCTTGGCGCCCACGTCACCGAAGGATTGGGCGCCGGATCGCTTCCCGAGATCGGCCGCGCCGCGGCCGAGGAATCGCTCGACGAGATCATGGACCATCTGGCCGGTACGCATATGTGTTTCGTCACCGCCGGAATGGGCGGCGGCACGGGAACCGGTGCGGCTCCAATCATCGCCCAGGCGGCACGCAAGGCCGGCATCCTGACGGTTGGTGTCGTCACCAAGCCGTTCGCCTTTGAAGGCCGGCGCCGCATGCAGATGGCCGAAGAGGGCATCGAGCGGCTCCGCGAGAGCGCCGACACGGTGATCGTCATCCCGAACCAGAACCTGTTTCGGATCGCCGATGCCAAGACCACCTTCGCCGATGCGTTCGTCATTGCCGATCGGGTGCTCTATGCCGGCGTCAGCTGCATCACCGACCTCATCGTCAAGGAAGGCCTGATCAATCTCGACTTCGCCGATGTCAAATCGGTGATGCGCGACATGGGCCGCGCCATGATGGGCACCGGTGAGGCCTCCGGCGAGGGTCGGGCGATGAAGGCGGCCGAAGCCGCGATCGCCAACCCGCTGCTCGACGAAGTGTCGATGAAAGGCGCCAAGGGCGTGCTGGTCTCGATATCGGGCGGCAGGGACATGACCCTGTTCGAGGTCGACGAGGCCGCCACCCGCATCCGCGAAGAGGTCTACGAGGATGCCGACATCATCGTTGGCGCCATCTTCGACAAGGGCATGGAAGGCCGCTTCAGGGTCTCGGTCGTGGCGACGGGCCTCGACCGTGCTTTTGGCGCCGAGGATGCCGAAGCCGGCATCGCACGCGACCACGCCGGTCAGCCGGCGCGGACGCTTCAATAAGTCATATCGCGCGTTTATCCTCGCCAAGAGATAATTTCTCGGGGGAGACATCGCTGAATAGCAATGGCATTGCCGACGGATCAGATTGACTGGCGCAACTATTGTGTTCAGCTGTATCGATCTCTGTACGGTTGCTGCTACAAGAATCCGTCATGGACGGCCATCTATACTGGCTACCCGTATCGTTCGAGCGACGAGAGGCGCGGCTTGGAATTCGACTTGAAAACCATCGAAGCGCTTGCGCCCGATCAGGCGTCGTTGAGCGCCGCTTCCAGGTTGACCAGGCAATCGAACTGGCCACGGCTCGAGAAGAGCGATCAGCTGGGGCTCCTCTGGGGGGAATGCCAGGGTTCCGGCTCCAATCCGTATCGTGTGGTCGTCGACACCGGCGACCATGGCTACAAATGCACCTGTCCGTCGCGGAAATTTCCCTGCAAGCACACTTTGGCGCTGATGTGGATTGCAGCCACCACGCCGGCCAGTTTTACCGCCGCAGGCTCGACCCCGGAATGGGTGAATGATTGGCTCGGCCGCCGCAGGAAGGCCTCGCCACAGCCGGCGGCGCCAGCGCCCGGTGCGGGAGGCAAGAGCATTGGCGAGGCCTCGCGCGACGACGAAAGCGCAGACATCGAGGACGCCGCTGCGGTCGAGCGCCGCGAGGCAGCGCAGCGCAAGCGGACGCTGGATACGCAATCCGCGGTGTCGGCGGCGTTGGATGAGCTGGATCAATGGATCGCTGACCAGTTGCGGCTTGGCCTGGCCGGTTTTGTCGACAACAGCAGTGACCGTTGCCGCCGGATTGCGGCACGGCTGGTCGACATGAAGGCGACAGCGCTTGCCGGCCGCATCGACGAGATTCCGTCACGGCTGATGGGGCTGCGCAGCGAGGAGCGCCCGGACGCGGCGCTCCGCGAACTCGGCAAGCTTGTGCTGGTGGTCAAGGCCTGGCGATCGACACCAGGAGACGCCGAACTGAGGCGGCTCGTATCGACGTCCGAAAGCCGTGAGCAGGTTCTGGCCAATCCCGATGCCAAACAGGTCGAAAGCGTCTGGGAGGTGCTTGGCGAGAAGATCGAGTCGCGCCGTGACGGTCTCGTCAGCCATTCGACCTGGCTCCTCGACCTGAAGAGCGCGAGCCCGCAATTTGCTCTCTTGCTCGACTATTTTCCGGCCTCGGCCGGTCGCCGGTCGAACGCCTTCACACCGGGCGACCGGTTCGATGCCAGGCTGGTCTTTTACCCGGCACGCCAGCCGCTGCGGGCCTTGGTGGCGGACCGCAAGGGCGACGTCCCGACAGGTGAGTGGCCCGATTTCGGCTTTCACACAGCCGATCCGCTCGCGGCGCATGCTGCTCACCAGAACGCAGCCCCTTGGCTCACCGATTGTCCTGTCATGCTGCCGCCCGGCGCGATCCTGCTGGACGATCGGGGCGCCGCCTGGTGGCAAGCCGCCGGCGATCCGCATGGTATCGCCTTGCCGATTGCCGACACCGTCAATCCAACGCTGCTTGGGCTGGACCTTATGGCAACGGCAGCACTTTGGAATGGCAGCCGGCTTGACCTGCTGGCGGCGCAAAGCGGTTTCGGTAGGCTTGACCTGTCGTGAACGAGATCGAGCAGACCGGCCTGGCGGCCATGCGCGACTGCTGGATCACCGGCGGGACCACCTTCGACCTGGCTCCGGGCGCGTGGAAGGAGATCGCCGGCGGTGCCAGCCCCGACGAGCGCGAACGCCGGCTGCTGGCGATCGCCGCACAAGCTCTCGACATCGCCTTGCGGCCAGCCGCGCCAAAGACGCTGAAACGCCGCCCGCAATTGCCCGAACTCGCCTTGCCGATGCTGCCGGAACGGCTGCGGCCGCTATTGCGAGCCGCGCTAAAGCATGCCGCCGACACAAGAAGCAAGTCGCGTGTGGTCACGCTCGTCTCCAGCCGCGGCTTCGTGCTGCATCCGATGGACTGGATGCCAGCCGCGTCGGATCAGAGCAGTCCGGACGTCTATGCACCCTGGATCGACTGGCAGGCAGGCGCGGACGGCGAAAAACCTGCAAGCCAGGAGCATCTGACGGTGGAAAACTGGGATGACTTCTATCCCGCCGCACGCCGCACCGCGCTCGCCGATATGCGCCGCACCGCACCGGCTTCGGCTAGGCAGCTGATCGAAACCAAGGCATCCGGCGAGCCGGCGGAAATCAGGATTGCACTCGTCGACCTGTTGCGCTTCGGCCTGGGCGCTGATGACGTGCCGTTCCTGAAGAGCCTCTCCGCCGATCGTTCCGGCAAGCTGCGCGAGCTCGCTGGCCGGTTGCTGGCAAGATTGGGAGAGCACGGCTCGCCAGGCGATGGCGGGCCGGAAGATCCGACGGCCGAACTCGCTGCCTTCATCGCGGAAGGCAAATCCGGCTTCATCCGCCGCCGCACCACCTACACGCCGGCAAAACTCAAATCGCCGGCGCAGGAAAGACGTCGCGCCGAACTGTTCGAGACCTGCAACCTGGTCGACCTCGCCACGCGCTTCGGCACCACCGAATCCGAGTTTATCGGGGCGTGGCAATTCGGCGCTGAGAACAACGCCGATATCCTTGTTGCCCGAATGGTCGCGGCGTCGGGCAGCGACGCCGCGGTGACGCACATGGCGGATATGCTTGTCGCCGAAGGTGGCAAGCCCGCACTCTTCGTCCTCCACCTCATGGCGCGTCTGGACAGCCGCAGGAAGCGCGTCCTGGTCAGGTCGATCCTGAAGGACACGCAACATCTCGGCGCGCTCAATCTGGCCGAGGGCCTCGAAGCAAGCTGGCTGGAATGGGCCGACCTGACAAACGGCCAGACGCTCCCGGCGCTTCGCTCCGCTGTTGCAGGAAACGATGACGCTGTGAAGCGGGGCGTCGACCAGCTCCTGGAAACTATGGGCTTTCTCGCCACGGCGGCGACGGCGGAGAAATTGATCGGAGACGTCGTTGCGGCCGGTATGGCGCCGGCAGCGCCTTCACTCGGTCTTCTGCGCCTCAACGCAGCGCTGGCCGAACCTTAACCGACACATGATCAATCCGGAGAACAGCTAATGAACGCAGCCATCCGTCTTCCGGTCGAGCAGGCCTATGCCGCCGAATTGCAGGCGCTCTCGCGCAATGACGACCGGCAAAGGCCTGCCGGATGGAGCCTTTCGCCAAAGGCGGTCCTTACCTACCTGCTCGGCGGAAAGGCTGACGACGGGACAGTGATAACGCCCAAATATGTCGGCCGGCGCCGGCTGATGGAAACCGCGGTGGCGACGCTCGCCACCGATCGCGCGCTGTTGCTGCTGGGTGTCCCCGGCACGGCCAAATCCTGGGTGTCGGAACATCTCGCCGCCGCCATCATGGGCGATTCGACCCTGATCGTGCAGTGCACGGCTGGTACCGACGAGAACCAGATCCGCTATGGCTGGAACTACGCACAGCTTCTGGCAAAGGGCCCAAGCCAGGACGCGCTGGTGCCGACGCCGCTCTACCGCGCCATGCAGGACGGCAAGCTTTGCCGCCTCGAGGAGCTGACGCGCATGGGCTCCGACGTGCAGGACACGCTGATCACCGTGCTGTCCGAAAAGATGATGCCGATCCCGGAACTCAACACCTCGATCTACGCGCAGCGCGGCTTCAACATCATCGCCACCGCCAACAACCGCGACAAGGGCGTCAACGAGCTGTCCTCGGCGTTGAAGCGCCGCTTTAACGTCGTCGTACTGCCCTTGCCCGAAGACATGGCGGAGGAAGTGGCGATCGTCTCCAAGCGGGTCGGCGAGATGGCCGGCGGTCTTGACCTGCCGGTGCCGAAGAATGTCGGTGAGGAGATCGCGCGCGTGCTGACCATTTTTCGCGAGTTGCGCTCCGGCGCTACAGCCGACGGCAAGGTGACGTTGAAGACGCCGTCCGGTTCGCTGTCCACGGCCGAAGCCATTGCCACCATGGTCGGCGGCCTCAGCCAGGCGGCCTGGTTCGACAGCGGCAAGCTCGGCGCCGAAGGTCTTGCCGCCAGCCTCGTCGGTGCGATCGTGAAGGATCCGGTGCAGGACAAACTGGTGCTGGAGGAGTATCTGGAAACCGTGCTCAAGAAGCGGCCAGACTATGCCGGCTACTACGCGGCCTTGAACGCGGCGATCTGACGCCATGGCGCTTAGCGACGTTTCCTATTTCGGCATACGCCATCACGGGCCAGGCTCCGCCGACAGCCTGGTGCAGGCGTTGCAGGAGTTGAAACCGGTCGCCGTTCTGATCGAAGGACCGGCCGACGCCAGCCCGCTGCTGCCGTTGCTGGCCCACCCCGAAATGCAGCCGCCGGTGGCGCTGCTCTGCTATCCCGAAGACGATCCGGCCTCGACAAGCTTCTGGCCCTTCGCCGAATTCTCGCCGGAGTACCAGGCGACGCTCTGGGCCGTCACCAACAATGCGGCAGTGCGCTTCATCGATTTGCCGTCTTCAGCCCGCACTGCGCCGATTGAGGCCGTGGGGGAAACCGATAGCGATGGAACGGAAGCCAACGTCGAGGCTGACTTGGCGCCGCATCTGCGGGACCCGATCGGAACGCTGGCACAAGCTGCCGGCTATGAAGATGGCGAAAGCTGGTGGGCTGATATCATCGAGCAGAACCCTGAGCCCGGCCCGATCTTCGCGGCAATAGCCGACGCGATGACGACGTTGCGCGAAGGCGAAGGCCCGCTTGCCGAATTCGAGGCAAAGCGCGAAGCGCATATGCGACTTGAAATCGCCGCCGCGCGAAAGGAATTCGATGGGCCGATCGCTATCGTTTGCGGTGCCTTCCATGTGCCGGCACTGCAGGCGACGCGACCGCTGAAGGAGGACCAGGCGCTACTCAAGGGGCTCGCCCGCCGCAAAAGCATGATGACCTGGGCGCCGTGGACGGGGCCGCGCCTGGCGCTGGGCTTCGGTTATGGCGCCGGCGTTGTCGCGCCCGGCTGGTGCAAGCATCTGTGGCAGACGCGCGGGCAAGGCGACTCCTCGGTCCTGTGGCTGGCGAAGATCGCGGCGGTCCTGAGGGCCAAGGGGCACATGGTCTCGACGGCCTCGCTGATCGAAGCCGAACGGCTGGCCCGCACGCTGGCTGTGATCCGTGAACGGCCAAAGCCCGGTTTCGAGGAATTGCGTGACGCCGCGATCGCCGCCCTGTTCAACGGGGAAGCGCTGCTGTGGGCGCTGGTCGAAGCCGAATTGCTGCTGGGCGCCGATGTCGGTGAAATTCCGCCCGACACGCCGCTGGCGCCGCTGATCGAGGACCTGCAGCGCAACCAGAAAGCAGCGCGGCTGAAGCCCGAAGCGCTGGAGCGTGAATTGTCGGTCGACCTGCGCAGCGAAAGCGGGCTGTTTCGGTCGACCTTGCTGCACCGGCTGTCCGTGCTTGGCGTGCATTGGGGCAAGCTGACCGACAGCGGCCGCAGCCGCGGCACCTTTCGCGAGCGCTGGATGCTGTCGTGGGAACCTGAATATGCCGTTCGACTGGTCGAGAACCTGGTCTTCGGACCAACCATCGAAAAGGCGGCCAATGGCCGGCTGATCCAGATGATCGGCGCGGCGACGTCTCTTGATGCGATGGCCGCACTGGTCCAGGGCGCCATCACGGCAAACCTGTCGGAAGCGTCGATCGCCGGTCTCGCGGCATTGGAGGAACGGGCGGCGCGCAGCAGCGAATGCCTGGAAATCCTGACATCGGTGCCGCCGCTCGCCGACATCATCCGCTACGGCGAGGCTCGCAAGACGGAAACCGCCCGTCTGTCCGGCCTCCTGGAGCGGCTGATCGTCGAAGGCGGGATCGCACTTGCCTATGCCGCCCGCGACCTCGATGCCCAGGCATCCACGACGCTGGTCGGCGCCATGCGCAAAGCCGACGAAGCGATCAGTCTGGTCGAGCCTGAACAGGACGTGCTGGACATCTGGCGCAATGGACTGGCTGCGGTGCTCGATGGATCGCGCTCGACGGCGCTGGTGGCAGGCTGTGCCGCGCATCTGCTCTACGAAGCCGGCCATTTGTCAGCCGACGCGGCAACCGGTCTGATCGCACGACGTCTGTCTCCAGGAACGCCGGTCACCGAGGCTGCAGGGTTCTTCGAGGGTTTCTTCAGCACTGCCGGCCAACGGCTGATCTACGACCAGGGCCTGCGCGGTGCGGTGGATGCCTGGCTCGCATCCCTCGACGAAGAGGCCTTCATTGCCCATCTGCCGTTGCTGCGCCGGGTCTTTTCGCATCTGGACTCGATGGAGCGGCGACGGTTGATCGAAGCGGTGCTCGGCCGCACCGCACGGCTGCCTGCCGGACTGACGCCGACTCCGGATGGCGGCGAAGCGTGGCGCCGGCACCTGGAACGGCTTGGACCCCTGCTGATGAGCGAGGCCAGCAATGGATGACGAGGCCGAAATCAGCGAGCCAATCCAAGCCGGCGACGGACGCGAGCGCCGCTGGCGCATGGCGATCGGTGCCGATGAGGAAACCTCGTCAGCGCTGTCCGACACCGACAAGCGGCTTTCCGCGGCGCTCGATGCGCTTTACGGCGATGGTGCCGGCGATGCGGCTGCCGATCCGCGCAAGCGGCGCGGCGGCCTCGGCCGCTCGGCGCCAAGGGTGGCACAGTGGATGGGCGATATCAGGTCGTTCTTTCCCGCACAGGTCGTCCAGATCGTCCAGAAGGATGCCTTCGAACGGCTCAACCTGAAGCAGATGCTGATGGAGCCGGAATTCCTCAAAGCGATCGAGGCCGACGTCAATCTCGTCGCCGACCTGATTTCGCTCCGCTCGGTCATGCCGGCCAAGACCAAGGACATTGCGCGCACGATCATCGCCGATATCGTTGCCAAGCTGATGCAGCGGCTGGAACAGAAGACAGCCGAGGCGATACGCGGCGCGGTCGACCGATCGCAGCGCACCAACCGCCCACGCCAGCGCGACATCGACTGGCCGCGTACGATCTCAGCCAACCTTCGCCATTACCAGCCCGAGCACAAGACCATCGTGCCGGAGAAGCTGGTCGGCTTCATGCGCAAACAGCGAAGGCTGGTCGACCTGGATGAGGTGGTGCTGTGCGTCGACCAGTCGGGCTCTATGGCAAGCTCGGTAATCTACGCCTCGATATTCGCGGCGGTGATGGCCTCCCTGCCGGTGGTGCGGACCAAGCTTGTCTGCTTCGACACGGCAATCGTCGATCTGACCGAGGAGCTTAGCGATCCTGTCGAAGTCCTGTTCGGCGTGCAGCTGGGCGGCGGCACCGACATCAACCAGGCCGTGGCCTATTGCGCGGACCGCATCGAACGGCCGACCAAGTCGCATATGGTGCTGATCACTGACCTTTATGAGGGCGGCAACGGGCAGGAATTGCTGCAGCGGCTTGCTGCACTCGTTCGCTCCGGCGTCAACGTCGTGGTGCTCCTGGCGCTGACCGACCAGGGCAGGCCGGGTTATGACCCGAAGATGGCAGGCTCGGTGGCCGCCCTCGGCATTCCGGTCTTTGCCTGCACGCCGGATCTGTTTCCAGACATGATGGCGGCGGCATTGCGTCGGGAAGATATCGGCGCATGGGCGGCTGGCGCAGATATCAAGCTGGTTCGTGCCGAGGCCGAGACTCCGGAGTAAAACAGCCGTCGCCAGAGCTGCCAGGATGCTTCTGGCAGCTCTGGGATAAATCGCTGGAGCTCAGCCGAACTTCGGGTCGAGGCTGCCCGACTTATAGCGCTTGGCCATTTCGGCGACCGGCAGCGGCTTGATCTTCTGCGCGTTGCCGGCGGTGCCGAACTGTTCGAAGCGCTCTTTGCAGAGCTTGCGCATGGCGGCCATGGCCGGTGTCAAATATTTGCGCGGATCGAACTCGCTTGGATTCTCGGTCAGCACCTTGCGGATCGCGCCGGTCAGCGCCATGCGGTTGTCGGTGTCGATGTTGATCTTGCGCACGCCGTGCTTGATGCCGCGCTGGATTTCCTCGACCGGCACGCCCCAGGTCGGCTTCATCTGGCCGCCATATTTGTTGATGATTTCCTGCAGGTCCTCGGGCACCGAGGACGAGCCGTGCATGACCAGATGCATGTTCGGCAGCCGGCGGTGGATCTCCTCGATGACGTTCATGGCCAGCACTGCGCCGTCAGGCTTGCGCGAGAATTTGTAGGCGCCGTGGCTGGTGCCCATGGCAACCGCCAGCGCATCGACATGGGTGTCCTTGACGAACTCGACCGCTTGTTCGGGATCGGTCAAAAGCTGGTCGTGGCTGATCGCGCCTTCGACGCCGTGGCCGTCTTCCTGCTCGCCGCCGCCGCTCTCCAGCGAGCCGAGCACGCCGATCTCGCCTTCCACGGACACGCCGCCCCAATGCGCCATGTCGACGACGCGCTTGGTGATGCCGGAATTGTAGGCGTAGTCGGCCGGCGTCTTGCCGTCTTCCTTCAGCGACCCGTCCATCATGACCGAGGTGAAGCCGTACTGGATAGCGGTGACGCAGGTGGCTTCGTTATTGCCATGGTCGAGATGCATGCAGACCGGAATGTCGGGGTGGATTTCGACCAGCGCGTCGATCAGCTTGGCCAGCACCACGTCATTGGCATAGGCGCGGGCGCCGCGGCTTGCCTGCAGGATGACCGGTGACTTGGTCTCCTCGGCGGCCTCCATGATGGCAAGGCCCTGTTCCATGTTGTTCATGTTGAAAGCGGGCACGCCGTAGCCGTATTCGGCAGCGTGGTCGAGCAATTGTCTCAGTGTTATGCGAGCCACCCAATAGTCTCCCGTATCTGGTTTCAAGCGCAACGTCGCGGGCCGGCCGGTTGCCGGTCGGCCCTTGATGCTTCTGGCGGGATTTCAACGGAACCGCAACCTTCAGAGCTCTTCTCGATCGCAATTCTTGTTGCAGGGTTGAAATCCGGCCGTTTTGGTGACTTAAGCCGCGATCAACTCCCGCGCCGCCAGGAGTTGCACGCAGGCGTTCGCCGCTTCCTTGCCCTTGACCGTGAAGTGCTCGAAGAAGAAGCGGTGGTGCTCGGCGCTGTCATGGTAGTTGAGCGGCGTGAGAACCGCCGACAGCACCGGTACACCGGTCGACAGCTGCACGTTCATCATGCCGTCGATCACCGCGCTGGCGACGAACTCATGCCGGTAGATGCCGCCATTGACGACGAAGGCGGTACCGAGGATCGCGGCATAGCGGCCGGTTCCGGCCAGGGTCTTGGCATGCAGCGGAATCTCATAGGCGCCCGGCACGTCGAAGACATCGACGGTGAAGCGCTCGCCTCCGACGTTAGCCAGTTCCGCCTCGAAGGCCTGTACGCACTGGTCGACGATATCGGCATGCCAGCGCGCCCTGATAACGGCGATGCGGGTCGTTTCATAGTCTTTGTGGGAATGCTGATTCATGGGTCCATCCTTCCGTTTCGAACCAGAATCAGGACGCACGATACGCAATCCGGCCCGCCGGGGCGGTCCGTTTTGCGTTTCGTTCTCTTCCATCCGGACTGTAACCGTCGGCTCCGGAATCACACCGGATCTGCTGACCCCTCCGACCATCGGAGGGCGCTCGCGGGCTTGGGTAAAACCCTTACCGCCGGTGGGGACTTTCACCCCGCCCTGAGAACATTAACGGCTTTGTATGAAAGGGCAGGGCGCTGCTGTCAACCGTGGGAAGGTTGGGCCAAGCACGTCGACTACCGCGTGCGCCACGCCGCCGCCGATGCGGCGATCAGCATGAGCAATGCCGCGACCATTGCGCAGGTGGCAAAACCAAAGCTGGAGTAGAGCGGCCCGAAGCTGGTGGTGCCGACGAAGACCGCGAGATAAGTCACCGCGCTGTTCAGGCCCATGATCGTGCCGCGCCGCGACGGATCGAGCGCCGACAGGCGCATCACCAGGACATTCAGGCCGAAATGATTGGCCAGTCCCCAGATCGCCACCATGGTCAAGGTCAGCCCGAAACTGCCGCTCGTCGTGGCCATCGCGACGTAGACGACGGCAACCAGAAGATAGGCGAATGGCATGACGCGCCGCGCACCCAGTCTGTCGATGACGCCGTCGAGCAGAGCAGCGGTGCCGAAGCCTATGCCGTAGGCAAGCGCCGCCAGGCCATTGGCGCTCACCGGCTGTCCAAGCCCGACATGAAGATGGTCGCCGAGATAGCCATAGACGCCGTAGAACGAAGTCATGAAGGCCGCGCACGCGACCAGCAGCGGCAGGATTCCGGGAATGCCGAGCGCTTCCAGCGGGGCGGGCGCCGGTCCGGCCTTCCTGATATCGCTAAGCGACGTCACTGTCAGCCCCATCCATGCAAGGGTCGCAAGCACCGCGACCGCTGCGAAAACGGCGCGCCAATGCACAAGATCGGCAAGCACGGCCGACAGCGAGACGCCGGCGACCATGCTGAGCGTCCATCCGGTCAGCACGACGCCGATCGTGCCGCTCTCCCTGCCCGGTGGGGCGATGGCCGCCGCGCTGGCATAGATCGCGGGCATGGCGATGCCGGCAGCGATGCCGGCCAGCAGCTGTGCGGAGACCAGCATGATCACCGTGGGTGCGGCGGCACTCGCCACCAGCGCTAGTGCCAGCAGCAACAGTGCGCCCTGCAGCATCCGGCGTGCGCCGAGCCGGTCGATGTAGCGGGCCAGGAACAGGGCGCTGGCCGAGGTGCCGAGGCCGAACGCGGCCGCCGCAATCATCACGGCAGGCACGCTGGTTCTGAACGACGAGGCGACAGCCGGTGCGATCGGACCCAGCACTAGCGAGTTCGAACCGATGACGGCGATGCAGCCCGTCAAGAGATAGGCAAGCGCCGGGATCGGGGCTCGGGCAGTCAATGGCGCAACTTGATCAATGTTCGACATATCAGCATAATGGCCGTATTCTATTCAGTGGAGAACCAGGAATTTCGCCATGGATGAAGAAACAGATGGTATTCCGCAGAACAAGGCTACGGCCCGCGACCTCGACGCGATTGACCGAAGAATATTAGGCGTCCTGGTCGATGACGCCACGATCAGCTACGCCGAACTCGGCGATCGCGTCGGCTTGTCGCCACCCGCAGCGCATGAGCGGGTCAAACGGCTCCGTCGCAGCGGCGCCATCCGCAACACGGTCGCCATCATCGATCCCCGGGCGGTGAAAAAGCCTTTGCTTGCCTTTGTCCATATCGACACCAGGGGCTGGGGAAAGACGCCGGAACTGATGGCGGTCTCGCAATATCCCGAGGTCGAGGAGATCCATACCGTCGCCGGCGATACCTGCATGCTGCTGAAGGTCCGCACGGAAGACACCAGAGCACTCGAAGGCCTTCTGGCGCGCCTGTACGAAACGCCGGGCGTCACCTCGACGCGCAGCTATGTGGTTTTATCGACCTATCTGGAGCGGCCGGTGCAGCCGGGCATTACCGAGACATGGCCGACGCCGAAGCATATGGCCGAGCCTCTGTACTAGGGACGTGGCTACGCCCGCTCGGGGAACATCGCCTTCAATCCCTCGCGCGATGCCTTGGCAACGCCGCGCTCGGTGATCAGGCCGGTGACCAGCCGCGCCGGCGTCACGTCGAAGGCCGGGTTGGCCGCAGGCGTCGTCTCCGGCGAAATGCGCACCTGGGCAATCTCGCCGGCAGCGGTCTTGCCCCAGACCAGCGAGACCTCGTCGGCCGAGCGCTGCTCGATCGGGATCTCGGCCAGTCCGTCATGCACCGTCCAGTCGATGGTCGGCGACGGCAGCGCGACATAGAACGGCACATCATTGTCGGCGGCGGCGAGTGCCTTCAGATAGGTGCCGATCTTGTTGCAGACATCGCCGTCGGCCGTGGTGCGGTCGGTGCCGACGATGACCATGTCGATCTCGCCGCGCTGCATCAGATGGCCGCCGGCATTGTCGACGATCAGCGTGTGCGGCACGCCGTGGCCGGCCATCTCCCAGGCGGTCAGCTGGGCGCCCTGGTTGCGCGGCCGTGTCTCGTCGACATAGACGTGGACCGGAATGCCGGCTTCCGTGGCCAGGTAGATCGGCGCCGTGGCGGTGCCGTAGTCGACGGTGGCCAGCCAGCCGGCATTGCAGTGGGTCAGGATGTTGACCGGCTCGCCCTTCTGCTTGCGCGCAGCGATCGCCTTGATGATGGCGAGACCGTTCTCGCCGATGGCGCGGTTGAGGCCGACATCCTCGTCGGCGATCTCACTGGCCCGCCGATAGGCGGCTGCCGCGCGTTGTTCGGGAGGCAAAGGCCGCAGGAAGCGCCGCATCTCGTCCAGCGCCCAGCGCAGATTGATCGCCGTCGGCCGTGTCTCGTGCAGGGTCTCCCACACGGCGTCGAGCGCTGCATCCGACGGATCGTCGGCCATCTGCATGGCGACGCCGTAGGCAGCGGTGACGCCGATCAGCGGCGCGCCGCGTACCCACATGTCGCGGATGGCGGTGGCGATGCCGTCGACCGTGCCGATCGTTTCGATGCGGAAATCATGCGGCAGCCAGCGCTGGTCGATGATATCGACCGAACGGCCGTCGTCGCTCAGCCAGATGGTGCGATAGTGGCGGTCGCCGACGTTCAAAGGCTGCTCTCCTGTTCGATCAGCGTGGCCAGTTGGTTGACCTCGTCGATGCTGTGGATCTGGCGCCGGTTGACGGCGAGGTGACGGCCGAATTTCAGCGCCTTTGCCTCACAACTGGCGCGCAAATCCTCATCGGCAATGGTCTCGAAATCGGCATTGTGGGCGAGGCCGAGGATGCGCCTGTGCACCTCGATGCCGGCAAAGCCGAGCAAATCGGTCCACATCTGGTGCAGAACATGGTCGAGCGCCTGCTCGGCACCGAGCCTGTCGCCCTGATCCTCGAACAGGCTCCTCTGGTAGAGCATGCCGGTGCGTTCGGTCCGCCATAGATGCGAGAACTCGGCGCGGAACACCGCCCAGGTCTCGGTCGTCACCCCGAGCAGATAGGCGCGCATGGCGTCACGCTTTCCCTCCTGCTCGTGGCCGCGCTGCGAGAAGAAGGACATCCAGAAATTGGCGAGCAGCATGCCGACATCGAAGGCCATCGGGCCGTAGAAGGCAAACTCCGGATCGATCATCCGGGTTTCGGTGTCGGTGACCATGATCGAGCCGGAATGCAGATCGCCATGCAGCAGCGTTTCGGCATTGGCGGCGAAGATGTGCTTCAGCCGCTGCGCCTCGACCTTCAGGTCACGGTCGGCGCGCAGTTCGGCGACCAGGCCGTCGAGCTGCGGCGAGGTGTGCCGGTTCATCTTGGCGTCGAAATAGGGGTCGGAAAACACCAGGCTTTCGGTGATGTCGCAGAGCTCGACATTGTCGGCGAACAGCGCCAGATCGGCCTTGCGGTCCTTGGCGGCCATGTGCAGGTCGGAGCCGCGAAACAGCGTGCGGGCCATGAACAGGCCGATGTCCCGGGCAATGTTCGGCAGCTGGCGGCCGTCGATCAGGGCGCGGCGCAGGATGATGTGCGGCGGCGCAAGATATTCCATGATGATCAGCGCCTGGCCTTCATCGAAATAATGGATCGCCGGCACCGAGCCTGGCGCGCGCGCCTCTTGCCTGGTCAGCGCGTGATATTCGAAGAAGGAGCGCTTCAACGGCAGCGGCCAGCTGTCGCCGACCAGGCGAACATAGGGCAGGGCCTGCTTGACGACGGCTGCACCATTGGCGCCCTCGGCAATGAACACCAGGTTGAGATTACCGTCGCCGACCTCGCGGACCTTCCAGGCGCCAGTGTCCTTGCCGATCTTCGCGCACAGCGCCTCGTTGCCGCCAAGGCGTGCAGCCAGGGTTTCGACCGATAGTGCTTCGAACGGCAATTTTTCAGTCATCGTCATCCTCCCGCTTATGCGCTCCGAACATAACGGACGCATGGCGGCTGGGCCAAGCTAGGAAGCGATCTGGCAATTGTCAATCGTGTTGACAATTGCCGATGCAGCCCATAGCGTCATGTCAGGGAGGAACGCATGGTCGGTAATGCCGTGTTCCGCGTAGAGG
Organism: Mesorhizobium sp. M0239; assembly: GCF_040321815.1. Classification (NCBI taxonomy): domain Bacteria; kingdom Pseudomonadati; phylum Pseudomonadota; class Alphaproteobacteria; order Hyphomicrobiales; family Phyllobacteriaceae; genus Mesorhizobium; species Mesorhizobium sp. M0239. Next base: position 176,984 of record NZ_JAMYSG010000001.1, read on the forward strand.
GACTGAGGAAATCCTTTGGCCATAACGAGGTGCTAGGCGGCGTCTCGGTCGAATTGCATGCCGGCGAAGTCACCGTGCTGATGGGCGCCAACGGCGCCGGCAAATCCACCCTCGTCAAGATCATCTCCGGTGTCTACGAACGCGGCGGCGGCACGATGACGCTCGCCGACCAGGATTTCGCACCGAAAACCCCTGCCGAAGCGATCCGCGCCGGCGTCGTCACCGTGCACCAGAATATCAACGACGGTGTCGTCGCCGATCTCGACGTCGCCACCAACCTGACCCTCGACCGACTGAGCGGCAGCGGTGCGCCGACCCTGTTCAATCCAATGCGCGTGCGGCGGGAGGCCAAGGCGGTTGCCGAGCGCATGGGGCTGACCATCGATTTGAAGGCGCGGGTGAGCGATCTTTCGCTGGCCGATCGCCAGATGGTGGCGATTGCCCGCGCGCTGGCGCACAAGCCGAAAGTGCTGATCCTCGACGAGCCGACCTCATCGCTCTCCAGCGCCGAGGCCGACCGGCTGTTCGCGCTGATCGACAGGCTGCGCGAGCAGGGCGTGGCGATCCTCTACATCTCGCATCGCATGTCGGACATCAGGCGGTTGGCCGATCGCATCGTCTCGATGCGTGACGGGATCATCTCAGGCATTTTCGACAAGAAGCCGCTCGACTATGAAGGCGCGGTCAACGCCATGCTCGGCCGCAAGATCCATCTCGACCAGATCGTCGTCAGGAATTCGGCCAAGGCCGTCCTCAAGATAGAAGGTCTGCGCATTGCACACGGCGCTCGGCCGATTTCGCTGACGCTCGGCGACGGCGAGGTCGTTGCCATCACCGGCCTCGTCGGCGTCGGCAAGACGGCGCTTGCCGAGACGCTGTTTGGCGTGCGCCAGCCGCTCGCCGGTACAATGACGCTGAACGGCAGGCCTTATGCGCCTGAAACAGCCGGCGAGGCGATCGCCGCCGGCGTGTTCCTCGTCGCCAAGGACCGCGGCGAGAACGGCATCGTCCAAGGCTTCAACATCCAGGAAAATATCAGCCTGCCGTTTCACAAGCGCATGTCGCGCTTCGGCATCCTGAGGCGCCGCCTCGAACGCGCCACGGCACGCCGGCAGATCGAGGAACTGAGCATCGTCTGCCGTTCCGAGAAGGACGAGATGTCGGAGCTGTCCGGCGGCAACCAGCAGAAGGTGATGGTCGCCCGCTGGATGGCGCAGAAGGCAAGACTGTTCATTCTGGATGAGCCGTTTCAGGGCGTCGATATCTCGGCCCGGCGCGACATTGCCGCCAAGCTCAGGGCCAGTGCAAACGGCCGCGCCACGCTGCTGTTCGTCACCGAGCTCGATGAGGCGCTGGAGACCGCCGATCGCATCCTGGTCATGTCGGAACAGACCATCGTCGGCGAGCACCGCAATGCCGATGTCGATCTCGACCGTCTGTTGGCCGAGGTCGCCGGCGGGCCGCTGCACAGTGCGGCCTGAGCGTGGGCGATAGGAATGGAATGGAGAGAGCATGGGTTCGGGTTGGGTAAAGACGGCAGCAGCGCGCGGGAGCGCCGGATGACATTGCGCGACCACGCCATCCGCTACGGGTTCATCGTGCTCTTGTTCGGGCTCGTCGCCTATTTCTCGATCGCCGCCGACGGTTTCGTTTCGCCGCAAAGTGCCGTTTTCATCTTCCAGTCAGTCGCCATCACCGGCGTGCTGGCGCTCGGCGTCACCGCCACGCTGGTCGTCGGCGGCTTTGATCTGTCGATCGGATCGGTCGCTACATCAGCCATGATGGCGGCCGCCTATGTGATGGTGGTGCTGGAACAGAACGCCCTTGTCGCGGTCGTCGTCTGCCTGCTGATCGGCGCCGTTGTCGGCCTGATCAATGGCTGGCTGATCGTCTACATGCGCGTGCCCGATCTGCTGGCGACGCTCGGCATGATGTTCCTGCTGGTCGGCCTGCAGCGCATTCCGACAGAAGGCCGCTCGATCGCCACCGGCATGACCATGCCGGACGGTTCGGTCGCCAACGGCAAATTCTCCGACGCCTTCCTGGCGCTCGGCCGCCACCGCTTCGATTTCTTCATCCCGAACCTCATTCCGGTGTCGGTAGTCGTGCTGCTCGTGCTCGCCGTACTGATCTGGTTCTTCCTCGAATACACACGTTTCGGGCGCATGATGTATGCCGTAGGCAGCAATGAGCGTGCCGCCGAACTCGCCGGTGCGCCTGTCAAGGCATACAAGATCTGGGCCTACGTTATTTCAGGAGTTTTTGCCTCGATCGGCGGTATTTTGCTCGCTGCCCGGCTTGGACGCGGTGACATCGCCTCGGGTAATAATCTGCTGCTGGATGCGGTTGCCGCGGCACTGATCGGCTACGCGGTGCTTGGCGCCGCCAAGCCGAACGCTTTCGGCACTGCCATCGGTGCGCTGTTCGTCGGCATCTTGCTGCAAGGCCTGACGATGATGAACGCGCCTTACTACACGCAGGATTTCGTCAAGGGCGTGGTTCTGGTCGTCGCCCTTGTCTTCACCTTTGCGCTTTCGGGCAGGGGCAGGAGGTAGCTTTCGACCGGAACAGGATTTTCGAGTTCAACAAGAGTGGAGGAAAACAAAGTGAGCATTACAAGAAGACTTCTGGGGAAGGTGGCGCTCGGATTGGCCGGCGCAACCATGCTGATGCAGGTCCCGGCTTTTGCCGCGGACAAGCCGGCGCCTTTTGACAAGCCCGGCGTCAAGATCGCGCTGGTGCGCTATCTCTCGACCGGCGACTTCTTCCAGGCCTATCTCTCGGGTGTCGAGGCGCAGTCGAAGGCGCTCGGCATCGACCTGCGCGTCCTCGACAGCCGCCAGGATGCCGCCCTTCAGTCCGACATGGTCGATCAGGCCATCGCGCTTGGCGTGCAGGGTATCATCATCCAGCACGGCCTGACGGAATCGATGAAGGACGCCGCCCAGCGTGCGGTCGACGCCGGCATCAAGGTGGTGGCGTTCGACGTCAATGTCGAAAATCCCAAGATCCCGCAGATCGAACAGTCCGACCGCGACCTGGCGCGCCTCGCGCTCGAGCAGGCGGTCAAGGACAATGGCGAAAGCTGGAATGCCGGCTATGTCTATGTCGCCGGCATCGCGCCGCTCGACCGCCGCAACGAGACCTGGGTCGACGTCAAGAAGAAGTATGCCGGCATCAAGGAAGTCGCGATGTTCGGCACGCTCGACAATCCGATTGCCAACTCCGTCGCCAACCAGGCGCGTTCGGTGCTGACGGCGCATCCCGACATCAAGGTGATGTTCGCTCCCTATGACGAATTCGCCAAGGGCGTGAAAATCGCTGTCGATGAAGCAGGCTTGAACAAGGGCATCAAGATCTATTCGGCCGATATCTCGACGTCCGATATCGCTGCGATGCGTGAGCCCGACAGCGCCTGGGCCGCGACCGCCGCGACCAATCCGGCCGTCGTCGGCCAAGTCTCGGTGCGTGCGCTGGCGCAGCTGCTGGCCGGCGAAGATCCCGGCCACAACGTCGTCGTGCCGCCGACGCTGATCACCCAGAAGGACCTCATCGACAAGGACATCAAGAACATGGAGGACCTGTCGGCCAAGCTGCCGCAGTTCGCCCACGCCGATGTCGCGATGCCGGCCTGGATGCCGAACCCGAACGCGAAGTAAGTTGGACCTCTGACAAAGAAAGGGCGGCGCTCGTGCCGCTCTTTCCATGTGAATGCTCCACCTCTCCCGATTACAGCCAGTGTTCCGGGTCGCGCATTCCGTGGACAATCGCGACGACCAGCACGCCATCCGATTGCGGCTCGTAAATGACGATATAGCGGCCTTCGATGAGCACGCGGGCCGTCACGCTCAATTCCGGTCGGGCCGTGCCCATCTTGGGGTGCTGGGTCGCCAGTTCCAGCTTGTCAAAAATGCGCATGAGCAGCTTGTCCGCCGCTTTTTCATTGTCGATTGCTATGGTGTGCCAGATGTCTCGCAAATCCTGCGAGGCGCGTGGTGTGAGCCGATATCTAGCTACGAGCGCGGCGTTCTGCCTTCAGGCCGCGTATAAACTCGGCGGGTTCGACTTCCACCGGCTTGCCGCTGGCCATGCCATCGGCATAGGCCCGTTTCAAATGTTCGAGTTCCAAGGCTCGCAATTCTTCGCGCTGCTCCCACAGACGAAGGGCGTCACGAACAATCTCGCTGTTGGAGGCGTATCCGCCGCCTTCGACGGCGCTTTGCAGGCGAGCAACCTGCTGAGGGGTCAGGGATATGGTAAGGGTACGCATTGGTTCAGGTTTCATTGCCAGCCTGTACCACACCTAACAAGAGTTAACAATTATTGTTAGGAGTTAACGTCGCGCCTTGCCCCCGCTGCCTGGCGGCAGCAGGGTGATCAAGGCAGGATTCCTACCGCAGCGCTGCCGCGATATTGCCACCATCGACCGTCGTCACATCGGCGGTGGTGCGGTCGGCCAGCGCGTGATGCAGGAAGGCCTGCGCCACGTCTTGCGCCGTCACTTCCTGGCCGAGCAGGTTGCCGGACATGTAGTCCTTCTCCGACACGCCGCGCGCGCCCGAACGGCTGGCGATCATGGCGTCGGTCAGAAGCCCTGAGCGGATGCGGTCGGCGTTGACGGCGTTGGAGCGGATGCCATGCGCGCCATAGTCGAGCGCGTATTGCCGGGACAGGAACAGCGTCGCTGCTTTCGGCACGCCATAGGCGCCGAACTTCGGACCTGGATTGACCGCCTGCTTGGAGGTGTTGAACAAAAGCACGCCGCCTGTGCCCTGCTCGAGCATGATGCGCACGGCATTCTGCGCCACCGACTGATGGGCGAAGAAATTGAGTTCGAAACTCTTGCGCAGGAGTGCGTCGTCGAGCTCACCGATGCGGCCTTCCCAGGCCGCGCCGGCATTGGAAACCATGATGTCGACACCGCCGAACACGGCGACGGCTCTGTCGAAGGCGGCACGCACCTGCGCCGGGTCGGTGATGTCGGCTGCGACGCCGATCGAGTTGTTGCCGGCCTTCTTCGCCGCGTCGGCAGCCTTTTCGGCGTCGAGATCGACGACGACGGCATGGGCGCCATTGTCGGCGAACAATTTGGCTGTCGCTGCGCCGATCGCGCCGGCGCCGCCGGTGATCAGCACCACCTGGCCAGTCAGTGGCTTCGGCTTGTTGGACGCGAGCTTGGCCTGTTCCAGCGACCAGTATTCCAGCGGGAACAGATCGGCCTTGGAGAGCGGGTGGAAACGGCCGACCGCCTCGGCGCCGCGCACCGCCTCGATCCACATCTCGCCGACATCCGAGGCGATCTTCGCGTCCTTCAGCGTGCGGCCGTGGCCGAACATGCCGAGGCCGGGCACCAGCGTCAGCCGCGGCATCTGGTCGAGCATGGTGCGCTTGACGTCGTCGAGCGAATCATTGGTTTCGAAATAGGCGCGATAATCATTGGCGAACGCGTCGACATGGCTCTTGATCACCGCCTTGTAGTCGCCGGCCTTGTCCGCATCGGGCGCCGGCAGCGCCATCGGCCCGGTCTTGATGCGGATCGACAGATCGGGTGTCGACACGCCGCGTCCGGCATAATCGGCAATCTCGGATGAATTGATGAAATCGACGATTGCCGGCGAAGTGCGGAAGTCAGAGATCATGCGGTCGAAGCGGCCTTCGCCGCGCGCTACCGCCACCGCTCCGCGCAGCATCGGCGCAATGGACGCCGGTGTCGCGAGCTTTGCCGGCAAGACTGCCTTTGCCGCCTTCGGCTTGCCGCTTGCGGCAATGAAGTCCTCGGCGACATTCACATAGTGGATCATCCGGTCGTAGGCCTGTTTGGCGTCGTCGCCGAAGGTGAAGATGCCGTGCTTGTCGAGGATCAACCCTTCGACATCAGGGTCGGCATCGAAGATGTCGGCCGCCGCCTTGGCGAGGTCGAAGCCGGGCATGATATAAGGCACGTAACCCATCTTGCTGCCGAAAACCGTCTTCACCAGCGGCTTGGAGTCCTCCTGGTCGACGATGGCGAGGATGGCGGTCGAGTGCGTGTGGTCGACGAATTTGTGCGGCAGGAAGGCATGCAGCAGCGTCTCGACCGACGGGTTGGGCGAGGACGGATCGATGAGGTTGACGCGTTGCAGGGCAACCATGTCCTCGTCGGCCAGCCTGTTCAGCGCGCGCGCCTTGAGCAGCGGCTTGAGCTTGACCGCCGGCAGGCCCTGCGGCTCGATGACGCCCATGTCCCAGCCGCTGCCCTTGACGCACAGCACGTCCCACTGGTCGCCGACGAGGTCGGTTGCCGTCGTCTTGCACGAGGTGTTGCCGCCGCCATGCAGGACCAGCCGTGGTTCGCCGCCGAGCAGCCGGGTCGTGTAGACGCGCAGCGCCAGGTCGCGGCCGACACCCTTTTTTGCGTAGTCGGCGACGAGTTTTTCGGCTGCTTCGTCATTCCACAAATTCTTCATGTTCGCTTCGTCCGGTTGCTGTCTTTGTTGGTGAAACAGGATTGCCGCGACGCTTTGATGACAATGCGCCGGCAGCGGAGAGGGGGGGTTCTAGGAGGCCTTTTCTATGGTGGCAGCCGCATGGTCCAGGAGCCGCTGCGCCATGTGCGCGCCGACCACCAGATGCGTGCAAAGGCCGCCGGCGATCGCCGCGAGCAGCGGTTCGAACTTGCTGTCCTCCTGCACCACCACCAACCGCCTGGCGATGGCGCGCAGCGAGGCAAGCTCGGCGGAGATCACCCGCCTGTTATAACTGCAGTCGAGCACCTTGCCCTCGGCGTCTATGATCTGCCCGGCAATCACGCCGGCAGCGCCTTGGCTGCGCAGATCCGCCATTTCACTGGGCGTCAGCGCGCCGCATTTGACCAGATGGCTGTCGGCGTCGACCGCGCCGACCGAGTACAGCGCCAGATCGCATTCACTCACACCTGAGAGCTGTTCGCGGATCACCGGCTCGGCACGCAGCGCGCGCGCCAGCTCTTCCGTCGACAGCACCAGCGGCGCGTAGAAGTTGAGTCCCTTGGCGTTGAGCCGCCGAGCGATCTCCATCGTGCATTGGTCGGGCCGGTAGGAATAGGGCGCGCCGAGATTGCCGCAGAGCTGCACCACCGTGACATCCTGCAGATCGGCATAGGACATGACGTCGGCGATCATATAGACGGTGCGGCCCCAGGCTACGCCGATGCGGTCGCCCTTCTTGACCAGTTCGAGGAAGACGCTCGCCGCCAGCACGGCGATTTCCGTCGACGGGTCGGCAATATGATCATTCTCCGGTGCGATCCAGACGGCGTCGAGGCTCAACGCATCCTCGAGCTTGCGCGCCAGCACGTCGTCGGTGAAAAGCTGGGTCGAAGTCGAGATGTTGACGATGCCGGTCTCGCGTGCCTTGCGCAGGTACATGGCGACTGAGGCACGGGAAATGTTAAGCTGGCTCGCCACCTGGTCCTGCCGCAGGCCATGGGCATAGTAGAGCCAGGCGGCCTTGTGGATGAGCTGTTCTGCCGGTCGGATCGCCATGCCGTCTCCTCGGCTGACATTATTCACGGCTCTCGACAAAAGTCAAACTGGGCAGAGGTATGCGATGCTCCCGCTTACGCCGAATCTGGTTCATCATTGCGCCGAATGCGCTCTGTCGTGGCATCGTTTGTGGTGACGCGGCCCGAGCCTGTGATTAGAACGTCTGAAAGAAAACCGCGGGGGAGCATGGGATGGGCAGTCCTTACGAACAGGATCTCGACAAGAACGCGGCCAACCATCAGCCGTTGACGCCGCTCACCTATCTGGAGCGCGCGGCCAAGACCTATCCCGACCATATCGCCATCATCCATGGCCGCCAGCGCATCGACTATCGCACCTTCTGGCAGCGGTCGCTGAAGCTTGCCTCGGCGCTCGACAGGCGCGGCATCGGCAAGGGCGACACCGTCACCGTCATGCTGTCAAACACGCCGCCGATGCTGGAGGCGCATTTCGGTGTGCCGATGACCAAGGCGGTGCTGCATTCGCTCAACACCCGCCTCGATGCCGCGGTCATCGCCTTCCAGCTCGATCATGCCGAGACCAAGGTGCTGATCGTCGACCGCGAATTCTCCGGCGTCGTCAGACAGGCCCTGGAACTGGCCAAGGTCAAGCCGCTGGTCATCGACTATGACGATCCCGAATACGCCGCCGACGCGCCGTACCCGAAGGGTGAGCGCATCGGTTCGCTCGACTATGAGGACTTCATCGCTGGGGGCGCCGCGGACTTCGCCTGGTCGATGCCCGACGATGAGTGGGACGCGATCTCGCTGAACTATACCTCCGGCACTACAGGCAATCCGAAGGGCGTCGTCTACCACCATCGCGGTGCCGCGCTGATGGCCTACACCAACACCATTCATGCCGGCATGGCCAAGCACGCGGTCTATCTCTGGACGCTGCCGATGTTCCACTGCAATGGCTGGTGCTTTCCCTGGACGCTTGCTGTTCAGGCCGGCACCCATGTCTGCCTGCGCTGGGTGCGGCCGAAGCCGATCTACGATGCGATTGCCGATCGCGGCGTCACCCATCTCTGCGGCGCCCCGGTCGTCATGTCGGTGCTGATCAATGCCAGAGACGAGGACAAGCGCGAATTCCCGCAAACGGTCACCTTCAACACCGCGGCAGCTCCGCCACCGGAAGCCGTGCTGTCCGGCATGGCGGATGCCGGCTTTGCCGTCACCCATCTCTACGGCCTGACCGAGACCTATGGCCCGGCGGTGGTCAACGAATGGCATGGCGCCTGGGACGATCTCGAAAAGGGTGAGCGCAGCGCCAGGAAGGCGCGGCAGGGCGTGCGCTATGCAGCGCTCGAAGGCCTGACGGTCATGGACCCCGAGACGATGCGGACGACACCGGCCGATGGTGAGACCATCGGCGAGGTCATGTTCCGCGGCAACATCGTCATGAAGGGCTACCTGAAAAACCGCAAGGCGAGCGACAAAGCCTTCGCCGGCGGCTGGTTCCATTCCGGCGATCTCGGCGTCATGCACCCCGATGGCTACATCCAGCTCAAGGACCGCTCCAAGGACATCATCATCTCCGGTGGTGAGAACATTTCCTCTATCGAGGTCGAGGACGCGCTCTACAAGCACCCGTCGGTTGCCTCTTGCGGCGTCGTCGCCAGGCCCGATGACAAATGGGGCGAGGTGCCTGTTGCCTATGTCGAGCTGAAGCCCGGCAAGGTCGCGACCGAAGCCGAGATCATCGATCACTGCCGCGCGCTGCTTGCCCGGTTCAAGGTGCCGAAGGCGGTCACCTTCGCCGAAATCCCGAAGACCTCGACCGGCAAGATCCAGAAATTCCGGTTGCGCGAGATGGCGAGGGGGACTTAAGCTCCTCGCTTCTCTCCTCCAGTTACGACTTTTGCGATTAGGCAAAGCCTCCGCGACTTTCGTCGGTCACTGTCACCATCTGTCACCATTCGTACGCGTACATCGAATCCGCGTTGACAGGTCGCTCTTTTCAATTTACGAGTGATGAAAATCGAAATTCGTCACTCGTAAATTGACAGTGGATCATGTCCGAAGCCACCACCATAGTCGCCGAAGCCGCCCGACAGGAAAATGTAACGCGCATTCTTGATTGCGCCGAGCGCCTGTTCCGGCACTATGGCTACGGCAAGACCAATGTCGCCGACGTTGCGCGTGAGCTCGGCATGTCGCCGGCCAACATCTACCGTTTCTTCGCCTCCAAGGTCGAAATCCACCAGGCCGTCTGCGGCCGGATGCTCGGCGCGAGCTACAAGATGGCCTACGAGATTTCGCGCCTGCCGATCAGCGCCGAGGAGCGGCTCCGGCGTTACGTGCATGCGCAATACAAGATGACGATGGAGGTCATGCTCGACGACCAGAAGGTCCACGAGATGGTCATCGTCGCCCTCGAACGGGATTGGGGGGTGATCGACAAGCATGTCGACAGCATCCACGACCTGTTTGCGGAGGTGATCCGCGACGGGATCGAGGCCGGTGAGTTCAGACAACAGGACCCGGTGACCGCGTCGCGCTGCTTCGGCGCTGCGACCGTCATCCTGTGTCATCCGCAGATGGTGGCGCAATGCCTTGCCAAGACCAACCGGGCAATGCCTCACGACCTCATCGACTATGCAATCAAGGCCTTGAAGTAGCCTCCGCCCGCCGGGCGCCGGTTTCAACGATTCATCTCCATTTCGGGAGTACGCGCGTGTCTTCGTTCAGTTCAATCATCAGCAGGTTGCCGGCTGTAGGCCCGGTGCTGCTTGTCACCGCCACTCTCGGGCTTGCCGGCTGCAGCCAGGAAAAAGCCGAAGTCAAGGATATCATCCGCCCGGTCAAGGTTGTCGAGATCGCGAAGGCGCATGACACCCGCATGCTCTCATATTCCGGGTCGGTGCGGGCCCGCACCGAGAGCGCTCTGGCGTTTCGCGTCAATGGCAAGATCACCGAGCGCCTCGTCGACATCGGCCAGCATGTGGCCTCGGGCGATGTGCTCGCCCGCATCGATCCCATTGACTACGACCTTTCGGTCAAGAGCGCGCAGGCAGCGCTCGATGCCGCCGAGCGGCAGGTCGAGACCGTGGAGCTTGCCCGCAAGCGTGCCGAGCAGCTTTTTGCCAAGAATTTTGCCCCGAAATCACAACTCGAACAGGCGACCTTGACCTATGACCAAGCGGTCGCCACCCGTGATTCCGCCCTTTCGACACTTGCTCAGGCGAAGAACCAGGTCGGTTATACCGATCTCAAGGCCGACAGGGATGGCATCGTCACCACGGTCAGCGCCGACGTCGGCCAGGTGGTCGGTTCCGGCACGCCGGTTGTCACTGTCGCCGTCGACGGCGAGAAGGAAGTGCTGATCGCCGTCCCCGAAATGGAAATCGCCGAATTCAAGCCGGGCAAGGCCGTCAAGGCGGGCTTCTGGTCCGACGATGCGCTGGCGCTCGATGGCAAGGTCCGCGAAGTCGCCGGCAGCGCCGATCCGCAGTCACGCACCTTTGCCGTCCGCGTCAGCCTGCCCAACGATCCGCGTGTGCTGCTCGGCATGACCGCCAGCATCGAAGCCTCGGCGGCCAATGAGCGGCAGCTGGTCTCGATTCCGCTGAGCGCACTGGCCGAGCAAGGCACCCAATCGATCGTCTGGACCGTCGATCGTGGCGCCGACACCGTTCATGCCCGTCCGATCAAGGTTGCCGAGTTCGCCGCCGATGGCGTGCGTGTCGCAGAGGGTTTGAAACCCGGCGATGTCGTGGTCGCCGCCGGCACGCAATTCATGACCGAAAACCTGAAGGTGAAGCTCGCCGGTGAGACGGCGCTGCAATCGGCATCCGCGGCAGACGCCAAGCAGGTGCGCTGACGACAGACAACCGGCTGCGCGTTCCCGCAGTCGCTGGTTTCCGGGCGGCAGGCGCCCGACCGAGACGCTCGATTGATGTAACCCCCACATCGATTTCGCGTCCCACCGCGATGAGTGCTTCTCCGCTCGGAGAGCCTTGCCGCCCGGAAGCCACTACGAACCCTCGATTTTGTTGCGCTAGATAGATGGACCAGCGTCGATGACCAATTCCACGGAAGAGAAGCGGCCCTTCAACCTGTCGCGCTGGGCAATCGGCCATCCCGCCATTGCGCGGTTCCTGTTCGGCCTGATCATCATTTCCGGCGCGCTCGGCCTGATGCGTATGGGCCAGAAGGAAGATCCCGATTTCACCTTCCGGATCATGGTCGTCCAGGCGATCTGGCCGGGCTCCTCGATCAAGGAGATGGAAGACCAGGTCGTCAACAAGATCGAACGCAAGCTGCAGGAAACGCCGCATCTCGATTTCGTGCGCTCCTTCACTCGCGCCGGCAGCGCCATCATCACGGTGCAGATCAAGGGCGACACCAACACCGCCGAGGTGACCGACGCCTTCTACCAGGTGCGCAAGAAGGTCGGCGATATCCAGGGCGACCTGCCGCAGGGCCTGCTCGGGCCATATTTCAACGACGAGTTCGGCGACACCTTCATCACCTTGCATTCGATCAGCGGCGACGGCTTCAGCTATCCCGAACTGAAGAAGTTCGCCATCCAGGCGCGCGACATGCTTTTGACGACGCCCGGCGTCGAGAAGGCCGTCATCATCGGCGACCAGCCGGAAAAGCTCTATATCGACGTCTCGTCCAAGGCCCTGGCCGAACGCGGCCTGACGCTGACCGATCTGCAGAATGCGATCAAGGGACAGAACAATGTCGACCCGGCCGGCTCCGTCGATACCGGCACCAACTCGGTACGCATCTCCGTCGAGGGCGATGTCGGCAAGGTCGAGGATATCCGGAACCTGCGCCTGCGCGCCGGCGGCCAGGTCACAAGGCTGGGCGACATCGCCACGGTGACCTCGGGGCTGGAAGATCCGTTCCAGCGCAAATACCGCTTCAACGGTCACGACAGCGTGCAGTTGGGCGTCGTCATGGCCAAGGGCTTCAAGGTTACCGACGTCGGCAAGGATGTCGAGGCCACCTACAAGCGCTTCGAAGAGGCGCTGCCCTACGGCGTTGCGGTCGACCAGATCTCCGACCAGCCGGGCGTCGTCACCGATGCGGTGGCCGAGTTCATGCATGCGCTTGGCGAAGCGCTGCTGATCGTGCTCGTCGTCTCGTTCCTGTCGATAGGCTGGCGTTCCGGCCTGGTCATCGCCATCGCCATCCCGCTGGTGCTGGCTGCGACCTTCGCCATCATGTACGAACTCGGCATCGACCTGCAGCGCATCTCGCTCGGCGCGCTGATCATCGCGCTCGGTCTTCTGGTCGACGACGCGATGATCGTCGTCGAGATGATGGAGCGCAAGCTGGAGGAGGGGATGGTCAAGGTCGAGGCGGCGAGCTTCGCCTATTCCTCGACCGCCTTCCCGATGCTGACCGGCACGCTGATCACCACGGCCGGCTTCATTCCGGTCGGCTTCGCGGCCTCGACCGCCGGCGAATATGTCCGCACCCTGTTCTATGTCGTCGGCATCGCGCTGATCGTCTCCTGGTTCGTCGCGGTCTATTTCACGCCATGGCTCGGCAACATGATCCTCAAGCAGCGCAAGCATGCCGGCAGCCATCACGATGTCTTCGACACACGTTTCTACCGCCGGCTTCGTGCTACCGTCAGCTGGGCCGTGCGCCATCGCATCATCGTCCTGGTGATGACGCTGGTCACCTTCGGCACCAGCCTGTGGGCTTTCCAGTTCATTCCGCAGAACTTCTTCCCGCAATCGTCGCGGCCGGAAATCCTTGTCGACCTTTGGCTGCCGGAAGGCACCAGCATCAAGGAAGTCGAGGCGCAGGCCAAGGCGCTCGAAACCAAGATGATGGACGACAAGGACAAGCGTTTCATCGCCACCTATATCGGCGAAGGCGCGCCGCGCTTCTTCCTGCCGCTCGACCAGCAGCTGAGCAACCCCAACTTCGCCCAGCTGCTCGTCATGGCTAATGACGAACCGGCCCGCGAACGGCTGATCGTCAAGTTGCGCACCGTCCTGGCGCAAGACTTCCCATCCATCCGTGCCAAAGTCGATCGTCTGTTCCTCGGCCCGCCGACCGGCTGGCCGGTGCAGATGCGCGTCATGGGGCCGGATCGCCAGGAGGTGCGCCGCATCGCCGACCAGGTGAAGGCGAAGTTCCGCGAGGATCCGCTGCTTGGCGCCGTGCATGATGACTGGCTGGAGCCGGTTCCGGCGATGAAGCTGGTCATCGACCAGGATCGTGCCCGCGCACTCGGCGTCACCTCGCAGCGCATCCGCCAGATGCTGCAGGCGGCGATGTCCGGCGCGCCGCTCGACGACTTCCGCGACGGCGAGGAGACGGTGTCCATCGTCGCCCGCGAGCCGGATGCCAGCCGCAGCCTGCTGTCCTCGGTCGACTCGGTCTATATCCCGACCGACTTCGGTGGCTTCGTGCCGCTGTCGCAGGTTGCCAAGGTGGTGCCGGTGCTGGAGCAAGGCATCGAGTGGCGCCGCGACCGTCTGCCGACCATCAGTGTGCGGGCAACGCTGCCCGACGGCGTGCAGTCCAATGACGTCGTCACCAAACTGTACAAGGATATGCAGGGCCTGCGTGACGGATTGGCGCCCGGCTACAAGGTCGAGATCCAGGGCGGTGCGGAGGATTCGGCGGAAAGCCAAGCTTCGATCGCCGCCAAGGCGCCGATCATGCTGGCCGTCATCGTCGTGCTTTTGATGATCCAGCTGCAGAACTTCGGCAAGGCGATGCTGGTGCTGGCGACCGGTCCGCTTGGCATTATCGGTGCTGCCGCGGCACTCTTGATCAGCGGCGCGCCGTTCGGCTTCGTCGCCATTCTCGGCGTCATCGCGCTGCTCGGCATCATTATGCGCAACTCGATCATCCTGGTCGACCAGATCGACCAGGACATCGCCGCGGGCATGGACCGCTACGAGGCGATCATCGGTTCGGCCGTTCGCCGTTTCCGGCCGATCACGCTGACGGCGCTGACGGCGGTGCTGGCGCTGATCCCGATCTCGCGCGGCGTCTTCTGGGGTCCGCTCGCCTACGCCATGATGGGCGGCATCCTCGTTGCCACGGTGCTGACCATCCTGGTCCTGCCGGCCGGTTACGCCCTGTTCTTCGGCCGGGAGCCGAAGAAGCGCGGCGCGGAGGGACGGACGGACGATCTGGAACTGAGTCAGGAAGCCGAAAAGCCGCAACTGGCGCTGGCCGCCGAATAGATCGATCACGCAGTCGAAAAGGATCGGGCGCGCCGAAGCGCGCCCGATCCTTTTCACTTTTACGAGATCAGATGACGAAGAACCAGTTGGCGAGCAGCATCACCACCACGCCGGCGACCAGGGTCAGATAGGGCAGTATGCCCGCCTTTTTGACCGAGAGGTCGGCCCCCGTCATGCCGAGATCGGCCAGCATATGGTCGGGGAATTTGCCCTTGTCCTGGATATAGTGGCGGAAGCAGAACACCGGGATGATCAGGGCCGCCGTGATCAGGCCGGCCCACAGCGCCATCGGGTTCCACACCTTGGCGCCCGCGCCCATGAAGATCATGTTGACATAGGCGAAGATCGCGCCGACGCCGAGCAACCAGCTCGGCGCCTTCCAGGGCCGGGCGATATGGCCGTTGTCGATGCGGTGGATCCAGCCGGCGTTGAGGTTGAGGAAGTTGAAGATGATATAGCCGCAGTTCGACACGGCGAGGATGAAGAAGAAGCTCGTCGCGTCGGCCGAGGCAATGGCCAGCACGATCAGGTTGAAACAGAGATCGGTCCACATTGCCCGCGTCGGCGCGCCATGTTCGTTGACGTGGCTGAGATAGCGCGGCAGCCAGCCGTCGACCGAGCCTTGGTAGAGCGTACGCGAAGAGCCGGCCATCGCCGTCATGATGCACAGAACCAGCGCCAGGATCATCAGCATCACCAAGAGGCTGTGGATCAGCGCGCCGCCGCCGACCATGCCGGCCAGCGCGTCGGCGACACCGGAGCCGTCGACGATCGGTGTCGCCAGCATGCCGTTGAGGCCAAGCACGCCCTGGAAGGTGAACGGCACCAGGATGAACAGCAGCATGCACAAAAGGCCGGAATAGAAGATCGCCTTGAACGTGTCGGTGCCCGGGTTCTTGAACTCCGAGGTGTAGCAGACGGCGGTCTCGAAACCGTAGGTCGACCAAGCGGCGATGAACATGCCGCCAAGCACCAGCGTCCAGCCGGCAATGTTCCAGGCGCCGGGTTCGGGCGCATAGGCGGCCGCCAGCGGCACCAGCGGCGAAAAATTCGCCCAGTTGATCTGGCCGGTGATGATCGGCACCACGCCGACGATCAACATCGGGATGATGACCAGCAGGCCGATATATTTCTGCACGTTGGCAGTGCCGAGGATGCCGCGATGCTGGATGGCGAAGATGATCAGCATCAGCACCGCACCGATGAAGAAGGTCGCGTTGAGGGTGAACGAGACCGGACCCAGCGTGTGGCTGTAGAGCGTCCAGTTGCGGATCACCGGCGTTGCCGCGGCGGTCACCGCCGTGATGGCGTCGGCGGCACTCGTCCCGGCATGCGCCGCGATATAGGCGACGACATCGGGCGAGGTTTCGGTGAACAGCGGCACCGGCGCCAACGCGTTGAGGATATAGGCGGCGGCGATCGAGCAGCCGAGCGACAGCACCGGCGACCAGGCGAACCAGTTGCACCACACCGACAGCGGCGCGATGAACTTGGAATAGCGCAGCCATGCGGTGGCGCCGTAGATCGACGCGCCGCCCGACTTGTTCGGAAACAGTCCGGCGATTTCGGCATAGGTGAAGGATTGCAGGAAGCCCATGATCATGGAGAAGATCCAGATCGCGAAGGCCAGCGTGCCGGTCGTGCCGGCAATGCCGCCGATCGAGAACAGGACGAGGGCAGGCACACCGCTCGCCACCCAGAAGGCGCCGCGCCAGTCGATATTTCGGTGCAACTTGCCTTCGGCAAGCGGCTCCAGGACAGTCACTATCGTGCTCATATGTCTTTGTTCCCCATTTTGATGTTCCCCGTTCGTGACCGCCGCGGCTTCGCGAGGCTTCACCGACGCATGCATTGTTCGACTGCCGGTGTTTCCACTCAGTCGTATTTTTTTCTTAACAGTGAAGATTGATCCGGCGCGCTTTCAGGTCAAGCGAATTGTCGCGCCGTGCACATCACGCTTGCGAAACATGTCAGCTTGACACTGCCGCGGGCGGATTTTTCGGAAAAGGACGAGGGGGCTGGAAATGAAAAACCCGCCGGAGGCGGGTCGCGGCGCGAATCAGCACCATGGACGAATATGTAGCATAGCTGCCCTCAGCAGGTCAAGAAAAAATTCCTATCACGAACTGCCAGCACGGCCTCACTGTCTTGGGAGGAAGGGCGTCAGGAGCGTGGTTTGGTCTTTTGCGGATCGTAGTGGGCGAAGGCGACGACGCGCGCCGGCAGCCGCTTGGCATGGCCGTCGAGCTTGCCGATCTCGACCTCGGTACCGACAGCCGAATGGGTGACATCGAGCCTGGCCAGCGCGATGGTTTTGTTCAGCACCGGAGAACGCATGCCCGACGTGACCACGCCGATCTGGGCGCGGCCGACATGTACGCAATCGCCATGGCCGACGTCGACATTGGCGTCGATGTCGAGGCCGACCAGCTTCGTCTGCGGGTGCTCCTTGCGGCGGATCAGCGCCTCGCGGCCGATGAAATCGTCGGTCTTGCTCTTCAGCGGCACGGTGAAGCCGATACCCGCCTCGAACGGATCGGTCTGGTCGGAAAATTCGTAGCCGGCGAAGATCAGCCCGGCCTCGATGCGCACCATGTCGAGAGCCTGCAGCCCCATCGGCTTCAGCCCATGCGGCTGGCCGGCTTCCCAGATGGCGTCGAACACTTTTTCGGCGTCGCGCGGATGGCACCAGATCTCGTAGCCGAGCTCGCCGGTATAGCCGGTGCGCGAGACCACGACCGGAATGCCGTTGCCGCCACCAATGCGGGCGACGGCGAAGCGGAACCATTCGAGTTCGTCGATCGATGGCTGCAATGGCGAAGTCCAGATCACTTCTCGCAGGATGTCGCGGCTCTTCGGACCCTGCACGGCGACATTGTGCATCTGGTCGGTCGACGAGCGCACCAGCACGTTGAGACCCAGCTTGGCGGCCGTCTCGCGCAGCCATTCGCCGGACAGATCGTCGCCGCCGACCCAGCGGAAATTGTCCTTGCCGAGCCGCAGCAGGGTGCCGTCGTCGACCATGCCGCCATGCTCGTAGCACATGGCCGAGTAGACCACCTGGCCGACGCCCAGCTTCTTGACGTCGCGGGTCAGCGTGTATTGCAGCAGCGCTTCGGAATCCGGACCGGTAACCTCGAACTTGCGCAGCGGCGACAGGTCCATGATCACCGCGTCCTGCCGGCAGGCCCAGTATTCGGCGATCGGCCCGTCCTTGGCGAAGGAATTGGCCAGCCAATAGCCCCTGTACTCGCCGAAGTTGCGGGTGTGCTTGGCAAAGCTCGAATGAAAAGCTGTCTCGCGGGTCATTTTCGGTTCCGAATCGGGCGTCATGCGTCTGGCGATCGCTCGCGAGAATTTGTGCTGGCCGGAATAGGTCCGCACATGGATGTCGGTCGGGTTCCAGCCATTGGCCGGCGTCGTGTCGTCGGGGCAGGCGGAGGAAACGCAGACGATGTCGGTGAGCGCCCGCAGCAGCACGTAGTCGCCTGCCCGCGACCACGGCTCGTCGGACACCATGACGCCATGCGCGTCGATCGCGGTGTTGAAGAAGAAGTTGATCGCCATCCAGCCGGCGCGGGGCGTGACGCCTTTGTCCAACAACGCGCGATTAAAGTTCTCAGAGCAGTTGGTGTGGCCGGGATAGCCGATGTCGTCGTAATATTTGGCGGCGCAGGCGAGCGCGAAGGCGTCGTGCCGACCGCATGTGTCCTGCACCACCTCGACCAGCGGCTCCATGTCCTGGTCATAGTATTTGGAATGCAGGCCGGGCATCGGGTAGCTCGCACCCATCAGCGTGCGCGTTGTCGTCACGTCGAGCGGATGATCCAGTCCCCTGTCCAGCTTGCGCGCCGAAAAGCACTGGAAGTCGGTGCACTGGCGGCCGTCGACATCGATGATCTGCAGATAGTCACCGGCCTTGACGAAATAGGCCTCCGCCGTCGCCGAATGGACACGCAAATCGAGCACCGGGTCGGCCAGCGGGTCCGCCAACTGCGATTTCGCCGCCGGGCGGATCGTGGCGCGGCGAACGATGGCGGTCAGCGGCGTCGCCGTGTCGTGACCGTCGACCAGCATCGGCCCGCCGGGGGCCGCAATCAGCATTGAGCCGTCACGCGTGACCGTGAATGTTTGTTCTGTACCGGCAGGCGTAGTGGCGCCGAATACCCGCACCGCCTTGGCATGGTCAAGCTGCACCTGCCGGCGCGCGAGCCCGCCCCGCAGCGAGGCGAGACTGTCGTCACCCTCCATGAGCAGTGCCTTGATGCCGGCGGCATTGCTGTTCGATGTTTCACCAAAAATGCCGGAATCGGTCGCGCCGGTCCTGTCCCAGGCCAGCAACTCGCAGGCCTGGCCGCCTTCGACATTGCGCACGGTGACCGTGTCGCCGGCCTCGATGTCGATCAGCACCGCGCCATTGCCCTGGATCGTATAACGCTCCATGCCCGGCGGCAGCGCGATCTGGCCGGGCCTCAGGATGAGGCTTGGCCGGGGCGGTCCGGCAGCAATTGCGGGGTAGGGCGACTGGCTCATTTCAGCCTTGCGGTTCGAGAAACAAGTTTGCCTGTGTGTGAAATTATTTTAGCGGTAAGAATAGCAGTGCGCGTGCGTTTGGCAAGGCGAAGCGCACTTCTTCCCTTCTCCCCCAAGGGAGAAGGTGGGGCGCGCGCAAACGCTATTCGAAATCCTCGGAATGGCTGACCGTAACGCCGTACTCCGCAGCCGAGTCGAGCATCGTATGCCAAAGGCTTTCGGCAAAGGTCGCGAACACCAGGAGGTTGAACACCGCCAGGCCATCCGGCCGATCATTCCCGCGCCAGAGCGTGACGCTGGTGTGGTCCATCGACGTCGCAGCAGCGGCACCAATCGGAAACGAGGCGGCATGCAGGTCGATCGACGACAGCTTGGCGAGCATGGCGCGCGCCTGGATTCCGGAAACGCTGATCAACGCGCGTGCATGCGACTGGTCCGATAGCGAAGCGGGACCGGTGAATGCCGGCGCCAGCGTCCACATCGTGTGCTTGCCACTTTTCGACAGGATCAAGAACTGATCCGGCCCCGACCAGATCAGCGTGGCATCCGGAGTTTGTACCGCCTTCGGCGCATCCGGTGCCGCGATGCCGAAGCGGGTCCTAGTCGCCTTTGCCAGTTCGGCTCCTTTGCCGCGCCGCGCCATCACCTGGATCGGATCAAAATTGCGAACCTCGGTCAGCGAGACGCCAGCCTCGATACCGCGTGCACCATGCGCACCGGTGACAAGCGCTTTTTCAAGCGGACTGCGGGGAGTCCAGGAAAAATCAACCACGCTGACGCCCTCCATCCGGATCGTAGAAGACGGGATTGCAGAGTTCGACATCGTAGTCTTCGCCGCGCAATGGATCATGCGCGTGGACGATCTCGCCGATGCGCTCGCGGCCGCGTTCGACAAGCGCGAGCCCGATCCACTGATCCAACGTCGGCGAGAAGCAGACCGAGGTGACATAGCCCTGGTCGTTGCCGGGGCCGGGCGTCTGACCCTTCGGGATGATGTGCGCGCCAGAGCGCAAGCGGCGGCCCTTGTCGGTCGGCTTGATGCCGACCACGACCTGGCGATCCGGGGCGATCAGTGCCTCGCGTCCGGCCATCACGCGGCCGATGAAATCCTTCTTGGTCGACATCATTTTGCCGAGGCCAAGATCGGCGGCTGTCGTCGTGCCGCTCAGTTCCGGTCCGGCGACGTGACCCTTTTCAACGCGCATGACACCGAGCGCCTCGGTGCCGTAAGGCGTCACGCCGAATGGCGCTCCGGCCAGCATCAAATTGCGCGCCATGGCATCGCCAAAGCGCGCCGGCACCGAAATCTCGAAAGCCATCTCGCCTGAGAACGAGATGCGGAACAGCCTTGCCCTCAGGCCCCCGCGAAGTGCTACTTCGCGCGCGCCCATGAATGGAAAGCCTTCGTTGGAAAGGTCCTCGGTCGGATCGACGATTTCCCTCAGCAGGTCGCGTGTCTTCGGCCCGGCGATCGAGAATTGCGCCCACTGGTCGGAGACGGAAGTGAGCTGCACGTCGAGCTCCGGGAACAGCACCTGGCGGCAGAATTCGAGATGCTGCATCACCAGCCCGGCCTTGGCCGTGGTGGTGGTCAGGAAATAATGGTCCTCGGCCAGCCGCGATGTCGTGCCATCGTCATAGACGATGCCGTCCTCGCGCAGCATCAGCCCATAGCGCGCCTTGCCAACTGCGAGGCTGGAGAAGGTGTTGATGTAGACGCGATCCAGGAAGGCGCCGGCATCGGGGCCGTGCACGTCGATCTTGCCGAGCGTCGAGACATCGCAGAAGCCGACGCCACCGCGCACCGCCTTGACCTCGCGGGTCACCGATTCCAGCCAGTCCTTCTCGCCGGCGCGCGGGTACCATTGCGCGCGTTTCCACAGGCCGGTGTCGACGAAGACAGCACCTTGTTCCACGGCCCAGTGGTGCGACGGCGTCAGCCGCGTCGCATGGAACGTCTCGTCGCGGTGATGGCCGGCGAAGGCGCCGATGGCGACCGGCACGTAAGGCGGCCGGTAGATCGTCGTGCCGGTCTCGGGGATCGAACGGCCGCTGACCGCGGCCATGATGGCAAGGCCGGCGACATTCGAGGTCTTGCCCTGGTCGGTGGCCATGCCGAGCGTCGTGTAGCGCTTCAGGTGTTCGACGGATTCAAAGCCTTCGCGTTGCGCCAGTTCGATGTCAGAGGCGGTGACGTCGTGCTGGTAATCGACAAAAGCCTTGCCCTTGCCGGCGACGTGCCAGAGCGGCGTCAGCGAGAATGCCTCGTCGTCGGCGGAAGGCGCGGTACCCACTGTGCCGCCATGTCCCGTGTCACGCGCCGCTGCCGCGCCGGCGGCAAATCCCTGGCTCAGGCAGGCGCCGAGGCCGAAATCGCCATTGGCGGCGCCGGCGGCGACCATGCCGGGAGGCGCGCCGTCGGGCACGAAGGCGGAGATGTCGTCACGCCACGCTGGCCGACCGCGATGGAAGGAGGTCAGCCCGACCGCCGGGTTCCAGCCGCCGGAAACGGCGAGCCCGTCCGCTTCGACCTCGGCGCGCGCGCCGCCGGTGAGCGACACCGCGATTTTCCTGACGCCATCCTTGCCGCCATCGACGCCACTGACGGAACCATGCAGCACCGGGAAGCCGCCCTTGGAGGCCAGCGAACGATGCGCCGGCGACACTTCGGACCGTGCATCGATGACCGCCGCGATCTGTAGGCCGGCACCGAGTGCAGTCTCGACCGTGCGCCAGCCATCCTCATTGTTGGTGAACAGCGCGATGCGTTTGGCCGGTGTCGCCGCATAGCGCGCGACATAGGTGCGCATGGCGGACGCCATCATCACACCGGGCGTGTCGTTGCCGGCAAACACGATCGGCCGTTCGATGGCGCCGGCCGCGACAACGCAACGCTTGGCCACGATCCGCCACAGCCGCTGGCGCACCTGATGCTGAGGCGGCGAGGGCAGGTGGTCGTTGACCCGCTCGATCGCGCCATAGGTACCGCCATCGTAGACGCCGAATAGTGCCGTGCGGGTCATGATGCGGACGTCCGGCATATCAGCCAGTTCAGTCAGCGTCCGCGACAGCCATTCGGCTGCCGGCACACCATCGATCGTGCCGCCATCCGACAGCAGGCGGCCGCCGGGGACAAAATCCTCTTCGCACAGGATGACGCGGGCACCAGCGCGGCCGGCTGCCAATGCCGCGGCCAGACCGGCCGGGCCGGAGCCGGCGATCAGCACATCGCAATGCGCCCATGCCTTGTCGTAGTGGTCCGGATCGGCGACGCCTGCGGCGCGGCCAAGGCCGGCGGCGCGACGGATCGCCGGCTCGTAGATCGCTTCCCAGAATTTCGCCGGCCACATGAAGGTCTTGTAGTAGAAGCCGGCAACGAAGATCGGCGCGAACAGCTGGTTCACCGACATCACATCGTGGCGCAGCGATGGCCAGCGGTTCTGGCTGGCGGCTTCCAGCCCTTCATAGAGTTCGGCTGTCGTCGCCTTGGTGTTCGGCTCGCGCCGTGCGCCGGTGCGCAGCTCGACCAGCGCGTTGGGTTCTTCCGAACCGGCGGTGAGAATGCCGCGCGGGCGATGGTATTTGAACGAGCGGCCGACCAGCTTGACGCCATTGGCGATCAGCGCCGAGGCGAGCGTATCGCCCTGGAAGCCGGAGAAAGCCTTGCCGTCGAAACGGAAGTTCAGCGGCGCCGAGCGGTCGATGAGACCGCGATTGCCGAGCCGGTGTGTCTGCGCGCCGGCCATCACGCACCGACTTTCGCGGCGCCGGCACCCGCCGCCGGTTCGACCGACGAAATCTCGTGCGTCAGCGAGTTGCGGGTGACTTTCAGCCAGGCCCGGCAGCCGCCGCCATGGTACCAGTGTTCGCTGGTCTGTCCGGCGACATTGTCGCGCAGATAGACATAGTCGAAGACCTCGTCTTCCGAGGCGCCGGCTTCGGGCCGCACAGGCTTGGCGTCGCCGAGATAGGTGAACTCGCCGAGTTCGCGTTCGCCGCAGAAGGGACAGACAATGCGCATTTTCTTCTAAACCGCCTTCAATGCAGGTTCGGTTGGGCGCCCTGGCCCTTTTCGTCGATCATGGCGCCGGTCCGAAACCGGTCGAGGCGGAACCGTGCGGCCTCTTCGTGCGATTCGTCGCGCGCCAGAAGATGGGCAAAGACGAAGCCGGAGCCAGGCGTCGCCTTGAAGCCGCCATAGCACCAGCCGGCGTTGAGATAGAGCCCGTCGACCGGCGTCTTGTCGATGATCGGCGAACCGTCCATCGACATGTCCATGATGCCGCCCCACTGGCGCAGCAGACGCACGCGGCCGATCATCGGCATCAGCGCCATGCCGCCCTCGCAGACGTCCTCCATCACAGGCATGTTGCCGCGCTGGGCGTAGGAATTGTAGCCGTCTATGTCGCCGCCGAACACCAGCCCGCCCTTGTCGGACTGGCTGACATAGAAATGGCCGGCGCCGAAGGTCATGACACCAGGGATGAGCGGCTTGATCGCCTCGGAGACGAAGGCCTGCAGCACATGGCTTTCGATGGGCAGGCGCAGGCCGGCCATCGCCGCGACGCGCGACGAACTTCCGGCAACAGCCATACCGACCTTGCCGGCGCCGATCTTGCCGCGCGACGTCTCGACGCCGGTCACCTTGCCATTGGCGTCCCTGACGAAGCCGGTGACTTCGCAATTCTGGATGATGTCGACGCCGAGTTCGCTCGCCGCATGCGCATAGCCCCAGACCACGGCATCGTGTCGCGCCGTGCCGCCGCGTCGCTGCAACAGCCCGCCTTGTACCGGAAAGCGCGCATTGTCGAAGTTCAGGAACGGTATCATCTTCTTGACGGCAGCGAGGTCGAGCAGTTCGGCGTCGATGCCGTTGATGCGCATGGTGTTGCCGCGCCGCGCATAAGCGTCGCGCTGTGCGTCGGAGTGGTAGAGGTTGATGACGCCGCGCTGGCTGACCATTGCATTGTAGTTGAGGTCCTGCTCCATCCGCTCCCACAGCTTCATCGACAATTCGTAAAAGCCGGTATTGCCTGGCAGGCCGTAATTGGAGCGGATGATGGTGGTGTTGCGGCCGGCATTGCCGGAGCCGATCCAGCCTTTTTCGAGCACGGCGACGTTTCTGATGCCATACTCGCTGGCCAGGAACCAGGCGGTTGCCAGCCCGTGGCCGCCGCCGCCGATGATCACCACGTCGTAATGGTCCTTCGGCGTGGCGTCACGCCAGGTACGCTGCCAGTTCTTGTGGCCGGACAGGGCGGCGCGGGCGAGCGAGAAGATAGAATATTTCATCAGTTCATTCCGAGGTCGCTCGCACCGCGCTGGTGGTCAGATATCCAGCGTGTGGTCGCGCTCCCATTGCGTGAAGTGCGAAGCATAGGAATTCCATTCCTGGTGCTTCAGCTTTAGGTAGGCCGACGAGAATTCCTCACCCAGCGCCGCCTTGAGCGATTTGTCCTTGTCGAACTCGCGCAGCGCGTCGAGCAGATTGAGCGGCAGTTTTGGCGCGCCCTTCACCGTGTGCCCATGCTGGTACATGTCGATGTCGTAGCGCTTGCCGGGATCTGCCTTCGAGCGGATGCCGTCGAGGCCGGCGGCGATGATAACCGCCTGCAGCAGATAAGGGTTGGCAGCACCATCCGGCAGCCGCAGTTCGAAGCGGCCGGGGCCGGGCACGCGCACCATGTGGGTGCGGTTGTTGCCGGTCCAGGTCACCGTGTTCGGCGCCCAGGTGGCGCCCGAAATGGTGCGCGGCGCATTGATGCGCTTGTAGGAATTGACCGTCGGGTTGGTGATCGCGGCAAGCGCGGAAGCATGCTTCATGATGCCGCCGAGGAAATTCCGGCCCTTGGCCGACAGGCCAAGCTCCATCGCATTGTCGGCGAAGACGTTGGTCTTGCCCGATTTGTCCCAGACCGAGATATGGGCATGGCAGCCATTGCCGGTCAGGCCCTGGAAGGGTTTGGGCATGAACGTCGCGCGCAGGCCGTGCTTCTCGGCGATCGACTTGACCATGAATTTGAAGAACGAGTGCTTGTCGGCGGTCGCCAGCGCGTCGTCGAAGGCCCAGTTCATCTCGAATTGGCCGTTGGCATCCTCGTGGTCGTTCTGGTAGGCGCCCCAGCCGAGCGCCAGCATGTGGTCGCAGATCTCGGCGATGACGTCATAGCGGCGCATCACAGCTTGCTGGTCGTAGCAGGGCTTTGAGGCCGTGTCGTATTCGTCGGAAATCGTCTTGCCGTCCGGCGAGATCAGGAAGAACTCGGCCTCGACGCCGGTCTTGACATGCATGCCGTCGCTGGCGGCCTCCGCGATCAGCCGCTTCAGCGTGTTGCGCGGCGCCTGGTCGACCTCCTTGTCGTCCATGATGCAGTTGGCCGCGACCCAGGCGACCTCAGGCTTCCACGGCAGCTGGATCACCGAATCCGGATCCGGAACCGCCAGCATGTCGGGATGCGCTGGCGTCAGATCAAGCCAGGTGGCGAAACCGGCAAAGCCGGCGCCATCCTTCTGCATGTCGGCGATGGCTTGCGCCGGCACCAGCTTGGCACGCTGGCCACTGAACAGGTCAGTGTAGGAAATCATGAAATATTTGACGTTTTTCGCCCTTGCGAATTCAGCAAGATCAACTGTCACGGAAGTTCCCCATTTTTTGTCGATTGTGGCCCCAGAGCGTGTGGGCTTCGGCCCTTCATTGATTAGAAGCCGTTCTTCCCCGGTATCCAGTTGGTGCCGGCCAGCGGTACGCCGGCCATGGCGGCTGCCTCGATCGTCAGCGCGACGAGGTCCTCGGGTTCCAGATTGTGCAGGCTGTTCTTGCCGCAGGCACGGGCGATGGTCTGCGCTTCCAGCGTCATCACCTTGAGGTAGTTCGCCAGCCGGCGTCCGGCGGCCACCGGGTCGACCCGCTTCATCAGTTCGGGGTCCTGCGTGGTGATGCCTGCGGGGTCGCGCCCCTCGTGCCAGTCGTCATAGGCGCCGGCCGTGGTGCCGAGCTCGTTATACTCCGCCTCCCAGCGGGGATCGTTGTCGCCGAGCGCGACAAGGGCGGCCGTGCCGATCGAGACCGCGTCGACGCCGAGCGCCAGCGCCTTGGCGACATCGGCGCCGTTGCGGATGCCGCCGGAGACGATCAACTGCACCTTGCGGTGCATGCCGAGATCCTGCAGCGCCTGCACCGCCGGCCTGATGCAGGCAAGCGTCGGCATGCCGACATTTTCGATGAACACCTCCTGTGTCGCGGCGGTGCCGCCCTGCATGCCGTCGACGACGACGACATCGGCGCCGGCCTTCACGGCAAGCGCCGTGTCATAGTAGGGCCGGGCACCGCCGACCTTGACGTAGATCGGCTTTTCCCAGTCTGTGATTTCGCGCAATTCGAGGATCTTGATCTCGAGATCGTCGGGACCCGTCCAGTCCGGATGGCGCGAGGCCGAGCGCTGGTCGATGCCCTTCGGCAGCGTGCGCATTTCGGCGACGCGGTCGGAAATCTTCTGGCCAAGCAGCATGCCGCCGCCACCCGGCTTGGCGCCCTGGCCGACGACGACTTCGATCGCATCGGCACGGCGCAGATCGCGCAGGTTCATGCCATAGCGCGACGGCAGGTATTGATAGACCAGCTGCTTGGAATGGCCGCGCTCTTCCTCGGTCATGCCGCCATCGCCGGTGGTGGTCGAGGTGCCCGACAGTGTGGCGCCGCGCCCGAGCGCTTCCTTGGCGGGCCCCGACAGCGAACCGAAGCTCATGCCGGCGATGGTGATCGGGATCTTCAGCTCGATCGGCTTCTTGGCATGGCGTGAACCCAGCACGACCGATGTGTCGCAGCGTTCGCGATAGCCTTCGAGCGGATAACGCGAGATCGAGGCGCCGAGGAACAGGAGGTCGTCGAAATGCGGCAGCTTGCGCTTGGCGCCGGCGCCACGGATGTCATAGATGCCGGTCGCCGCCGCACGGCGGATCTCGGAAAGCGTATAGTCGTCGAAGGTCGCGGATTTGCGCGGCGTCGTCGGCGGGTTGCGATAGGTCATGCTGCCTCAATACGCGTCGGCGTTGTCGATATTGAAATTGTAGAGCGTGCGCGCCGAGCCGTAGCGCTTGAACTCCGACGGCTTGACGCCGGTGACGCCGGCACGGTCGAGCAGGCCTTGCAGCAATTCCAGATGCTCGGCCCGCATCTCCTTGGCGATACAGTCGGCACCCAGGCTGTCGACCTTGCCGCGCACGAAGAGACGCGCCTCGTAGATGGAATCGCCCAGCGCGTCGCCGGCATCGCCCAGCACCACCAGATTGCCCGACTGCGCCATGAAGGCCGACATGTGGCCGATATTGCCGTGCACGACGATGTCGATGCCCTTCATCGAAATGCCGCAGCGCGACGACGCATTGCCTTCGATGACCAGCAGGCCGCCCTTGCCGGTGGCGCCGGCATACTGGCTGGCGTCGCCTTTGATGGTGATCGAGCCCGACATCATGTTCTCGCCGACGCCGGGACCCGCCGAGCCGTGCACGGTGATGGTGCTGCCGGAATTCATGCCGCCGCAATAATAGCCGACGCTGCCGCGCACATCGATGGCAACAGGCTGGTCGACGCCGACGGCGACCGAATGGCTGCCTTTCGGGTTCAGCACTTCCCATGCCGTTTCGTTCGAGCCGGGAGCCAGATTGTGCAGCGCCTGGTTGAGTTCACGCAGCGACAATTGGTCGAGATCGAAGACCCGAGGGTCGTGTGCTGCCGTCTTTGAAAGCGTGGTTGCCGGCATGAATTCAATGCTCCCAGAAATAGACGGTTGCGGGTTCGGGTTCCCAGACCCTCGCATTGTCTATGCCAGGCAGTTTGGTCAGCGCGCGATATTCCGAGCCGAAGGCGACATACTGGTCGGTCTCGGCCATCACGGCGGGCTTGCAGGCGATCGGATCGCGCACCACGCCAAAGCCGTTCTTGGTGCCGACGACGAAGGTGAAGAAGCCGTCGAGGTCGGAGAGCGTGCCTTCCAGCGCTTCGCCGAGATTCTTGCCATGCGCCATCTGCGACGAGAGATAGGCGGCGGCCACTTCAGTGTCGTTCTCGGTCTCGAATTTCATGCCTTCGCGGATCAACTCGCGGCGGACATTGTTGTGGTTCGACAGCGAGCCATTGTGCACAAGGCACTGGTCGGCGCCGGTCGAGAACGGATGCGCGCCCATTGTCGTCACAGCCGATTCCGTCGCCATCCGGGTGTGGCCAATGCCATGCGTGCCGGTCATCTTGCGGACATCGAAGCGATCGACGACCGCCTCGGGCAGGCCAACTTCCTTGTAGATCTCGACAACGTCGCCGGCGCCCATGATGCGGATGTCGGGGCGCAGCGTCTGGATGGTTTCGCGCGCTTCATCGATCTTGGCGGGCGTGGTCCTGACGACCGCATGGGTGGATTTCACCGCGATCGTCACCGGGGTGCCGATGGCCTTGGCGAGCTCCGCCTCGAGGCCGCGGAAATCGCGGTCCGGCTTGGCCGACTGAATGGTGATCTTGGCCTCATTTTTGGAAGGCGCGCCATAGATGGCAATGCCGGCGCTGTCGGGACCGCGATCGCTGAGCGAGATCAGCATCTGCGACAGCATCGCGCCAAGCTGGGGCTCCAGCGACTTGTCCTTCAAAAACAGTCCGACAATTCCACACATGTCAGCCTCCCGATGTTTGTAGCTAAGAGATCGTTTGTAGCTAAGAGAGGATGTATCGAATGAGTTGCACAAATTCAATCGTATGAAAAAAATATTCCTCTAGTTACCTATGCGGCTCAATGCCGCTCTGCGCACTGTCGCCGTCTCGCCGGGCATTGTGAACCCATTTCGCGGTGCGGATGCGAGCGATCTTGTAGGCGTCGAGAATCGACAAGGCATAGATCAGGAAGCCGCCGGCGTGACGGCCGACAAAGCTGGCATCCGACGGTGCGATCTTGGCCGTCACCCATGCCAGGATCACCATGAAGAAAAGGAACTGCAGGCCGCGCACCGGCACGCCGAGAATGACATGCCCGCTTCCCGGCAACACGATTGCGGCGCCGAGAACCAGATAGGGGTTGGTGGGTGCAGTGGTGGGAATGGTCATGCGGCCTGCCGTTCGCTTTTGTTGATGGCGTCGCGAAGCGCCGACACCGACACCAGCAGTCTTTCGATCAGCGCGGGATCGAGTGTGGCGTCGCCGAATTCGGCCTGCCGAAAGACGCCATAACGCGCCCGTTCGGCTTCGGCCAGCAGCCACACGATGCGTACCCCTTTCGGGGTGATCAGCAGTTCCTTGGCGCGCCCTTCGGAAAAAATCCCGAGGTGGCCGGCGATGGTCTCCAGTGGGAAGTGGACGCCCCTGCGATCGGTCCGCAACACGGCCTCAGCCGGAAATGCTGAGCTCTTCGGCAGCGTGTGCTCGAGATGATCGAAATTGGAGAAGGTCGTCGGCGATCCCGGCCGCATCATCATGTCGAACGTCGCCGGCACCGCGACCTCTTCGGTGATCGAAACACTGAGCCAGCGCGCCGGCAGTTTTCGCGTCGCCAGCGTATCGACGATGGTGCGCACCTGGACACGTTTGCCGTTCCAGGATCCTTCCCAGGTGATGACGCCGGCGGTGCCATCCGAAACATTGGCAGCGTCGGCGATGACTGTGCGGATGCGGCCCTGCTCGACGGCGAGCGCCATCGACGCCCTGCTGTGGCTGGCACGCGCCTGCCAGGCAAGGTGGAGGACGACAGCTAGGACAATGGCCCCGGCCAGCAGTGCTGATGTCACCTCGGACATTTTCTCATGCCAGGCCCGCCCAGGCTATGGACGGGCCTACTCCCATCAATAACCCTGCGGCTTTGGCCACGGCATGGTGAATTGGTCGCCGCGCCGCACGAATTTGTAGCGATAGAAATGGAACCACAGCGAGATCAGGAAATAGAAGGCGACCATGGCGATCAGCTGCGAGCCGAAGCCGAGGAAGATGGCGAAGAAGGTCACCACGCACAGGCAAAACAGCACGATGGCCGGGATCGGGTGGAAGGGGTGCGTGTAGCCGCGCCGGATCGAGCCCAGCGGCCACTTCTTGCGGAACATGATGATGTTGATGCTCATGAAGGTATATTGCAGCACGCCCGACAGGATCGAGAAGGTGATCGCCTGGTTGAGGTCGGCGATGAAGGCGAAGGCCAGCGCGATCGGCAGCAGGAACAGGATCGAACGATAGGGCGTGCGATATCTCGGATGCACGGCCGAGAACCATGTCGGCAGATAGCGGTCGCGGCCGAGCGAGAACCAGGCGCGCGCCGCATCGTTGATGCAGCCATTGGCGGAGGCCATTGCAGCAAGCAGCGTGGCGACGAACAACAGGTTCTCGAGCAGCGGGCTGCCAGTCAGTTTGCCGGCGTCCCACAGCGGATAATAGGTGATGCCGAGATATTCCCATGGCATCATCGAGGCGCAGACATACCAGGTCATGGCGGCTGCGATCAAAAGCGTGATCATGCCGGCCATGGTGCCGTAAGGCAGCGAGCGGGCCGGCGAGCGCACTTCCTCGGCGGCCTGTGTGGTGCCCTCGATGCCGAGATAGTACCAGATGCCGAACTGGAAGGCGGCGATGACGCCGATCCAGCCATAGGGGAGCGCATTGCCGGGAGTGACCAACTCGTTCAGCTTCAGCACGGCGCCTTGCGTCCACGGGCTGACCGAAAAGAACAGGATGACAATCGAGATATAGGCGACTGCTGTGATGACGAAGTTGACGTTGAGCGTCATCAGCACGCCGCGATAGTTCAGCCACGCCAGCACGACGATGGTCGCGGCGATGAAGGAATTGTGGGTGAGCCCTTCGACGCCGGCCTTGGCGACGATGGTGTCGCCGAGCAGGATGGCGTCGGACACTTCGAGCATGGTGTAGGCAAAGACCAGGAACAGCGCGACGTTGAACGCCATCAGCGGTCCGACGATGTGCTTTGCCTGCGCATACTGGCCGCCGGCGGCGGCCACGGTCGATGTCACCTCGGAATCGATCATGGCGACCGAGGTGTAGAGCAATCCCACGACCCAGCAGACGATCAGCGCGGCCAGTGCGCCACCCTTGTCGGCCGAGAAATTCCAGCCGGTGAATTCGCCGACCAGGACGATGCCGACGCCGAGCGCCCAGACATGGGCCGGTCCGAGCACGCGCAGGAGTGAAACTCTGTCCCCTTGGGCAGCCGGGGCAGCCGGTTCAAGTGCGATCGTCATTGTTCAATCCTCACTCAGATCCGGTGTTTTTCGGAAGTGGCTTCCAGTTCGCCTTCGCGCGAGGAGGTCAGCACCTCTTCGGAGAAGGTCGTGTCGACCTTGAACCAGTCGTAGAGCATCCACAAAGCGAGCACGATCGAGATGCCCCAGCATGCGTAAGAGAGTGCCACCCACATGATCGTGTCCCCCGAATTAGATCGTCCTCAGAACTCTTACTTGTCGTCGAATTTTTCGTTGATGACGTCGCGGTATTCGCGGTCTGATGCACGAAACAGGAAGATGAAATAACCGATCAGCACCGCCGCCATGATGATCAGCGTCGGCCAGTCGATGACATAGTGGAAGCGGTTCTGGATGATGTCGTGCGCGGTCTCGGGCGTATAGCCGAGCTTTTCCCAGATAGACGCCATGGTCGGGTTCTGGCCTAGCGCTTCCCAGGTCTTGGCGTCGAGCGCGTCGATGGATTTCGCCGCGCCGGCGAGGCCCAGCTTGAGCGGTAGCCACAGTGCCACGAAAATGGCGACGACGACGACGGCGATGTCGAAAACCTGCCCGGCCTTGCTTTGCTCCGGCGGCGTGTAGCGGGACATCTCTTCTACCCCTCAGGACTTGCGGTTGCTGAACGCGTCGGCGTTCTTGATGTCGAGCCCGTAAATGAATTCCTTGTCTTCCTTGTAGTGCTTGACCATCGCCAGGATGGCCGCGGTGTTGAAGATCAGCACGGCGGCGGCGGCGATCGCGACGACGGCCTTGATGCCGCTGTGCGGGATGTAGGGCCATGTCATGAGGAGGACGAAGAGGATCGTCGCCCACAGGCAGACGATCAGGAGCGCGGCTCCGCGCAGGTCGGAACGGTACAGCGCTTCGATGCGCTGCTGCATGTCTGACATCGGTTTCTCCCCTTTTCCGCCGTCCGGTTCCGAATCTCCCGTCCGCCGTCCTCTTTCAACAGAGTGAAATTTTTTTCATAAGTTCTGTCTGAATCCCGCAATTGTCAAGCGCGATTTACGCGGGGTTAACCGTTTGCTTGGCGCAACGGATTTTGCCTGAGAATGAAATTAATTGCTTATGGGTATTGCGGCGCCCGGAGGTTTGCGATCAATATTCGGCCAAAGCTCCCGCCGCTGCGCAGGGGGCAGGGAACAGCAGAGCATTATCGAAACGGAGGACGAGCGGATGACGGCATCCTGGAGATTTTCGACCCTGGCGGATCGCCATCGCGCGCTCGGTTCGAAGCTCGAAGACTGGAGCGGCATGGGAACCGCCTGGACCTACGACAAGGATGCCGACGAGGAGTACATCGCCATCCGCACCAAGGCTGGTCTGATGGATGTCTCCGGCCTCAAGAAGGTCCATATCACCGGGCCGCATGCCTCACACCTGATCGACCTGGCGACGACGCGCGATGTCGAAAAGATCTATCCCGGCAAGTCGGCCTATGCCTGCATGCTGAACGAGGCGGGGAAATTCACCGACGATTGCATCCTCTACCGCACCGGCCCCAATGCATGGATGGTCGTGCATGGTTCGGGCACCGGCCATGAGGAGTTGCAGCGTGCTTCGGTAGGACGCGACGTCTCGCTGCGCTTCGACGACAATCTGCACGATCTGTCGCTGCAGGGTCCGACAGCGGTCGACTATCTGGCCAAGCACGTGCCGGGTATTCGCGACCTCAACTATTTCCATCACATGCAGACGCAGCTGTTCGGTCTTCCGGTGATGATCTCGCGCACCGGCTATACCGGCGAGCGCGGCTACGAGATCTTCTGCCGCGGCCAGGATGCCGGCACGATCTGGGACAGGATCCTCGACGAGGGCAAGAGCGCCGGCATCATTCCGTGCCGCTTCACCACGCTCGACATGCTGCGCGTCGAAAGTTATCTGCTCTTCTACCCCTATGACAACTCCCAAAAATATCCGTTTGAGAACGAAGGCCCAGGCGACACGCTTTGGGAACTCGGCCTCGACTTCACCGTCAGCCCTGGCAAGACCGGCTTTCGCGGTGCCGAGGAGCACTATCGTCTGAAGGGCAAGGAGCGCTTCAAGATCTATGGCGTCCTGCTCGACGGTAAGGAGCCGGCCGATGAAGGCGCGCCGGTCTATCGCGACGGCAAAAAGGTCGGCGTGGTGACCTGCGCCATGTATTCGCCGCTGGTCGAGAAATCGATGGGCATCGCCCGACTCGACGTCGACTGCGCGGTCAAGGACACCAAGCTCGAAATCCGCAACAAGAGCGGTGCCATCAAGGCGACGGCGCAGCCACTGCCATTCGACGATCCCAAGAAGACCAAGCGCACCGCGAAAGGTTGAGGCATAGTCAACGGCGAGGGGTTCGAGGCACGAAGGCATAAATGGCAGCCAAAAGCATCATCAGCCGGCCGGTTTACGGAACTTTGTCTCCGCAACCCGGCAAGCATCATCTTTTCATCGCGGACGCGGAAGGGGCGCTGGCAATAGCGGAGATGGCCGGGAGGGCGCCCCCCAGGTTTTTCGACGACGCCGAAGTCGTCTTCATTCCTGGGCCGGACGGCAAACACACCGTCGCGCTCGAAGCGTTGAAGCCGGCACAGTTCCACCAGGCGCCGTCCTTTGCCAGCCTGTTGCCACGGCTCCGGCAGACACTGGCCAACGCGCATATGGGCCTGCGCCTCTATCTCTCGGGCACCGAGGGCCTGATCGGCCAGGCGATGCAGGTGGCGCTTGAAGCCGGCATCGACCACACCTCGATCCAGACCGAGCACCGCGGCTCGCTGGCGCGGCGCATGCAATGCGTCCACTGCAAGGGCATCACCGAGAATGTCACGACGCAGCCGGCGACCTGCGCGCATTGCGGCCTGCTGCTTCTGGTGCGCGACCATTATTCCAGGCGCATCGCAGCCTTCCAGGGCGTCTGCATCAATGCGGAAGATCGCAGCGAAATTCCTCCGATGGAGGAGATTTTCCGATGAGCACCGGCACCACTAAGCTAGACGTCGTTGTCAGCGATGTCGTCCCGGTCAACGACCTGGTCAGCCGCTTCCATTTCCGCCGGCGCGACGGCAACCTGTTGCCGACATTTTCCGGCGGCGCGCACGTTGTCGTTGAAATGCGCGATGGCGAACGGACCCGGCTCAATCCCTATTCGCTGATGGGCTCGCCACTCGATACGCGCGAATACACGATCTCGGTGCGCCGTGACGATGTCGGGCGCGGCGGCTCGCTGTTCATGCACCGGAGCGTCAAGCCCGGCATGGAGATGGTGGTCAGCTATCCGGTCAACCTGTTCTCGCTCGACCTGCGCGCCAAAAAGCATCTGATGCTGGCCGGCGGCATCGGCATCACGCCGTTCATGGCGCAGACCGCGCAGCTGGCGGCGGAGGGCGGCAATTTCGAACTGCATTACACCGTCCGCACCGCATCGCTCGGCACCTATGCGGATGTGCTGCGCGCGCGCTACGACCGCAGGGTCAGGCTCTATCATGATGACCTCGACGAGCGCATCGGACTCGACCGGTTGCTGTCGACGCAGCCGCTCGGCACGCATCTCTATGTCTGCGGCCCGGCCGGCATGATCAACTGGGTGCGCGATCGGGCTGCTGCCTTGGGCTGGCCGCCGGAGACCGTGCATTTCGAGCATTTCGCGGCACCCCAGCCCGGGCTGCCGTTCGACGTGACGCTTGCCGTCAGCGGCAAGGCGATCCGCGTCGACGAACAGCAGAGCCTCTTGGAAGCGATCGAGGCGGCCGGCGTCGATCCGCCTTACCTCTGCCGCGGCGGCGTCTGCGGCCAGTGCGAAACCAACGTCATCTCTTGCGACGGCAAGTTCATCCACAACGACCACTGGCTAAGCGAGGAAGAGCACCGTTCGGGCAAGAAGATCATGCCGTGCGTGTCGCGCTTCGAAGGCCGGTCGCTGGTCCTGGAACGGTAGGAGAAAATCATGGGCATTACCTTTCGCAAGGAAACGTTCCGCGACGACTTCACCTTCAAGAACAGCCCCGAGCACATAAGGCGGTTTCCGTTCCCGTTCCACGAAGACGCCTACATGTATGCGGTCAACATCGAGCCGCATGTCGTCGGACCCAGGGGCAGCGTGCTGGAAAACCTGATCGACGTCGACGAGCACTATGTCGCCGAGATGCAGGACCGCGCGCTGGTCCTGGCTGAGGATCCGCTGCGCTGCCAGTCGCTGCCGCACATGACGCTGGCCGGCTGGGACCTGCTCGAATTGCTGATGGAGCAGCAGGCGCTGGGCTATCCCGAGCATTTCACGCTGACCCGCGACGGCGATCGCTGGCGCTGGATCAACCGGCCGCTCGGTATCGACGACACCTTCACTTTCGGCGACACCTCGACGTTGCCTTACGGCCCGATGGAATACATCACCCGGCAGAGCCAGGGCGATTTCTGCATCCTCGACCAGCGCGACGGCAATCTGTGGATGGATGCCGGCATGGTCACCACCCAGGCCGACTGGTCGCTCGATTTCGACATCGGCATGAACTTCTTCGAATGGCATGCGCCGGTGCCGCTGGCGCATGAGAAGGGGATTTTCGTCAGGGCGCTGAAATTCCTCACCAACATCCAGCAGGGCAAGCCGGCGCGGCGCCTGAATTGGACGATGACCATCAATCCGCGCCTCGACACCAGTCCGGAAAACTACCACAAATGGGGTCCGGACCGGGCGACGGTGACGCCGGAGAATGTCGGCGACAAGGTGCATCTGCGTGTCGAACTGCAGAGTTTCTGGCGCCTGCCGCGCTCCAACGGCATCGTCTTCCCGATCCGCTGCTATCTGATCAAGATGGACGAATTGGTGACGCAGCCCAAATGGGCACGGCGCCTGCACCGCGTCATCCGCGACCTGCCCGACGAACTCGCCAACTACAAGGGCCTGACGCGCTATCGTCCGGCGTTGGTCGAGTGGCTGTCGAAGCTGGATGATGGGAGTGCGACAAGTTCGGGCTTTGGGCCGGATTAGAGCCTGCTGGGAGAGAAAGAAAGGAGCCCGGCGGGACGGTTTCGCTCCCTTCCTCTACCCCGTCGATCGGGGGAGAGGTGTAGAGCGAAAATAAACCGAGTTGGGGGAGACCAGATTAGGAGGTTTTGAGTTAGCGCACAGGCGATGCTTCCGATTGTTCAGCTGCCTGCCGAGATTTCAGGCCCGCTCGGTCGTGCCACTTGTCGGCGGGTTCGCGTTTGAGGACCGCCTTCCCCCACTCCGTCGCTGCTTCGCAGCGCCACCTCTCCCCCCTCCGGAGGGAGAGGAAGAGAGTTTTGCGGGACAGCTAACCTCACCCCGCGCTCTGCGGATAGCAGATGATCGACAAATAGCGCATCGGCAGCTTCGTCAACTGTT
Organism: Mesorhizobium sp. M0239; assembly: GCF_040321815.1. NCBI lineage: Bacteria > Pseudomonadati > Pseudomonadota > Alphaproteobacteria > Hyphomicrobiales > Phyllobacteriaceae > Mesorhizobium > Mesorhizobium sp. M0239. Next base: position 213,750 of record NZ_JAMYSG010000001.1, read on the forward strand.
CCGGCCCGTGCGGTGCGTCGGCATCGAAGAACAGGCTGTCGCCGGGCTTCATCGGGTAGAGGTTGCTGCCGTGCCGGTAAACGACCTCGCCTTCGAGCATATAGAGGAACTCCATGCCCTCATGCTGGAAGGTCGGAAACACGTCGGAATCCTCGGTCAGCGTGATCAGATAGGGCTCGACGACGACGCCGCTGGTGTTGGAGCCGATATGGCCGAGCAGATTGTACTGGTGGCCGGCGCGCGTGCCGCGGCGCTCGACATCAAGGCCTTGGCCGGCCTTGACGAAGACGGCGCTGCGCTCTTCCTCGAAGCGGCGGAAGAAGGCGGTGACCGGAACGCCGAGCGCCCGCGACAGCGCCTGCAAGGTGGTCAGCGACGGCGAGGTGATGCCGTTCTCGATCTTCGACAGCATGCCCAGCGAAATGTCGGTGGCGACCGCGAGATCAGCGACGGTGATACCGAGTTTCTTGCGGAACGCCCGCACCTCGCGGCCGATCGCCACCTCCAGCACCTTCTCGCGCGTGTCGCGAATGGCATGCGGGTTCTGCGTCAGCGGCGCGCGGATGGTCTTGCCGTCGGCCGAAACCTTTGGCAGCGGCTTGGCCGTCGCACCGGCGAGACCAGCCTTGGGATCGGAAACCTTCTTCGCCATGTCGCCCCCGGCACTCCTGGGATTTATTTCACTCTAGGTGAACATGTCAGGTGCCGATACAGGAGCGCAACTGCGACGGCAAGTCGCGTGAACGCGCATGCGCACGATAATGATGTTTGGCAGCGTCCGGTTTTTCGCAGGAAATCCACATCGGCGGAACCTTGTTTCAGCATCGGGCTGTTGACAGCACGAAAGGGCCAATTACTGTCCTGTGAGTGAAATTTGTTTCGTAAGAGCAATTCCGGGAAAGGCGCATAGCGCTTTCGCCTTGGGAATTGCGTCAAGACAAAAGTCGAAACCAGATCGGGAGGCCTGCCATGAAAAGTCGCGTTGCCGTCATCGGAGCCGGCCCGTCCGGCCTGGCACAGCTCAGGGCCTTCAAATCGGCCGCCGACAAGGGCGCCGACATTCCTGAAATCGTCTGCTTCGAAAAGCAGTCGGACTGGGGCGGCCTGTGGAACTACACATGGCGCACCGGCCTCGACGAGCATGGCGACCCGGTGCACGGGTCGATGTACCGCTACCTCTGGTCGAACGGACCGAAGGAGTGCCTGGAATTCGCCGACTACACATTCGAGGAGCATTTTGGCCGACCGATCGGCTCCTATCCACCGCGCGCCGTGCTGTGGGACTACATCAAGGGCCGCGTCGAGAAGTCAGGCCTGCGCAAATGGGTGCGCTTCAACAGCCCGGTGCGCATGGTCACCTTCTCGGACGAGACGAAGAAATTCACCGTCACCGCGCATGACCGCACCAACGACGTCACCTACTCCGAAGAGTTCGACAACGTCGTCGTCGCTTCCGGCCATTTCTCGGTGCCCAATGTGCCCTATTTCGAGGGCTTCTCGACCTTCAACGGCCGCATCCTGCACAGCCATGATTTCCGCGACGCGATGGAGTTCAAGGGCAAGGACATCCTGATCATCGGCCGCTCCTATTCGGCCGAGGACATCGGCTCGCAGTGCTACAAATACGGCGCCAAATCGATCACCTCCAGCTACCGCTCGAAGCCGATGGGCTTCAAATGGCCGGACAATTGGAAAGAGGTGCCGCTGCTGCAGAAGGTCGTCGGCAAAACGGCGCATTTCAAGGATGGCACCACCAAGGATGTCGACGCCATCATCCTGTGCACCGGCTATCTGCACTCCTTCCCCTTCCTGACCGACGACCTCAAGCTCAAGACCGCCAACCGCATGTGGCCTCTCGACCTCTATGAAGGCGTCGTCTGGGAGAAGAACCCGCAGCTCTCCTATATCGGCATGCAGGACCAGTTCTACACCTTCAACATGTTCGACGCGCAGGCCTGGTTCGCCCGCGACGTCATCATGGGCCGCATCAAGCTGCCCTCGGCCGAGGCGATGGTGGAGCACGGCGCAAAATGGCGCGCACGCGAGGAGACGCTGGAAGACGCCGAGCAGATGATCTGGTTCCAGGGCGACTACACCAAGGAGTTGATGGACCAGACTGACTACCCCGGCTTCGACGTCGAGGCGGTCAACCAGACCTTCATGGAGTGGGAGCATCACAAAGGCGAAGACATTATGAGCTTCCGCGACCATGCCTACCGTTCACTGATGACCGGCACCATGGCGCCGCTGCATCATACGCCCTGGCTGCAGGCGCTGGACGATTCGATGGAGAGCTATCTCGAGGTGAAGGGCGTGGCGGCGGAGTAGGGCGGCGCCTGCTACCCCAGCCTTGCCCTGGCTTTCGCCGTCCAGGCGCCGAACAGCCGGTCGGCGACAATGCCGATGAAGGCGATGGCCAGACCCGCGACGATGCCGCGGCCGGAATCGGCCTTGGACAGCGCGATGAACACTTCCTGGCCGAGATCGCGGGTGCCGACCATGGCGCAGATGATGATCATCGCCAGCGCCATCAGGATCGTCTGGTTGACGCCAAGCATGATCTCCGGCAGCGCCAGCGGCAGTTGCACGCGAAAGAAGGTCTGGCGCGGCGTGCAGCCCGACACCTTTGCCGCCTCGATCAGCGCCGGCGGCACCTGCCTGATGCCGTGATTGGTGTAGCGGATGGCCGGCACCACGGCGAAGGCGATGGTGGCGATCATCGCCGTGACATCGCCGACCCGAAACAGCATCACCACCGGAATGATGAAGCAGAAGGACGGCAGCACCTGCAGCGTATCGATGACCGGTGTGACGATCTTCTCGAAACGGTCGCTGCGTGAAGCCATCAGGCCGATGGGGATGCCGATCAGGCAGGCGATGAAGGCAGAGATGCCGCAGAGATAGACGGTCGCCATGGTCTTTTCCCACAGGCCGGTGATGGCGCAGAAGGCAGTCAGCGCTGCCACCAGCACGGCCAGCCGCAAGCCGGAGAGCTGATAGCCGGCAAGGCCGAGCAGGAACACCGCGCCCAGCCAGGGAAACCCTTCGCAAAAGGCACGCAGCGGGTTCAGCAGATTAAGGATCAGCGCCACGCGGAACGCTTCGATCGTGTCGAAGAAATTGATCGTCACCCAGTTCACCGCTGCTTTCCACAGCGGCGCGGTGGTGAAGGTGATCGCCTTCGGCACCGCTGCGAAGGCCGGCACGAACAGGCCGAGAAGTGTCGTCACCACAAGGATGGCGATGGCCAGCGTCAGATTGGGGTAACGCTGCCAGAGGCTCGGGCTCATCTCCTGATGGGCATGGCCTTTGGCCTGCTTGTGCGCGATGGCCTGGCTCAGCCGGTCGAGCGCAATGGCCAGTGCCACGATGGCAAGGCCGGCTTCCATCGCCTCGCCAACCTTCAGTGCGCGCAGCGCCAGGAGCACGTCGTAGCCGAGGCCGCCGGCGCCGATCATCGAGGCGATGATCACCATGTTCAGCGCCAGCATGATCACCTGGTTGACGCCGACCATCAGTGTCGGCCGTGCCGAGGGCAGCAGCACTCGCCACAGTTTCTGCCGCGCCGTGCAGCCTGCCATCTCGCTGAAATCGTCGATCTCCGACGGCACCCGCGACAGGCCGAGCATCGTTGCCCGCACCATCGGTGGCGTGGCGAAGATGGCGGTCGCGATCATCGCCGACACCGGGCTGTTGCCGAACAGCAGCAGCATCGGGATAAGATAGGCGAAAGTCGGGATCGTCTGCATCAGGTCAAGGGCAGGGGAGACGACAAGCCTTTCCGCCCATGGCTTGCGCCACGCCCAGATGCCGGCGAACAGGCCGGTGACGATGCAGAACGGCACCGCGATGGAAATCAGCGCCAGCGTCAGCATGGCACTGGTCCATTGGCCGAACAGGGCGATGTAGAGGAAGCAGCCGCCTACCAGCAGGCTGAGTTTTCTGCCGCCAACGGCATGACCGGCGAGGAAGGCGGCGGCGCAGACGCCGACCCAGGACAGGCGCGGCAGGATATAGGCGTCAGCGCCGTGGCCGATCTTGAAATTCTTGGCCAACAGATTGAGCGCGAAATCGAGGGGAACGCCGAGCACAGCGGTGATCGAGCGGGTCAACCAGGACAGGTTCGACTTGATCCAGCGCATCAGCGCGCTGACCCAATCGGCGACCGGCACGACGGCGCTGGCCGGATAATTGACGGCCCAGGGCAGGCGATCCTGCAGCAGGAGCACGACAAGCACAACGGTAAGCGCTGCCGCCCAGATCAGCAGCCATACCTGAATCGGCCGTGGCCTTGCCTCGCTGGCGCTTGCTGTCACCGTCATGCGCCGACCCTTGAGCGATCGATGCCGGCCAGCAGATCGATCACCGCTTGCGGCGTCACCTCGCCGATCGGCTTGCCGGTGCCGTTGACCACCGCGAACGGCTTGTTGGCGGCAACGATGCCGGCCGAGAAGCTGGCGATCTTGGCATCCGGGGCAACGGTGCCGCCATGTTCCGAGCCGTCGCAGGCGCGCATCAGGCTGCGTGCTGAAATAACCTTGGCGCGGTCGACGTCCCGGGTGAACTCGGCGACATAGTCGGTCGCCGGATTGACCACCAGCTCCTCCGGCGTGCCGATCTGGATGACCTCGCCATCCTTCATGATGGCGATGCGGTCGGCCAGCCGGATGGCCTCGTCGAAATCATGGGTGATGAAGACGATGGTCTTGTGCAGCATGGTCTGCAGCCGCATCAGCTCGTCCTGCATTTCGCGGCGGATCAGCGGATCGAGCGCCGAGAACGGCTCGTCGAGGAACCAGATTTCCGGTTTTGTCGCCAGGCTCCGGGCGATGCCGACACGCTGCTGCTGGCCGCCGGACAGCTCGCGCGGATAGAAATGCTCGCGGCCACGCAGGCCGACAAGTTCGATGACCTCGCGCGCCCGCGCTTCGCGTGTCGCCCGGTCCTGACCCTGGATGCCGAGCGGGAAGGCGATGTTCTCCAGCACGTTGAGATGCGGCAGCAGGGCAAAGTTCTGGAACACCATGCCCATGCGGTGCCGCCGCAATTCGATGAGTGCTGCATCGGAGATTTTCAGGAGGTCATTGCCTTCGAATTCGACCTTGCCATGGGTCGGCTCGACCAGCCGCGACATGCAGCGGACCAGCGTCGACTTGCCGGAGCCCGACAGGCCCATGATGATGAAAATCTCGCCCTGGCGGATTTCGAGGTCGACGGCGCGCACCGCGCCGACCAGCCCGGCAGCAGTGACGTCTGCCATGCTGGCCTTGCCGTCGCGTTCGCGGATGAAGTTGGCCGCGTTCGATCCGAACAGCTTCCAGACGTTGCGGCAGGCGAGCTTTATCGGACGGGCATCCTTTGGCGTGCCCACCACGTTTGGCTCCCGTTCAGTCTTGCCCGTCATTCAAACGTCCTTCTGGAACATCAAGAATTGAGACCCGGCTGATCAAGCAGCCGGGTCTCATTTTTCCAGTTGGAACGATCACTGCGCCCAGGCTTTCCAGTCGGCCTCGTGGGCGGCGATCCAGGCTGCGGCGACATCTTCCGGCGTCTTGCCGCCGAGATCGATCTCGCCGCTCATCTTGTTGAGTTCGTCGGTGTCGACCGTGTAGGCCTTGGCCACCTTGTAGGCGACCGGCCATTTGTCCTTCATGCCGGACCAGGAGTACTTCCAGATCTCGCCATGCGGCTTGCCGCAATCATATTTGGCGTCGGGATTGGTGCCCCATTTCGGGTCGTTGTAGCACTCGGGCGTGTATTCGGGGAATTCCACCCACTCGCCCTTGTACTTGGCCGGCGCCCAGTGCGGCGAATAGATCCACAGCATGATCGGCGCCTTGCGCTGATAGGCCGAGTCCAGTTCGGCGAACATCGCCGCGTCGGTGCCGGCATGGATGACGGTAAAGGGCAGCTTCAGTGCCTCGACGCGCTCGTCGTCAAAGCCTTCCCAGGTCACCGGGCCGCCGAGATAGCGCCCCTTCGGTGCGGTCTCGGCCGTCGAGAAGGCTTCGGCGCATTTCGGGTCCTTCAGCGCTTCCCAATTGGGTAGGCCGGGGCACTTCTCCTTCATGTATTCGGGAAACCACCATTCTTCCTTGGCCTTCGGGCCGAGCTTGCCCAGCCGTTCGGTCTGGCCTGTCGCATCGGAGGCCTTCATGGCCTCGCCGGCGGTCGTGTCCCAGAATTCCATGCCGACATCGAGATCGCCATTGGTGAGGCCTGTGGTCAGGCTGGAGAGGTAGTCGGCGGTCGGATACTCGACGGTGTAGCCGAGCTTTTCCAGGATGCCGCCGAGGATCTTGGCGTTCAGGTTGACGCTGGTCCAGTCGAACAGCGCGATCTTGATCGGGTCGTTCGATTCCGGCGCGGCTGCGTAAGCCGGTGATGTAAGCGCACTTGCGGCGGCAAGCGCGAAGGCTCCCATTGTTAAGTTCGAAATCACACTGCGAAGTGACATGCTTGTTCTCCTTCAAGCTGTGAAAATTATCGTTCGTTCCCTTCTTGCGGCTTTTCTTGATTGTGTTGGAAAGGCTGGTCTTTGCGCAAGGCCGTCGGCGCCAAATTGTTGCCCCGGCTTTGGCCAGCGCAGGCAAGATGGTGCTCAATTCTGGTGATGATGGGACAGGATTGGAGTGTCGGCGTCATGGCTGCCGACGGATCGCTGCGGGAGCGGTCATCTGCGGATCGATTGCCAGTCCTGCGGCGCCCCTGCAAGGTGCGAGCCATCAAGGTCCTATGATCTCGGCTACCCGCCTGGTAAGCCCCATCTCGCCAAGGCCGTTTCATAGGATGAAATTATATATACCAAGGTTCATGTCGCGCAACGACTAACGCTTCGCGAGACGTACAAATTCAGACTGCAGGCGAAGCTGAGCTCTTACCAGCAGACGTAGCCGCCATCGACAATCAGGTCGAGGCCGGTGACGAAGCTCGCTGCGCGGCTGGCGAGGAACACCGTCGGCCCGACCATTTCCTCCGGCGCCGCCATGCGCCCCATCGGCGTGTCGCGCTTGAAGATCTTCACTTCTTCCGCCACCTCCGGCCGCTTGTTCATCGGCGTCAGCGTGTAGCCCGGACTGACGACATTGACGCGCAGGCCGCGATCGGCCCACTCCATGGCGAAGCTCTTCGACATGTGGATGACGGCGGCCTTCGAAGAGTTGTAGTGCGCCTGCGTCAGGCCGCGGTTGACGATGGTGCCCGACATCGAGGCGATGTTGATGATCGAGCCCTTGCCTCGCACCAACATCTTGCGCGCTTCGGCCTGACAGGACAGGAACACGCCGGCGACATTGACGTCGTGAACCTTCTGCCATGTCTCCAGCGGCATCGTCTCGGCGGGTTCGGAGCCGGCAATGCCGGCATTGTTGACGGCGACGGTGAGCGCACCGAGTTCGCTCTCAACGCGATCGATCGCAGCCGCGAGATCGCTCTGCGATGTCACTGTACCGGTCAGCACCAGCGCTTTGCGGCCGAGTGCCGCGATTCGGTGCGCGGTCTCGTCCAGCCCACCCTTCGATGTATGGCCGAAACAGGCGACGTCGGCACCTGCCTCGGCGAGCCCGATCGCGATTGCCTGGCCGATGCCGCTACCGGCGCCGGTGACCAGCGCGACATCGCCATCCAGCTTGAAAAGATCCATCGAGTGCCCTCCCTGCCTCGGAGAGGGTATGGCTGAGCCGTGTTTCGATCAAGCGCCCGCGCGCAGGCGGCGTCGATGCTCAGAAATAACCGCTCGACGCGGCCGTGGCTTCCTTCGGGATTTCGACGCCGTCGACCAGGATCTTGTCGACCAGTTCGTGGTGGAAGCAGACCAGCCCCTTGATGCGCTCTGCCTCGTGCACCGGTTCCGGATAATACCAGACGAGGTTCTCGTGACGTTTGGCCTTCGTCGTCACATGATAATAGCTGGAGATGCCCTTGTAAGGACAACGCGAGATGTAGCGGCTGGGCGCGAACATATCGAGCCGCGTGTCGGCGATCGGCAGATAGTGGCGCACCGGATGGCCGGTCTCGAACAGGAACACGCCGCGGCGTGAATCGGCGACCTGTTCGCCGTCGAGGATGACCTGCACGCGCCGCGACGACGGCAGGCAGTCGACCCGGCGGAACGGATCGCGAGCGTGGACGAAGATTTCCTCGTCCTCCTCGAACCAGTGTCCCATCTTGCTCCAGGTGAACGACATATAGTCCGATATTGGCGGACAGCCCTTGACCGGATCGAGATAGCGCCAGGCCGCGTCCTCGACCAGCGTGATGCCGGTGTTGAGCGAATAGTGGCTGGCTATGCCTTTGAATGGGTCCTCCGTCGTCGTCTTGCTCGGCAGCAGGAACTCCTCGCGCACGTCGCTCATCGGGAAATAGTAGACCGGCAGATGGTCGGACTCGTAGAGCACCAGCGCGTTGACCGTGTCGGCGACGATCATCGATCCGACCTGCACGCGCAACCGCTTCTGCGTCGGCATGGTGAAGGCGACATAGCCCGGCTCGAAATCATATTGGGTGATCGAGTCGAGTGGCGGAAAATGCGGCCCGCGGCCGCGCAGATGGGGCTTGCGAATGGTAGTCTCCCGTTTCTTTTCTTTTGTCATCGGGCGTTGGGGCACGATCAGCTCAATGACACGCGATCGAGCAGCAGCCCGGCGGCGATTGGCGGCAGTCCGCTGACATTCTTGCGCACCGGCACCAGCAGATCGGGAAAATAGCTGAAGATGACAGGCGTCTCGTCGAGCAGCAGTTTCTGGATGTCGGAGGCGGCAGCGCGCTGCGCGCCGACGTCGAGCGCCTTCAGATAGCTGGTGACCATGCCGTCATAGGCCGGGCTCTTGAAATGCGCCGCGTTCCACGGGCCGTCGCTGACCAGCGGGCTCTTGAGAAACACGTTCGGCACGCTGCGATGCGCGTAGTCGGTAATGCCGAGCGGGCTGTCCAGCCAGTCCGACTGGCCGAACACCGCCTTGCCGTAATATTTGTCCTGGTCCTCGATGTTGAGCGAGATGCGGGCACCGATTTCCTTGGCGAAATTCTGGAACAATTGCGCATAGCCCGGAATGTCGGAATAGCGCAGCGTGGTCAGCGTGATGTCGAAGCCTTCGGCGAGACCCGCCGCCTCGAGCAACTGCTTGGCCTTGGCGATCTCCTGGACGCGTTGCGGCACCGACTTGTCGGTCGCAGGGAAGGCCGGCGCGAACGGGCTGTCATTCCCGGTCGCCGCCATGCCGCGGCACAAGCCGTCGACCAGCTTGGAGCGGTCGATGCACAGCGCCAGCGCCTGGCGCACGCGCTTGTCGGTGAACGGGCCGGTGTCGCAGCGCATGTGAAGCTGGCGGTGCGCGGTCGAAGCGACACGCAACACGGTGATATCAGGACTGTTCAGCACGACCTGGCTGACATCGAGCGGAACGGCATCGAGAATGTCGACCTCGCCCGCCTGCAGCGCCAGGATGCGCGGTTGCACGTCACCGTAGAACTTGAACTCGAGCCGGTCGGGCAGCGCTTTCTCACCCCAATAGTCTGGGTTGCGGATGAAGGTCGCGCCGACCTTGGGCGTGTAGGTTTCCAGCCGGAACGGCCCGGTGCCCTCGAAGGTCTTTTCGTAGTCGCCCTTGTAGCTCGCCGGCAGGATGACGGCGTTGTAATTATCGATCGACACCGAATAGGGAAAGCTGCCATTCGGCGCATCGAGATGGAAGGCGACGGTGTGATCGTCGACCTTCTGGGTGCCACCCTTCGACAGCAGGCCTTTGAACACCGATAGCGCATTGGAAGCGCCGTTGGGATCGGCCAGCCGGTCGAAGGTTGCGACGACATCGTCGGCCTTGAAGTCCTCGCCATTGTGGAATTTCACGCCCTTGCGCAGCTTGAAGGTCCACACGCTGCCGTCCTCGTTCGGCGACCAGCTCTCCGCCAGCACCGGCTTCAAGGTGAGATCTGGCTGCGTGATGCAGAGAAATTCGGCGGTCTGGAAAACCAGCTGGTAGCTGCCGCTGTCATAGTAGGTGACGGGATCGATGGCGCCGCCCGGCGTCGCCACGCCGGCGCGCACGGTGCCGCCGGGCTTGCCCTCGGCGCGTGCCTGCTGCGTGCCAAGGCCGACAGCAGCGACGAGGCTGCCCAGGAACGGCAGCGAGAGGCCGAGCACGTTGCCATGGCGCAGGAAGTCGCGCCGGCCCATCCTGCCGGCCAGCAATTCGTCGATAGCGGAATTTTCGATTGCGGTCAGATTCCTGCGAGCGGCATCGATTATCCTGAAATGCCTTGGCATGGCTGCATTCCTCGCTAGTCGTGGGGCCAAGCCATCTAGTTCATTGTTGACCGCGGCCGGAAAGCGATATTTTTTGATAGGGGTCATCGAAATTTTCGATGCAAGGGGCGAGGCATGGACACTGAAAATCTGCGCAGCTTTCTCGAAGTTGCCACCCATGGCAGCTTCACCGTCGCGGCCAGCCGGCTCAATCTCGCCCAGTCCACCGTCAGCGCACGGATCAGAGGGCTGGAGGAACAGTTGGGGCGCCGGCTGTTCGTGCGCGATCGCGATGGTGTCACGCTGACGCCGGCCGGCCGGCAGTTCCTGCCGCATGCCTCGTCGATCACCCGCACCTGGGAGCAATCGCGGCAGGACATTGCCGTTCCCCATGGCTACGAGACCTTGCTGCGGCTGACCGCGCCGGCCTATCTGTGGGACCGCATCACCTCGCCATGGGTCGAGTGGATGCGCACTAGGCGGCCGAACGTGGCGCTGCGGCTGGAGGGCAGCTTTCCGGACTCGGCGATCGACCAGCTGGCGGAAGGCCTGCTCGACATCTGCATCCTCTATCTTCCGCGACCGCATCCCGGCATCGTCTACGAGACGCTGGCCGTCGATCAGGTCGTGCTTGTCCAGCATGCTGCGCAGACCAAGCCGTGGACCGAAAACTACATTCTGATGGACTGGGGACTGGAATTCCGCATCGAGCACGACCGCGCCTTTGCCAGCATGGTCAAGCCGGCCATATCGGCCGGGCTGGTCTTCATCGGCCTCCAGCATGTCCTGTCGCAGCCAGCCGCCGCCTATCTGCCGCTCAGCGCCGTCAGCGGCCATATCGAGCGCGGTGAGATGCGGCGCATCGACAACACACCGGTATTCCAGCGGCCGATCTACCTCGCCTATCCCTCGAATCCCGTGTCTTCGGATGTCCTGGATGTCGCTTTGACTGGGCTTCGCACGCTGGCCAGAGACTGGGCCGAAGGGCAGGGCTTTTCAGAAGGGGATCGTTCCCTGAGCATGGCAGGCCAGATCTGACTGCCAAGCCACGGAAGCGCAGCGCTATGCCGGCTCGGTTGCGACCGCCCGCTGCAACCTGGCCAGTTCGGCGTAGGGGATGTGGCAGCGGATCGAATGTCCAGGCTGGGCCTCGCTGAGCGGCGGCTCCTGCTGTTCGCAGATCGGGCCGATCTTTCGCGGGCAGCGCGTGTGGAACACGCAGCCCGAGGGCGGGTTGGTGGCGCTGGGGATTTCGCCGTCGAGACGAATGCGTGCCGTCTCGGTCTGGTCGAGTTTGGGCACGGCCGACAGCAGCGCTTCGGTATAGGGGTGATGCGGCCCGGAAAAGACGTCTTCCGACGGTCCGAGTTCCATGATGCGGCCGAGATAGAGCACGGCGATCTTGTCGGAGAGGTAACGAACCACGGCAAGGTCGTGCGAGATGAAGATGTAGCTGACGTCTTCCTTCGACTGCAGGTCGGCGAGCAGATTGAGGATGGCCGCCTGCACCGACACGTCGAGCGCCGAGGTCGGCTCGTCGCAGACGACGATGCGCGGATCGCCGGCGAAGGCGCGCGCGATGGCGACGCGCTGCTTCAGGCCGCCGGAGAGCTGGCGCGGCTTGACGGCAAGATGCCGGTCGGTGAGCCGCACCGAGCGGACGAGGTCGTTGAGGCGGACCTCTAGTGCCTTGCCGCTCAAACCCGCCAGCCGCTTCAGCGCGCGGCCGATCAGGTGGCGGATCGAATGCGAACGATTGAGCGCCGAATCCGGATTCTGGAAGACGATCTGCATCGCCTTGATCTGGTCGTCGCTGCGGTTCTCCAGCCTGGGCGCCAGGGCCTTGCCCTCAAGCTCGATGGTGCCGCCTGCGTCTGGCGGCACCAGGCCGAGCAGCAGCCTGGCAAAGGTCGTCTTGCCGCTGCCGGACTCGCCGACCAGCCCGAGCGTCTCGCCGGGTCTGAGATCAAGCGAGACGTCCTTGACGGCGCGCAGTGCATGGCCGTGGCTGGCATAGGTCTTGTTCAGCCCGGCGACGCGCAGCACCGGTGCTGCTGCCACCTTTGGCGCCGGCGCCACATCGCTCGGTGTCGCACGCGGCAACGCTTGCGCCTTGTCGTGATAGTGGCAGCGTGACAAGCGCCTCCCGCGTTCGTCACTCAGATCATAGAGCGGCGGCAATTCGGTGCGGCAACGGTCGTCGGCGAGCGCGCAGCGGTCGGCGAAGGCGCAGCCCTTGATGTCGGCCCCGATGCCGGGCAGAAACCCCGGAATGGTGTCGAGGCGGCCCTGATCCTTGCGCTGGCCACCGCGCGGCAGGCAGCGCAGCAGCGCCACCGTGTAGGGATGGCGCGGATCGTTGAACACGACCTCCGTCGGCCCTTCCTCGACCAGCATGCCGGCATAGAGCACGCCAACCCGGTCGCACATGTTGGAAACGACCGCGAGGTTGTGGCTGATGAACAGGATAGAGGCCGACAGTTCCTGCCTGAGCTGTGCGATCAGGTCGAGCACTTCGGCCTCCACCGTCGCATCGAGGCCGGTGGTCGGCTCGTCGAGGATCAGCATCGACGGATCGTTGGCCAGCGCCATGGCAATCGCCACGCGTTGCTGCATGCCGCCGGAAAGCTGGTGCGGGTAGCGCTGCATGACGCTGACGGGGTCGGAGATGCGCACGCGGTTCAGCATCGCAATCGCCCGGTCGGTGGCCGCTTGTCCCGAAATGCCGCCGAGTTCAAAAATCTCGGTCAGCTGACGGCCGACGCGGATCGACGGATTCAGCGCCTTGCCCGGGTCCTGATAGACCATGGAGACGCTTTCCGCGCGCGCCCGCCTGAGCGCCTCGGCGTCCAGCTTCATCACATTCTGGCCATCGAGGGAGATGGCGCCGCCGGTGATGGAACCGTTTCTAGGAAGATAACGCACGACAGTGAGCGCCACTGTCGACTTGCCGCAACCGGATTCGCCGACCAACCCATAGGCTTCGCCCTGGCCGATGGTGAGGCTGAGGTTGCGCAGAACGGCGCGATTGCGGCCGGCGACGCGGTAGGCAACCGAAAGATCGGTGAGTTCGAGTGCGTTTCCGGCCTTGGCGGAGTTAGTCATTGAGCGCTCCGTGAACGCCGTCGGCCGCCAGATTGACGCCGATCACCAGCGAAGCGATGGCGAGCGCATCGAACAGCACCGTCCACCAGAAGCCGCCGCCGATCATGCCGTAATTGTTGGAGATCGACAGCCCCCAGTCGGGCGAGGGCGGCTGGATGCCAAAGCCCATGAAGGAGAGCGTGGCGACGGCGAAAATGGCATAGCCGAGCCGCACGGTGGTTTCGACCAGGATCGGCGGGATGACGTTGGGCAGGATCTCGACGAACATCGTATGCAGCGCACTTTCATGCCGAAGCTGTGCGGCGGCGACATAGTCGAGTTCGCGCTCGGCCAGCACCGCCGAGCGCACGGTGCGCGCGATGATCGGCGCGAAGCTCAGGCCGATGACGACGATGACGGTCGTCTTCGAGGTGCCGAGCGCAACGATGGCCAGCAGCGCGACGATGACCACCGGGATCGCCATGAAGGCTTCCAGGATGCGGCTGACGACATCGTCGACGAGACCGCGAAAATAGCCGGTAAGGAGGCCGAGCGCCGTGCCGGCCACTGTCGCCAGCAAGGTTGCCAGCGGTGCGACGGTCAGGATGTCGCGCGAACCGACGATGACGCGCGAGAAGACGTCGCGGCCGATCTGGTCGGTGCCGAACCAGTGTTCGGAAGAGGGCGGCGCCAGCGCGTTGATGATGTCGTCCGCAAGTGGATCATATGGTGCGAAATGCTCGCCGAACAGCGCACAGGCAACCCAGAACAGCACGATGGCGAAACCAACAAGGAATGTTCGGGAGCGCAACAGCGAGAAAAAGACCTCCGCCAGCGGGCCGCGCCGGCGCGTGTCGTCTGGTGTCGGAGAGCTGGTTTGGACGGCGCTCATTGATCTGACCCCAGACGGATACGCGGATTGAGCACGGAATAGAGGAAGTCGGCGACAAGGGTGGCCACGGCATAGACAATGCCGATGGTGAGGATGCCCGACTCCAGCATCGGGAAATCCTTGCCGCGCGCGGCGGTGAAGATCAGCGACCCGATTCCCTGATAGCGAAACAGCGTTTCGATGACGACAAGGCCGCCGATGAGGTAGCCGGTCTGCGTCGCGATGACAGTGATGGTCGGCAGCAGCGCGTTGCGCAGCACATGCCGCCAGATCACCGTGCGCCAGGGCAGGCCCTTCAGCACGGCCGTTCGCGTGTAGTCGGAATCGAGCGCCTCGATCATGCCGGAGCGTGCCATGCGGGCGATGTAGCCGAACAGCACCAGGAACAGCGGCAGCGAGGGCAGGATCAGGTAATAGAGCTGCGTGAAGAAGCCGGCATCGCGCGGCCATGCGGCCGAGATCGGCAGCCAGCGCAGCCACACGCCGAAGATCAGGATCAGGATGATGCCGGTGACGAATTCCGGCAGCACCGTCACCGACAGGCCGCCAAGGCTGATGATGCGATCGAGCGGCCGGTTGAGGTTGAGCGCTGCAATGACGCCGCCGAGAATGCCGATCGGCACCACCAGAACGAAGGCGACCGCCGCCAGCTTCATCGAATTGCCGAGCGCATCGATGACGAAAGGCGCGACCGGCGAGCGGAAGATGTAGGACGTGCCCATGTCGCCCTGGACGAAATTGGAGATCCAGCTCCAATACTGCGCCAGCAGCGGACGATCGACACCGAGCGTGTGATTGAGCGTGTCGACCGCGCGCTGGTCTGCGAACGGACCCAATATTGCGCGCCCGACATTGCCGGGCAGCACCTGGCCGCCCAGGAACACCATGATGCTGAGCAGGAACAGCGTGACGAGCGACAGCGAGACACGCCGGACAAGGAAGGAGAGAATGGCTAGGACTCCTTGTGGAGCCAGCCCCCATGCCGGAGCTGGCTGTTAGAGGATTGGCTTTTCCTTTCCGCTCAGGCCTTCGATGCCTTATCGAGGAACAGCTGCGACATGGCGGTCGGCTGTACGCCGGCCACGCCCTTCGCCGTCGCCGTCAGATAGTCGTAGAAATAGCCGAAGATGACAGGCGTTTCCTCGAGCAGCAGCTTCTGGATCTTGCCGGCGTCGGCCTTCTGCGCCTCGAGGTCAAGGGCCGCGATGTAGCTGGTCGCCAGCGCATCATAGTCCTTGTTCTTGAAGTGTGCCGCGTTCCAGGTGCCTTCACTCTTCAGCGGTGCCGCGAGATAGACATTCGGCACGCCGCGGTGACCATAGTCGGTGATGCCCATCACCGAATCCAGCCAGTTCGACTTGCCGAACACCGCGTCTCCGTAATAGCCGCTCTGGTCGAGGATATTGAGGTCGAGTTGAACACCGATCTCCTTGACCCAGTTCTGGATGAGCTGGGCGTATTCAGGGATTTCTAGGTAGCGTTCGGTGGTCAGGGTTATCTTGAAGCCCTGGCCAAAGCCGGCTGCTTCCATGAGCTGCTTGGCCTGGGCGATATCCTGCTTGCGTTGCGGCACGCTCGTATCGGTCGAAGGATAGACGGCGGCGAATGGGCTGTCATTGCCCAGAGCGGAGCGCCCCTTCATCAGGCCGGCGGCCAGCTTGTCGCGATCGAGGCAGAGCGCAATGGCACGACGCACGCGCGCATCCTTCAACGGACCCTCGTCGCAACGCATGTGCAGTTGCTGATGGGCCGACGACTTCAGACTGATGATGTCGACGTTCGGATCGTTGAGCAAAGCGACGCCGGCCAGCACCGGCATCTGGTTGATGATGTCGACCTGGCCGCCCTGCAGCGCCAGGATCTGCGGCTGCATGTCGGTGAAGAAGGTGAACTCGGTGCGTTCCGGCAGCGCCTTCGGCCCCCAATAGTCCTCGTTGCGGACGAAGGACGCACCGACCTTTGCCGTGTATTTCTCTTTTCTGAACGGCCCGGTGCCGTCGAAGCTCTTTTCATAGTCGCCCTTGTAGCTCGCCGGGATGATGACGGCGTTATAGTTGTCGGACGACAGCATGTAGGGGAAGTTGCCGTTCGGCGCATCGAGGTGGAATTCCACCGTGTAGTCGTCGACCTTCTTCGAGGCGCCCTTCTGCAGGATGCCGGTGAACACCGACAGCGCATTGGACGAATTGGCCGGATCGGCAAGGCGGTCGATGCTGGCCACGACATCGTCGGCTTTCATCTCGCCGCCGCTGTGGAATTTTACGCCTTTGCGCAGCTTGAAGGTCCAAACGGTGCCATTGTCGTTCGGCTTCCAGCTTTCGGCCAAGGCCGGCTGAAGAACGAGGTCAGGGCCGTCGACGCAAAGGAATTCGGCAACCTGCTGCATGACCAGCAGGCCGCCTGCGTCAGCGATGGTGACCGGGTCGATTGTCGCTGCCGGCACGCTGCTGGCGACGCGGATGGTGGCGCCGGGCGCGCCTTGGGCGCGCGCCAGCGACGGCATGCCGCTGAGGCCGGCTGCCATGCCGATACGGCCCAGCAGCGGCAGCGACAGGCCGAGCAGGCTGCCGTGACGGACGAAGTCGCGGCGGCTGACACGACCGTCGACAAGGCCGTCGATCAGGTGATTTTCAAGCGGCGTGCGATTGCGCCGGATCAGGTCGAGAATGGTGTAGTTCTTGCTCATGGGTTTTTACCCTTTCCCCTATTTCTTATGGTTGACGAAATTTCGTGGATTGCTCCATTTCGGATCGCCAGAGAGGCCTGTCGATCGGAATCTTAGCATGCGGTTTTGCCCGGTATCTAGTCGTGGCACGGACGCGCCGGATTGCTGGCTGCACTGCTTCCATCGTCTTTGTCCAACCTTCCCGGCCGAAGTCGCGGTGGTTGGCTTCTCGTGCCTGGCCGTCGGTCTTGCCGTCATCTAGTTCAGCGGCAAACGGCGATAGGTTCCGGGCTTTGCCGGGTCATGATACTTGTTGCACGGTCCTTTCTCGGTAAAGTCTCTGTGACAGGCAGCGAGGTTTTCGCGCGACAAGGTGACGCCGAGACCGGGACCTTCCGGAACGCGCACGAAATTGTTCTTCGGCGAAAACGGCCCTTCCTCGGTGACATCCATGGGCAGCATGCGAAACAGCGACTGGTTCGGCTCCCTGATCCAGCCGAGTGCCGCGCACAGGTGCAGATAGGCGGCACTGCCGATACCGCTGTCGCCGCTGTAGCACCAGAAATCGATGCCGGCGTGCTCGCAGGCGCCCACGAAGCGCAGCAGCCGGCCTATGCCGCCATGCGTCGTCGGGTTGCCGACGAACGCGTCCGGAACCTTGGTTTCCACGGCGCGCGCAATGTCGATGTTGTGGGTCGAGAACGGGATCGAGCAATGGCGCCGCAATTCGCGCATCTCCTCGATGGTTGCCACCGGGTCCTCCCAGTTGCGCACGCCGAGGTCTTCCAGCGGCCGCGCCAGCCGCCGCGCGGTGCTGAGCGAATAGGCCTGGTTGGAATCGATACGGATCATCGCATCGTCGCCGAGTTTCTTGCGGATCAGCTCGACCATCCTGAGCGAGACTTTCGGATCATCGGTCGAGAACTTGCCTTCGAAGAAGGTCGTTCCGTGCGTCTCGTGCAATTCGACGCAATAATCGGCGACTTCTTCCGGCGTCGTCTCGCCCTTCACCTTTGGTCCATCACCGCGCAGCGAAAAATAGTCGGTGAACGGGATGTCCTTGCGCACGGCGCCGCCAAGCAACTGGTAGAGCGGTTGGTTCCACGCCTTGCCGCGCAGGTCCCACAACGCCATCTCGATGGCGCCGAAAGCCATGATGCGGGTGCGGTCATTGATCGACTGCACGCCGGTCCAGAAGGGCAGGCAGACATGCTCGGCGCCGGCGATGTCGAAGGCATCGCACCCGACCAGCCGTGGCGCCAGGACATCGTTGATGATCGCCGCCGCCGCTGGCGTCGGCGCCTCGCCAAGGCCGATCAGGCCATCCTCCGTCTCGACTTCGACGATGGTCGGCGAAAATCCGTCGAGCTCGCCGAACACCCAGGCGTAGGGCGCCTCGAGGCGCAGATTAATCGGCGTGGCTTTGATGCTTCGGATTTTCATCTCAGCGGCCGACTTCGAAGAAAGGTGCACCGAGCAGATCGGGAACGACATCGATGCCAAGGCCCGGCCCGTCCGGAATGCCCATGCGGCTGCCGGTGACCGGCGGCATGTTCGACGCCGTGCGCACCGTCACCCACTCATGGAAGGCGATCGCATGCAGCCGGCGCTCCTCGGGCGTCGACAGCGACAGGTGTGCCATCGCAGCGGTGTCGATCTCGGCGCCACCAGTGTCCTCGACCGTGATCATGAAGCCCAAATCGACGGCAACATCGCGGATCTGACGGGTCTTGGTCACGCCGCCCAGCCGCGAGATCTTCAGCGTTAGCCCGTCGGCCGCGCCCCGACGATGGATTTCCAGCATCTCCTCGAGCGAGGTGACGGATTCGTCGAGCACCATTGGCTTGTCGAGCATGCGGCGAACCGACATGTTCTCGTCGATCGTCGTACAGGGCTGCTCGAACGTGTAGTCGATGCTGCGCGTCGCGTCGGCAAACTGGCGCGCCTGGTAGGGGGTCCAGCCGGCGTTGGCATCGCAGAAGATGACCGTGCCTTTCGGCACCGAGGCGGCGACCGCGGCGACGCGTTCGATGTCGTCATGGACATTGCCGCCGACCTTGACCTGCAGCCGGTGGAAACCATCCTTGACGATGCGCTTGGCCAGCGCGGCCATGGCGTCGACGCTGCCGTGCGTGACGACCTTGTAGAGTTCGGCCGTCTCGCTCTCCTTGCCGCCCAGCAGCGTTACCAGCGGCACGTCGGCGGCTCGTGCCGCCAGATCCCAGCAGGCCATGTCGAGCGCCGACTTGATGTAGGAATGGCCCTTGAACACCGTATCCATCAGCCGCCCGATGCTTGCCAGCCCGCGCGGATCGTGGCCGATAAGGTGCGGCGCGATTTCGGGCACGCCGGCGCGGGTGCCGGCCGGGAAGGCTGCCGAATAGAAATTGCCGAGCGGCGCCATCTCGCCCCAGCCGGTGAGGCCGCTGTCTGAGGTGATCGACACGATCACCGCGTCGAATGCGTCGGCTTCGCGCCCCTTCGACATGCGGTATGGCCCGTCCACGAAGGGCTGCACGACGTGGTAGGCCTTGATGGTTTCGATCTGCACGTGTCTTGTCCGCTGTCTGTGAGTTGGGAACGGGTCAGGCGCCCCTCGACGGGCGTTGTTCGAGGCCGCGCGCGTAGGCAAGCAACTCCTCGAAATCGAGATCGATGTGCTCCCTGGCATGGCGCTGGGCTGCACGCATGTCCTTGCCCTTCAGCAACCGCACATAGGTTTCGTGAACGTCTTCGGCCGGCACCGGCTCATTGCGGGCATGCTGGTGGAGCGCAAAATACATCTGCAGCCGGCTGGTCAGCCGCTGCCAGGTTTCCAGCAGCACCGAATTGTCGGCCCATTCGTAGATCAGGCCATGCAGTTGCAGCGCGGTTTCGATTTGGCGTGTCGTGTCCAACGCACGGGTCGCCTGCTTCACGGCTTCGTGGCGCCGGTCGAGCTCATCGAAGAAGCGCTGGTCGCGCAGCGGCCACGCCCGCTCGATGGCCAGCTCGTCCATCACTTTGTTGAACGAATAGGCATCATCGATGTCCTTGGCCGTGACCTCGATGACGAACGTGCCGGCATAGGGGATGCTGGTCAGGATGCCTTCCTGCACCAGCTCGCGCATTGCCTCGCGCAACGGCGCGCGGCTGACCCGCATCTGTTCGGAAATCCGCAGCTCGTTGAGCTTCTGGCCGGGTGCGAGCTGCCCGGTCAGGATCGCGCGCCGCAACAGCGCGACGATCTCGGCGCGTCGCGTCGTGTCCGCAATCGGACTGAAATCCGCTTTCGCCATTCGGCCACTCCCAGGGAAATCGAAAGCAAGACAAGCAGATTGTCGACAATCTAACAAGAGGTCATCTTCGGATTCTTGGGGCCGCTGGCATATTGCCTCTTCGGTCTCAGGCGGCGCGGCCGTAGAAGCCGACGCGCTCCTCGGCGCTGAACATCACGCCGGGCTTCTCATAGTAGGAAAACACCGCGATCATGCGCTCTCGCTCGCCTTCGACGGTGGTGACGCGATGCGCGGTGTTCTTGCCGCGGAAGACATTGAGTGTGCCCGGTTTCATCCACAGGATCTTGGAATCGGGGTCACACCCTTCGAGCAATCTGGCGACGCCGTCATAGTTCGGATTGTCGTCCGACCTCAGATCGGTGCGGTATTCGAGGTCGCCGCCACGCTCCGCTGCCTGCAACAACAGCGTCGTCGTGAATTCGGAACGATCGAAATGCCAGTTCAAAGCCTCGCCGGCGCGATAGGCCATGACGTTGGTACGGGCCAGGGAATCCTGCATGACATGCAATCTGGGCTTGCCCATCGTCGCTGCCAGGAAGCGCAGTAGCGGTTCGTATTCGTAGATGGCGAGCACGACACTGCCAGGAATCTGGTCGGCACAGACGGTGTGGCTGATGGTCTCCACCTTGCGTAGCGCCGGATGGTCGGGTGCAAGCTCGGGAATGTCAGGCTTGAAGTAGATGTTGTGCATCCGCTTGTGCACATGCGAGCGCGCGGCCATCACCGGCTGGATTTCGCGCACGGCTTGTTCCGCCACGCCGGGACGCAAAAACCCTTCCAGATTGAACATGCCGTCGGCTTCAAGCGCGGCAATGGATTGCTCGACGAGGCGCTGCCATTCGGCGCTGCCTTCGCGGTCGAGCGGATAGCGGTCGAGATCGAGAATGTCTTTCATAATCATAAGCTCCGAGGTTTCGAGCCTATGAGACGACAAAAAAATCTTTCTCTCAACGCGGAAAATAATTAGGATTGGGCAAGAAAAACTTATGGAGCTTGGTGTGGAACGGTTGCCGCCGCTGAATGCGATCAAGGCTTTTGAAGTCGCCGCCCGCGCCGGCAGCTTCACCCTGGCCGCCTCTGAACTCGGCGTGTCCTCCGCAGCGGTCAGCCAGCAGATACGTAATCTCGAGAGCTGGTTCGGCAAGCAATTGTTCGTGCGCAGCGGCAACCGCATCGCGCTCACCGATGCCGGCCACGCCATCTATCCGCAGACAGCGAAAGCTTTAGGAGACATCGCCGCCATAGGCCAGCGCATGCTGGAGGGCGGGGTGCGGACGCGTCTGGTCGTCAGCGTGCCGTTCTCGCTGGCCGAACTGTGGCTGGCGCCGAGGCTGGCGGTACTTCTCGATGCCTTCCCGCAGATGGCGATCGACGTCCGGGTCGAGGACGATCCGGTCGACCTGATGCGCCAGAACATCGACCTGCGCATCAGCTATGGCGACTATCACTATCCCGGGCTGAAACTTGTTCGTCTCGTCCATGACGATGTCCTGCCGGTCTGTGCACCGGAATTCTGGCACCGGCACGGCAATGGCGATCCCAGTCTGGCGGATTTGCACGAGAGCCAGTTCATCCACACCAATTGGGGGCCGAACTATGCCTCGCACCCGACTTGGGCGGATTGGTTCGCGGCCTCCGGCGGCAGCCGCTCACCCGACCCGTCGCACGGGCGACGCGTCGGCCTGTCCAGCCTTGCGATCGCGTCGGCAAGGCTCGGTCTGGGCATCGCGCTTGGCCAGCGGGTCATGGCGGGTCCCGATCTGCAGGCCGGCCGCTTGATCGCGCTCTCCTCCGTCTCGCTCCGCCTCGGGCATCCCTATTGCGCGTTCATGCCGCCGGCCAAGGCCGACCGCGCCGATGTCGCCGGCCTGGTGGAACTGCTTACGAAAGCGGCGTCCGCAGCGTATCATAAGGAAGCTCGTTTCGGCCGATTTCAGGGTACGCCATGAATCACGACATCCGGCTTTTTGGCGCTATTGCGGTCCGTCCCGCCGTCCTTGCCGTGATTTCTCGGTTCGAAACAGACACAGGATTGACCGTTGCCGCCAATTGGGAACTCAATCCGACGATTAAGAAGCAGATTGAGGCGGGGGAATCGTTTGACCTCGTCATCACCAATCCGAACCTTGTTCAAGATCTGATCGCCTCGGGAAAGGTCCAGGCGGGAAGCCAGCTAGGGTTTGGACGGATAGCAATGGGGATGGCGGCCAAGGCAGGCAGTCGGCCGCTCGACATAGGGTCCGTGGAAGCATTCGAACATGCATTGAAGAGCGCCGGATCAATCGCATACGCCAGCGAAGGAACCAGCGGCGCCTACTTCTGCAGTTTGCTGGAACGCTTGGGAATAGCGGATGAGGTGAAGCCCAAGCTGGTGGCCGTACCAGGAGGGCTGACAGCGCCGGCCGTGGGCCGTGGTGAAGCCGAGTTGGGGGTCGTTCCCGTGACTTCGATTCTTGCAGCCGCTCCCGAGGTGATGCTTGTCGGTCAGTTTCCGGCAGAGCTCCAAAGTTACGTTGACTTCGCCATTGGCATCAGCGCCGATCCAGCGGACGCAGCCAAGCACCTGTCGGAATTTCTGATGTCGACAGCCGTCGATGACATCTTGGCGGCAAGGGGCGTAGAGCGCGGCAAAAAGCGCGCCTAATCGAAAACCCACTCAAGTCACATTGATTGTGAACTCTCAGTCGAGCGGCGCCCGCGACCTGTGGGAAGGTCGGGGCGCCGCGCTGAAGCCGGGTCCTGACGGGGGTGTTCAGGTAGCCGGCTTTTCCGGTATCGGCGATACAGGCGCTCCGGGTCCGATCTTCTGCAGATTGCCCGTGATCACCTGGTCGCCTTCGGCGACGCCGCTGAGGATGGCGACCTGATCGCCGCTCGTCGGTCCGAGCGAAACCAGCCGCTGGTCGACCGTGTTGCCCTTGCCGACGACAAAGAGGTATTTGCCGAGCTGGCTCGAGCCCAGCGCCGTCTGCGGCACCATCAGCGCGTCGGCCTGCTCTCTCACATGCAGCCGGACCCGAACATATTGGCCGGGCAGCAGCGTGAACTTGCCGTTGCCGATCGTCGCCCGTGCCGTGATCGTGCCGGTCGAACGGTCGACCGAATTGTCGATGAAGGTGAGTTCACCCTTCTGGCTGGCCTCGGTCTCGCCGGGAAGCAGGACCTCGACCTCGATCGGGCCGTTCGCACGAGCCTGCTCGATCTCGGCCAGATCCGTCTCGCTCGGATTGAAGGTGACGTAGATCGGATCGAGCTGCACCAGCGTGTTGAGCACGGTGCCGGCGACGCTGACCAGCGTTCCGACCGAGGCCTGGTTGCGGCCCAAACGTCCGCCAAACGGCGCGCGGATTTCGGCATAGCTCAAATTGAGCTCTGCCGTGCGGACCGCCGCCTGGTTGACCGCCAGCGACGCCTGCGCCTCGCGCAAGGTGCTGGTGCGCTGGTCGAAACCGTCCTTGGCGAGGTAGCCGCTCTTGGCGAGCTCGGTGCCGCGACCGAGATTGGACCGGGCATAGTCGAGCGTCGCCGTGTCGCGCTGCACTTGCGCCTTGGCCTGGTCGAGAGCCGCCTGGAAGTCGTCAGGCGAGATCTTGTAGAGAAGGTCGCCTTGCCGGACGTCGACGCCGTCGGCTGCAGTCTGCTCCTGCAGATAGCCCGGAATCCGGGCCTGCAAGGTGATGCTGCGGATCGGTTCCGTCCGCGCGGCATAGTCCAGGTAGATCGGGATCGTCTTCTTGACGACACTGACCACCGGCACAGGCATGACGAATGCCGCCGGAGCAGGCGTCGCCGCGGCCGTGCCGGCATTGAGGCTGAGGTTGCCCATGTCGAGCAGATGGACGCTGGCCACCGAGATCGCTCCCAGCGCGACAGCCGTTCCCAACGCGATTTTCCATTTACGCATGATCAGTCTCCAATCTTATTCGGCCGCTTCCGCCAGGGGCGGGATAGCGTGCTCAGTCGTTGGTTCATTATCTTGAGAGGCGGGCTCGTCACTGCCGCGGCGTTCGCGCAGCTGTTCGATGACCGCGTAGAACACCGGCACGAACACCAGCGACAGGATGGTCGCCGCGACCATGCCGCCGAACACGGTGGTGCCGATCGACTGCCGGCTTGCCGCACCGGCGCCGGTCGCAAACATCAGCGGCAGCACGCCGAGGATGAAGGCGAAGGCCGTCATCAGGATCGGCCGCAGCCTGAGCCGTGCCGCCTCCATCGCCGCGTCGACGATGCTGAGGCCTTCCTCGCGCCGTCGCCTTGCGAACTCGACGATCAGGATCGCGTTCTTGGCCGCCAGGCCGATCAGCATGACGAAGCCGATCTGCGAGTAGACGTCGATCTGCATGCCGCGCAGCAACAAGGCTACGAAGGCGCCGAACAGGGCCAGTGGCACCGCCAACAGCACCATGAACGGCATCGCCCAGCTCTCATATTGCATCGCCAGGATCAGGAAGACGAAGACGATGGCGAGGCCGAAGACGACGGACGCGATCGATCCTGCCTTGAGCTCCTGGAAGGTGATGCCGGTCCATTCGAAACCGAAATCCCTTGGCAGCGCAATGGCAGCGGCCCGTTCCATCGCGGCAACCGCCTGGCCTGAGGAAAAGCCGGGTGCGGCACCGCCATTGATCGAGGCCGAGGCATTGTTGTTGTAATGCGGGACGGTCTCCGGGCCGACGAAGGGCACGAGTTTGCCCAGCGTCGAGAGCGGCACCATGCCGCCGGAGGCATTGCGCACATAGAGCCGCGAAATGTCGGCGGCACCCGCACGTGCATCCTTGTCGGCCTGGATGGTCACCCGGAAGGTGCGGCCGAACAGGTTGAAGTCGTTGACGTAGAGCGAGCCGAGATAGATCTGCAGCGTGTTGAAGACATCGGGCAGGTTGAGGCCGAGCAGTTTGGCCTTGCTGCGGTCGAGGTCGTAGTTGAACTGCGGCGTCGAGGTCGAGAACGGCGAGAACAGCTGCTGCGGGTTGATTTCCGGCTGCTTGCGCGCCTCGGCAATCACGGCTTGCGTCGCATCGTTGAGGGCTGAACTGCCGCGGCCGGTCAGATCCTCGACGACGAATTCGAAGCCGCCTGTGGTGCCGATACCCGGGATAGACGGCGGATCGAAGCTCAGCGCGAAAGCTTCCGGGATCTGCATCAGCTTGCCGCGCACATCGGCGACGAGCTTCGACGCGCTCTGGTCGGGGCCGCGCTCCTCCCAGGGCTTCAGGATGGCGAATTCGACCGCCGAATTCGACTGCGCCGCACTGGTCAGGAAATTCAGGCCGCTGATCGAGCCGACAATCTCGACGCCGGGCGTCGCCTGCAGGATGTCGCGCGCCTTCTGCGCCACCGCGTCGGTGCGTTCCAGCGACGCGCCGTCGGGCAACTGGATGACGACGAAGAAATAGCCCTGGTCCTCGACCGGAAGGAAGGTCGAGGGCAGCCGCTGCCAGACGAAGTAGGTGGCGACCAGGCCGGCCGCGAACAGGCCGAGCATGATCCAGCGCAAGCGGATGAGAATGCGTACGCCATTGGCGTAGGCGTGCGATAGCCTGTCGAAGCCGGCGTTGAACCAGCGGAACGGGGCGAACTGCGTCTCGCCGCGATGGCGCAGGAAGGCCGCACTGAGCGCGGGACTGAGCGTCAATGAGTTGAAGGCGGAGATGCCGACGGAGATCGCCACGGTCAGCGCGAACTGGTTGTAGAGCTTGCCGGAGACGCCGGGAATGAAGGCGACCGGCACGAACACCGCCATCAGCACCGCGGTGGTGGCGATGATCGGTCCGGTGACCTCGCGCATTGCGGCCTTGGTCGCCGCAAGCGGCTTGAGCCCGGCCTCCAGCTGTCGTTCGACATTCTCAACCACGACGATGGCGTCGTCGACGACGAGGCCGATCGCCAGCACCATGCCGAGCAGGGAGAGCATGTTGAGCGAGAAGCCGAGCATCTCCATGACGACCAGCGTCGCCACCAGCGACACCGGAATGGCGATGGTCGGGATGATCGTCGTGCGCCAGCTTTGCAGGAAGAGGAACACCACGGCGACGACCAGCACCAGCGCTTCGCCGAGCGTGATCAGCACGTCATGCATCGATGCCGAGACGAAGCGCGTCGTGTCGTAGTGCATCGCATAGGACACGCCCTTCGGGAAGCGGCCCGACAGCTCCTGCATCTTGTCCTTGACGCGCTGCTGCAGATCGAGCGCGTTGGAGCCGGGCATCTGGTAGACGGCAAGCACCACGGTCGGGTCCTTGCCGAAGAAGGCCGACGACGAATATTGCAGCGCGCCGAGCTCGATGCGGGCGACGTCGCGCAGCCTGACCAGCGAGCCGGTGTCGGTATTGGCGCGCACGACGATGTCGCCGAATTCCTTTGGATCGCTCAACCGGCCGACGGCGTTGACCTGCATCTCGAAGGCGGTGCCGGCCGGGGCCGGCGATTGGCCAATCTTGCCGGCCGCCACCTGGACATTCTGCTCGGCGATGGCGTTCTGCACATCGACGGCGGTGATGCCGAGATTGGCGAGCTTGTCGGGATCGAGCCAGACGCGCATCGAATAGCGCCGCTCGCCGAAGATCTGCACATCGCCGACGCCGGGCAGCCGCTTCAGCGGATCGACCACCTGCAGATAGGCAAGGTTGCTCAGTGCCACCGGATCGACCGAACTGTCGGGCGAGGTCAGGTTGACGATGAGGACGAAGTTCGGATTCTGCTTCTTGATCGTCACGCCGCCCTGGTTGACGATCGCCGGCAGCGACGAAGCCGCCTGCGAGACGCGGTTCTGCACGTCGACGGCGGCGGTGCTCAGCGAATAGCCGACATCGAAGGTGATGGTGATGGTCGAGGAGCCGTCATTGGAGCTCGTCGACGACATGTAGGTCATGCCCTGCACGCCGTTGATCTGCTGCTCCAGCGGCGTCGTCACCGTATCGGCCACCACTTGTGCGCTGGCGCCTGGATAGTGGGCGCTGACCACGACCTGCGGTGGCGTGATGTCGGGAAACTGCGAGACGGGCAGCAGGAAATAACAAATCGACCCGGCGAGCACCATGATGATGGCGATCGCCGAGGCGAAGATCGGACGGTGGATGAAAAAGTTTACCACGAGACGCAAGCCTCCCCGGCTGCTCTTGCCCGCCCGAAGGCGCTGGCGACGCTGGACAGTCTTTGACCGCGCTTGTCACCGAGGTCGTCCCGCGAATGCAGCAACGGCACCTCGTTGCGCTGCGCATCGGCAAGCGAGCGCAGCATCGTCTCGAAGGCGCGTGGGTCGACGCCATCGGCTTTCATGACCAGCCGGATCATCGGATCCCGGACGGCCTCATCTATGGTAAGATCGCGGCGCTGTGGCATTGGCCGGCTCCTTGTCTGTCGATTCGCAGCCCATGCTCGCGAACCGTTTTTAATCTCTTCACCGGCCGAGGCCGCATGATTGGCAGTTTCTCGCCCCTCTCGTCTGGCAGGGCCGTTCACGGCCTTGTTATTGACGGTGGACGATATAGGTGTTACCAGTAAGTAACATTCTGGAAGTTACAGACCGGTAACACCCTAGTCAAGAGGTGGCCGAGGGTTTTTTGGAAACGAAAGGAGATCATGATGACAGACGGCATCGTGGAGCGCTCTCGTCCCCGGGATCGGATCCTGGAGACGGCACGCGACATGTTCCACAAGCATGGCATCAAGGGCGTCGGCGTCGACGCCATCACCGAAGCTGCCGGCACGAACAAGATGACGCTCTATCGTCACTTCGAATCCAAGGACGAACTGATCGTCGAATGCCTGCGCGCCAATGCGGCCAAGGCCGGCGCTATGTGGGATGCGTTCGATGCCGAATTTCCTGGTGACAAGCTTGCCCAGCTGCATGCCTGGGTTCGCAAGGCGGCTGCCATGCTCAATGCGGACGGGCGCGGCTGCGACATGGCCAACGCCGCCGCTGAACTGACCGAGCCGGACCATCCGGCCAGGCTGGTGATCAAGGAACTCAAAGAAGCCCAGCGCGAGCGCCTTGTGACGCTATGTCGGGACGCGGGCATCGGCCAGGCTGAACTGCTCGCCGATACGCTGTCGCTTCTGCTCGAGGGTGCGCGGGTTAGTGTACAGACCGTGGGTTCGGAAGGTCCGAGCACGCAGTTCGTGCGCATGGCTGAAGGATTGATCGCTTCTTTCCGGGGCGCCGCCGCCGGTTGACGGGACCCGTGGCCTGTCAACGTGCGTCATTCCATCTGCGATGACTGGGCGTGCTTTGGTGTCGCGCCATCCCTGCCGGCCAAACGAAAAAAGCCCGCTGCCGGGAGGAGGTGGCAGCGGGCTCGATTTTCGAATGTGGCGCGGGAGGAGGTGCACCCCATTCAGCGTCGGCATCGCATCTGGGAGGAGTAGATGGCCGACAACCAGAACCTACGAGTTGCCCAACGATTCGGCAACAAAGAAACTTGCATAGCTGCTGTGCAGATTTGCCGTGCCAATTATCGTACAAATCCGGAAACCCGGTTTAGCCAAGCCATTTCGCATTACTGCACGGGGACGTTTTCCCTGAAGATCAAGCGCGGTTCGATGAACTTGCGCGTCAGATAGGGTGCCGAGGAGGCAATCGAGCCGAGCAGGCGAATGACCGACTGTTCCGCGATCAGCCTGGCATTCTGGTCGATGACGACATCGAGCAGGTCGTCGACGAGATGACCACGCGTGTCCTTGGTCAAGTCGTGGCAGATGAACACCGGCTTGCGGTTCGGCCTGGCCTCGCGGATCGCCTTTGCAACGCCCGAATGCCCAGCTCCGACGCAATAGATGCCGAGCAGCTCCGGCTCGTCGTGCAGCGCCTTCATGGTCTCGGTGTAGCTGGCATCGGGCTCGTCGTTGACCTCGACGGCGCTGCTGACGGTCAGATTGGGAAACTCCTCACTGAGCACCGAGCGGAAACCCATTTCGCGTTCCTCGTGGCCGCGATAGGAACGTGAGCCGACGACCATCGCCAGATGACCGATACGGCCGCCAAGGAAGCGTCCCATCAGCAGCGCCGCCGTTCGTCCCGCCACCCGGTTGTCGATGCCGACATAGGCCGCGCGCGGTGCCGCCGGAACATCGGACACCAGCGTCACCAGGCGCATGCCGGCATCGACGATGTCGTGCAGGATGTTGCGCGTACGCGGATGATCGACGGCGATGACACCGACGCCATTGGCCCTGAGCGAAAGGTTTTCGACAGCGCTCTGCAGCGCGTTCGGCGAGATACCGGCGAGGTTATGGATCCGGCACGAGGCAACAAGCGGCAGGCGCGCGGCGTAGTCCTCGATGTGCCCGGCGAGATCGCGCATGAAGGCATTGCTGCCGATCGGCAGCAGGAATTCAAGGTGGGCGGGCCGCGAGGGTAGCGTCACCTGATCGGCGACCGGCAGATAGCCGACTTGCTTGGCCGCCTCCATGACGCGCTGGCGGTTGGCCGCACTCGCACCCGGCCGGTTGTTGAGCACCCGGTCGACCGTTGCGGTCGATAGCCCGCAGCTACGAGCGATATCGGAGACAGTGGCTTTCATGCCGTAACCCACAGCCCGCAGCTACGAGCGATATCGGAGACAGTGGCTTTCATGCCGTAACCCACAGCCCGCAGTTGCGTGCGGTATCCGAGACTGTGGCTTTCATGCTGCAATCCTGTTCGCCATGCGATGGCGCGTCAGACAAGCGATGCGATCTGAGGTGACGGGTGATTGCCGCCCATCACCATTCTCAGTGCGATGGCTTGCCATCGGCGATGGCATCGCGGATCTCCTTGTCCGACATGCCGGTAATGATCCGTTCGACCTCCGCCACGCTGGTCTTCTTGGGGTCTATGTCGTCAGCAACCACCTTGCCCCGGCGCATGACGACGATGCGGTCGACCACCTGGAAGACATGGTGGATGTTGTGGGCGATGAAAATGCAGGAATGGCCGGAATCGCGGGCGCTGCGCACGAAGCTCAGCACACCCTGTGTTTCGGCGACGCCGAGATTGTTGGTCGGCTCGTCGAGAATGATCAGGTCGCTGTCGAAATGCATGGCGCGCGCGATCGCCACCGCCTGGCGCTCGCCGCCGGAGAGCGAGCCGATCGGCGTCGTCGGCGGGATGTTCTTCGAGATGCCGACCTGCTTGAGCAAGTCGCGGGCAACCGTGTTCATCGCGTCCTGGTCCATCCGGTTGAGAAAGCGCGGCGACTTGATCGGCTCGCGTCCGAGGAACAGATTGCGGGCGATCGACAGTTGCGTGACCAGCGCCGAGTCCTGGTAGATGGTCTCGATGCCGTGGGCGATGGCGTCGCTGGTGCTGCGCAGGCTCACCTTGTTGCCGCGGATGAAGATGTCGCCGCTGGTCAGCGGAACGGCACCCGAGAGCACCTTGATCAGCGTCGACTTGCCGGCGCCATTGTCGCCGAGCAAGCCGACGATCTCCCGTTCATTGACGTGGAAATTGGCATCCTCCAGCGCCTGCACGCGGCCGTAGGACTTGCGGATGTTCGTCATGCGGATCAGTGGCTCGGCCATGGTTCAAGTCCCTGCCTGATGCCGGCGTTCCAGCCATGAATGCAGCGCCATCATGCCAAGGATGATGGCGCCGATGAAGATGTTGTAGGCAAGACCGGGCACGCCGATCAGCACGATGCCGTTGCGCATCACGCGCAGGATCAGGATGCCGAGCACGGTGCCGATGATCGTGCCGCGCCCGCCGGTTAGCGCGGTACCGCCGATCACCACCATGGCGATGACTTCCAGTTCATAGCCGGTGCCGCTGTTGGGGTTGGCCGCCGAGGTGCGCAGCGACGAGATGACGCCGGCAAGCGAAGCCATGACCGACGACAGCACGAACAGGCCGATCTTGACGCCGCTGACATTGACGCCGCGCGCCCTTGCAGCACTCGGGTTGCCGCCGGCCGCCTGGATCCAGTTGCCGGTGCGGCTTTGCGTCAGCACATAGCCGAGCGCGATCGCCGCGGCGATGAACCAGAACAGCGACATGTAGATGCGGAACGGTCCGATGAAGAAATCGCCGACCAGCGCTTCGGCCAGCCAGCTGCCCTCCGCACTCCAGGTGCGCTGCGGAAAACCGTCGGTGACGAAAAGGGCGGTGCCGCGCACCACAAGCAGCATGCCGAGCGTCACCAGGAAGGATGGGATCTTGAGCTGCGTCACGAACCAGCCATTGACCAGCCCGATGATGGCGGCGACCAGCAGCGCGGCGACAAAGCCGACCTCAAGGGAGGTCAGCCCGCTGTTGAACAGGGTCCACATCAAGACCGGCGAGAAGCCGAACAGGGAACCGACCGAGAGGTCGAACTCGCCCGACGTCATCAACAGCGTCATCGCCAGCGCGATCAGGCCGAGCTCGACCGTGAAGGCCAGCGTATTGGAGATATTCTGCGGCGACAGGAAGTCGTGGTTGAAACTCCAGAAAACGGCGATCTCGACGACGAGCAGCACGAAAGGGCCGAATTCCGGCCGTGCGATCAGGCGTTGGACGAGCGAATGATTTTCCACAGGCAATCCGCGACATGAGTGGAAGGCTGAGCGTTGCACATCGCGTGCGAAGGGCTCGGCGAAATGGAGAGCCAGTCGCGACCGTTGGGCGGCCGCGACTGTTGAGATTGGATGTTACTTGCCGGACAGGATGTCGTCGTAGATCTGCGCGGTGTCTTTTTCGTAGAGCGCGCCGGTGATGACGTTGAAGCCCGGAGGAATGCCGCCGGCGGCCATATTGGCCAGCGAAAGCGCGACATAGCTGGTCGCCTGCGGGTCCTGCCACTGGCCGGCATTGACATAGCCGTTCAGCACTTCCTGGGTGGTGTCGAGCGAGTTGCCCCAGCCGACAACCGGGATTTCGCCCGGCTTGATGCCGACCTGGTCGAACACCCGCTTGATCGAGCCGGTGACGAGATCGCCCAGGCCGATGATCGCCTTGACCTTGGCTTTGTTGGCAGTGAGGTAGTCGACCATGCGGTTGATCACTTCAGCCTGGTCGAGCGTCGCTTCGGTGATTTCATAGGTGATGCCGAGCGGCTCGAAGACGCTCTTGATGCCTTCCTCTTCCTGCACGCCATAGGTGGCGCCGGGGATCTCGACCGGCATCCAGACGAAGTCGCCCTTCTTCACCAGGCCTTTGTCGACCAGATACTGCGCCCAGTGTTTGCCGAAGGTGACATTGTCGCCGCCGACATAGGCGTTGAAGTCGGCTTTCGGGTCGGGCGTGTTGAAATTGATGATCGGCACTTTCGCCGCCCGCGCTTCCTTGACGATCTCGATCAGGCTGCCCGGATCAGGGCTCGTGGTGACGATACCGTCGGCCTTGGCGGAGAGGGCGGCGCGAACCGCTTCTTGCTGTGAGGCGACGTCGCCATTGTGGAACGAGGTGTTGACCGTGTTGCCGGTATCCTTGGCCCATTGCTTGGCGCCGGCCAGGAAGTAGGTCCAGACCGGATCGGCCGGGCCGCCATGCGAAATCCAGTAGAACGTCTTGGCCTGTGCCGCTGCTGGTATCACCATCAGCGCCACCAACAGGCCGTATAGAACAAGTCTTAGCCGTGTCAGCATTTGATTTCCTCCCGTTGTAGATGGTCAGTTCAAAATCCGTCCCTTGTTCAGCATCTTTTGCCAGCGCCGGTTGAATGCGTCAGAGCATCCCCTTTTTCGACGGATGGCAAGCCTCCATTTGCAGGTGTAGTGGGCGCCTGACGGGTCGTCATCAGCTGCCCCATCAGATTGCATCAGTTGAGGTGATTTTCCGACTGTCGGATAATTGGTGGGATTGTTTCGGGTCGCGCGAACGCGGCCTGCGTCGACAAGGGTCACGCCGGCGATCATCCTACGCCCACGGGACCAGGTCCGTAGCGCCCTGGCAGGGCGTCGACGATACCAGTTGCTAGATCAGATCGGCTCTGGCTAGCTCCCGCATCAGATGGCTGGCGCCATAGGTCCAGTGCGGGCAGTCGGGCGAGAGCCGCACCCGGTTGACCAGCGCACCGAATTTCTCCGACGAGATGGTGACGATGTCGCCGACCTTGTGAGTAAACCCCTTGCCCTTCTCGCCTCGATCCTTGGACGGAACGAACATGGTGCCGAGATAAAGCGCCAGCCCGTCCGGATACTGGTGGTGCGGCCCCATTGCCGCGGCGACCAGTTCCTCCGGCGAGCGGCTGATCTCGGCCATCGAGCTTGCGCCCTCCAACGAGAACCCGTCCTCGCCCTCGACTTTCAGGCGCACGACGGCGCGCTTGACGTCATCGATGGAGAATTTGTCGTCGAACAGGCGGATGAAGGGACCGAGCGAGGCCGAGGCATTGTTGTCCTTGGCCTTGCCGAGCAGCAGCGCCGAACGCCCTTCGACGTCGCGCAGATTGACGTCGTTGCCGATGGTGGCGCCGACGATCCTGCCGCTGGAGGCGGCGATCATGGCGATCTCGGGTTCCGGATTGTTCCAGGTCGACACCGGGTGCAGCCCGACATCGGCGCCGAAGCCCACCGAGGCCATCGGCTGGCACTTGGTGAAGATCTCGGCGTCGGGGCCGATGCCCACTTCCAGATATTGCGACCAGGCGCCGCGCGAAATCAGCTTGGCCTTGATCTCCATCGCTTCGGGCGAACCGGGTTTCAGCTTCGACAGATCGTGGCCGATCAGTCCTGCGATGTCGGCGCGGATGGCGTCGGCTTTTTCAGCCGAACCGCGCGCCTGTTCCTCGATCACCCGTTCCAGCAGGCTGACGACGAAGGTGACGCCCGATGCCTTGACCGCCTGCAGGTCGACCGGGGAGAGCAGGTAGGGTTTTGCTGGATCGCGCCCGGTCTCAAAACTGTTGGCGGCGATGTCATCGAGCGATCCGATCGGTCTGCCCTCGGCCGAGCGGACATGCCCAGCGGGGTCAGCCATCTCGCAAAGGTCTCGCATGGTTGGTGCCGCACGCGAGGTGATGTCGAAGACCGTGCCATCGCGCACCGTGACGACCAGCGGGTATGCGGCATCGCTACCTCTGGCGCGTCCGACAAAAAGGCCCTCGGTGGGCAGGTGGGTCGGGTTCGTCATAGCGCTCTGTCCTCTGAGTGATCGACAATGTGGCGAAGTGATCGTCAATGTGGGCGGCCGGATCGGCGCGGCACTTTCACCGGATTCCCGTCAAAGGTCTATCCCGTCGCAGGCGATCGGAACTCTGGGTCTCCGATCGCCTCGGCGGCAGTCCACAGACGAAAGCCGGAGTGCTCTTTCAAAAATGTGAAATTCTGACTAGGATTTTCACCAATCGCAGCGCATTCAGGTGACCCTTGGCGACAGCATTCTCCGATCCGATCTGGCTCAAGCCACAGGCAGCTTCCACGTTTCAATCGCTTCCCAATGGCGAACGTGTCGATCTCGCCATTGTTGGCGGTGGCATCATGGGCTTATCGACCGCCTTGCATGCCGCCCGGCTTGGCCTGTCGGTGCAGGTGCTGGACGCCGGCGAGATCGGCCAGGGCGCATCAGGCTTGAATGGCGGTCAGGTCATTCCCGGCCTGAAATACGATCCGGAATGGCTGCTGGAGCATTTTGGCCTTGAGCGCGGCGAGGCGCTTGTCAATTTTGCGGCGTCGACCGCCGATGCGGTGTTCGAGCTGATCCGCGACGAGAAGCTGGCGGTGCCGTTCGTTCGCAATGGCTGGATCCAGGCGGCGCACACCGAGGCCGCGCTGAAGGCGGCGGGAAACCGTGACCGGCAATGGCGCGCACGGGGCGCGGATGTCCAGTTGCTGAACGCAGCGGAGATCGCGGCCAAGACCGGTGCGCAGGGCTATCTCGGCGGCTGGCTCGATCGCCGCGCCGGTGTTATCGATCCGCTCGCTTACACATCTGAACTCGCCCGTGTCGCGACCGCGGCTGGCGTGAGGGTAGCCGAGCGCGAAAAGGTCGTGCGGCTCACCAAGACCGCCGGCGTTTGGCGTATTTCGACCGAAAATGGCCTGGAATTGCAGGCAAAGGCGGTCGTTCTGGCGACCAACGCCCATACGGACGGTCTGATCCCCGGCCTTGCGCAGACGATCGTGCCGCTGCATTCTTTTCAGATCGCCACAGCACCGCTGTCGTCCGGTCAGGCGGCCCCGATCCTGCCGGAAGGGCAGGCGGTGTCGGACTCCAGGCGCATCCTCGTCTACTACCGCAAGAGCGCCGACGGCCGGCTGGTGCTTGGCGGGCGGGGTCGCATGGCGCTGCCGACGAGCGCCAGCGACTGGGCGCATCTCGAGCGGGCGCTGCGGCGGCTCTATCCCATGCTGTCCGGCATCGCCATCGAGAAGCGCTGGTTCGGCCGCGTGGCGATGACGCCGGACCATCTGCCGCACATCCACGAGCCGGAGCAGGGCCTGCTCGCCGTGGTCGGCTGCCAGGGTCGTGGTGTCGGCCTGATGACCGCTCTTGGCGAGCGCATCGCCGGCTATCTCCAAAGTGGCGACGCCAGGCATTTGCCCTTCCCGGTCTCGCCGATCCGACCGATCCCGTTTCACGCCTTCCGCCAAGTCGGCGTCGCCGCGACCATCGCCTGGTACCGGCTGCTCGATGCGTTGGAGCGCTGACCAAAGCAATTCCTGTCAATGGGTTTCCGTTTGGGATTCCGCTTGACAGTTTCATGGATATGAAAAACTCTAAGCCAATTTCAAATTCCGATAGGCAGGTCGATGTCGACCCTAGTTGCAACATCAGCGCCAGAGGCCCGGTCTTCTCAGGGCTTCCGGGTCGCCATGCTGCTCCCGGGCGCTCTGGTCACTTTCCTGCTGATCCTGTTTGCCCTCGGCCTCGTGCTTTTCCTCGCCTTCCGCAACAATGACGGTTCGCTGCTCGGTGCCGGTTTCAGCTTGGCGAACTTCGCAACTGTGGTGTCCGATCCGCTGTACTGGACGGTGACGCTGCGTTCGCTGATCATTGCCGCTCTGGTCACGCTGGCGACCGTCGTCACTGCCTATCCCGTCGCCTACTATCTTGCCTTCCACGCCGGCCGGCGGCGCGGCCTTCTGCTGTTTCTGGTGACGCTGCCATTCTGGACCAGCTATCTCCTGCGCGTCTTCGCCTGGAAGATCGTGCTCGCCTACAATGGCGTTTTGAACTCGGCGCTGATCGAAAGCGGCATCTGGTCCGAGCCGACATTGGCCTTTCTCAACACGCCGGCCGCCGTCGTCGTCACGCTGGCGCACGCCTACGCGCCTTTTGCCATCCTGCCGATCTACGTGGCGCTGGACACCATCCCGAAATCGCTGATCGAGGCCGCTTCCGATCTCGGCGCGCGGCCCTTCACCTCTTTCCGCCGTGTCGTGCTGCCCAATTCGATGCCGGGCGTGCTGGCGGCAGCCCTTGTCGTCTTCGTGCCGACGGTCGGTGACTATGTCACGCCGGCGCTCGTCGGCGGCCCGGCCAGCACCATGATCGGCACGCTGATCCAGGCGCAATTCGGCAAGGCCAACGATTGGCCGTTTGGCGCCGCACTCTCCGTCGCCGTCATGCTGGTCATCCTGTGCGTGGTGCTGGTCGCGCGTTTCGCCGACCGCAGATTTGGCAGCCGCACATGAGCGCTGCACGCACGCAGGGAGGCGGCCGCTGGCTCGGCGTCTACGTCGTCGCCTATCTGGTCTTTCTCTATCTGCCGGTGCTGCTGATCCCGCTGTTTTCCTTCAACAACTCGATCCAGGCAGCGTTTCCGCTGCAAGGCTTCACCTTGCAATGGTACGCGACTTTGTTCGGCAATTCGGCGCTGACCGGTGCACTCCTGAACAGCCTCGTCATCGGCGCCATTGCCGCCACGAGTGCGACGCTGTGCGGCATCACCGTATCCTACATGGACCTCTACGGCCGCTCGCCGCTGGCCGCCACCATCAGCGCCATCGCCCGGCTGCCAATCCTGATCCCCGGCGTCATCGTCGGCATATCGCTGCTGATCCTCATCAATCTCATTGGTCTGGGGCCATCGCGCATCGCCATCGTTCTCGGTCACATATTGGTGGCGCTGCCGACGACCGTGGTGATCATGCGCAGCCGCTTCGCCGCCATCCCGAAAACCATTCGCGAGGCGGCGCTCGATCTCGGCGCCTCCGACTGGACGACGTTCCGGCGGATCATGCTGCCGCTCAGCCTGCCGGCCATCGTTTCGGCCTTCATGCTGGCCTTCCTGATCTCCTTCGACGAATTCATTGTCGTCTTCTTCCTGGCCGGCACCGAGCCGACGCTGCCGCTCTACATCTGGAGCCAGCTGCGTTTTCCAAAGTCGCTGCCGACGGTGATGGCGCTGGGCACGTCGATCCTGGCTGTGTCCTTCATCATCGCTGCAGCGGCTGAAATCCTGCGCCATCGCGGCTTGTCCGCCACGGCGCCAAAGCCCGCGGATCCGTCACAACCAAAACAAACCAAGAGAGGAGAACTGCAATGGCATTCGACCTGAAATCGATCTCTGCAAAGACTGTTTGCGCTGGATTGACGGCGTTCGCGCTGGCGCTGTCGTCGACCGTCGCTTTCGCCGGCGACAAGCTGCAATATTTCACCTGGTCGGGCTATGAACTGCCCGATTTCAACAAGAGCTTCCTCGCCGCGCACCCCGACGGCGTCGAGGCCTCGATCTTCGGTGACGACGATGACGCCTTCACCAAGGTCAAGGCCGGCTTCCGCCCCGACATCGCGCATCCCTGTTATGACAAGGTGGCGCGCTGGAACAAGGAAGGCCTGCTGCAGCCGATCGACACCAAGCGGATCAAGAACTGGGACTCGATCTTCCCGGTGTTCAAGAACCTGCCCGACCTGCAGGCCGGCGACGGCAAGGTCTGGATGGTGCCATGGGACTGGGGCAACACCTCGATCCTCTACCGCACCGACCTGGTGAAGAACCCGGAAGCGAGCTGGAACCTTTTGTGGGACAAGCAGTATGCCGGTCGCATGGCGACGATCGACGCGGTGCACGACACGCCGGTCGTTGCCGCACTGCTCGCCGGCGTTAATCCGTTCGACATGACGCCGGAGCAAATGGACAAGGTGGCCGAGAAGCTGCGCGAGCAGCGCCCGCTGCTCTCCAATTACACCACCGACATGACCTCCGTCGAACAGGCGCTGGCCAGCGGCCAATTGGTCGCCGCCATGACCTGGAACGCGTCGGCCACCTCGCTGAAGAAGCAGGGCGTGCCGGTCGAGTTCATGAAGCCGAAGGAGGGCATGCTGACCTGGGCCTGCGGCTTCGTCATGCTCAAGGACGCCAAGAATGTCGACCTCGCCTATGACTTCATCAACAGCCGGCTGGAAGCCGACTCCGGCAAATACCTGATCGAGGCCTATGGCTATGGCAGTTCGCTGAGCTCCGCTTTTGCCACCGTGCCGAAGGAGGAGCTGGAGAAATTGCAGCTGCCATCCGACCCGGAAGTGATGCTGAAGACCACCATCTTCACCGGACCGATGAAACAGAATGACGACCTCGCCAAGATGTTCGAAAAGGTCAAGGCAGGCGGCTGAACCCTAGAGCACCGCGCGGCGTCAGCCACGCGGTGTCACCCGAGACACTGCAAACGAGGTCGGGAATTGATGGACATACTGGACGAAGCTGCTGAGAAGCCGAAGGACGATGCCGATGTGCGGGTCGGCCGGCGCGTGCGGGCGCTGCGGCTGGAGCGCAACCTGTCGCTGGCCGATCTTGCGGCAAAAGCCGGCGTGTCGATCGGTGCGTTGAGCCAGATCGAACGCGGCATGTCCTCGCTGCGCGTCAAGGTGATCTGGCCGCTCGCCGCCGCCCTCGACATCGAGCCGTCGGCGCTGATCGCCGACGGCAACGATGCCGTCAACGATCTCTATTGCGTGCGTGCCGATAAGCGACGGCAAATCCCGGTCAAGTCGGAAGGCATTGCCAAGGCGCTGCTGTCGCCGCCGGGCGCGACGCTGACCGGCATGCTGGTGACGGTGGAAGCCGGCGGCGGCACCGCGGAGGCCTATGCGCATGCCGGTCATGAATTCGGCTTCGTGCTGTCGGGCGAGGTCGAACTGGTGGTTGATTCGACAAATTACGTGCTGAAGACCGGCGACAGTTTTGCGTTCAAGAGCACGCTTTTGCATGCCTTCCGCAATCCAGGCGCCGAGCGTTGCCAGATCCTCTGGGTCAACACCACGAAGCCATCCGAGGTTCGCGATGGCGCCTGATCCACTTGTGCGGCTACAGGCTGTCTCGAAGATTTTTCCTGGCGGCATCGTCGGGCTCGACGCCGTCGATCTCGACATTGTCGGCGGCGAGTTCATCACGCTGCTCGGGCCGTCGGGTTGCGGCAAGACCACCAGCCTGCGCGTCATCGCCGGCTTCGAAAGCCCGACGACCGGCAAGGTGTTGCTCGATGGTCGCGATATCACGGCACTTCGGCCGTTCGACAGGCCGGTCAACACCGTTTTCCAGGATTACGCGCTGTTCCCGCACATGAATGTCGCCGAAAATGTCGGCTTTGGCCTATCGCTGCGCAAACTGTCTGGAGCCGAACAGGCAAAGCGCGCCGGCGAAGCCCTTGACATGGTCGGCCTCGCCGACAAGCTTGGCGCCCGCGTCTCCGAACTGTCGGGCGGCCAGCGCCAGCGTGTCGCACTGGCGCGTGCCATCGTCTGCGAACCACGCGTGCTACTGCTCGACGAGCCGTTGTCGGCGCTCGATGCGCATCTGCGTGAACAGATGCAGGTTGAACTGAAGCGGCTGCAGTCGCGGCTCGGCACCACCTTCGTCATGGTCACCCACGACCAGACCGAAGCGCTGTCGATCTCCGACCGCATCGTCGTCATGAACAAGGGCCGCATCGAGCAGATTGCGCCGCCGGCCACACTTTATGACCGGCCCGCCACGAAGTTTGTGGCGAGCTTCATCGGCACCATGAATCTCCTGCAATCGCGCTTCGTCGGCCGAGACGGCGATCGCCTGCGCTTCGCCGCCGGCGCCCTACCGCTGGAGGCCATTTCTGAAACCGGCGAAGCTCTCGCCGAGGACGCCATGCACACCGTCGGCGTGCGGCCGGAAGATCTCCTGGCGATGACCGAGGCCGCGCCCGGCACAGCGCCGGCACGCGTCAACAGCATCGTCTTTCACGGCCGCACGTTGCGTCTGCACGCTGAACTCGGGCAGGGCGCACCTGTTGTCATAGACGCGCCGCGCCAAGCCGAGGGTTTTCAATTCCAGGTCGGCGACGTGGCGCATATCAGCCTGCGCCGTGGTGCCAACTGCCCGGTGCTACCAGGTTAGTTTCATCGATCAAATCCACGCTTGACTCCAAGGATTGTTCCTGTTTTGTTCTAACCGTAGATGAGAAACAGGAGCGTTCTTCGCCGGGCGTATGGGTATGTATCGGCAAGGTGAATTCGATTTCGGCATACCAGAGCCTCCGTGGCAACCGAAGCGGCCGGATCGTGCCTTCTTCGGGTTGTTCTTGCAGCCGAAGGACTATGGTTCATTCGCCAATCTGCAGACGCAGCTTTGTCATCGACATGAAGTCGGTGAATCGCTGCTGTCGGCTGAACGGTTCCATCTGAGCCTGCAACATGCGGCGACTACAAGCGGCTGCGGTCCAAGACCGTCTTTGCGGGATCTCGATCGGGTCAGCGTGTCCACATGCCTGCTTTCGAGGTCACGTTTGGCCACGTCGGCAGCTTTCCCGGTCGCCCGGCAACAAGGGGCAGGCCACCTCATCGCCCATTTGTGCTTCTCGCCGATGATGGACCGGTTTTTGAACTTCACAAATTGCTTGGTGTCGAGATGCTCAGGAATGGGCTCAAAGCGTCGGATCATTTCGTTCCGCATCTGACACTTGCCTACGATCAAAAGTTCATCTCTCGGCAGCCCATCGAACCGATCAGCTTCGTTGCCCATGACTTCATCTTTGTTCACAGCCTGCGCGGCCTGACAAAATACCTCTTCCTGGATCGTTGGCCTTTGCCGTTGGCATCGTAGTTCGCAAGCTGGGCGATCCGTCCTGACACGGATTGTCAGCTACCGCACGTTCCGACGATGGAGGCCAGCAAGCTGTTCCCCATTTGCAGTGCGTCTGACAGGAGGAATACAAATGACCATCGCGGAAATTGCCAAGGATTTCACCGAGCTGCTCAAGCAGGGCGATAACGAAGCTGCTGCCGAGAAGTACAACGCCGATGATATAATCAGTCTCGAAGCCATGGCGGGGCCGATGGCCATCTCCCATGGCAAGGAGGCGCTCAGGCAGAAGGGCCAATGGTGGCAGGAGAACAATGAAGTGCATGGCGGCTCGGTCGAGGGCCCCTACGTCAACGGAGACCAGTTCGCGGTGCGCTTCAAGTTCGACATAACGCCCAAGGCTACCGGCGAGCGTGTCACCATGGATGAAGTTGGCCTCTACACGGTCAAAAACGGCAAGATCACCGAAGAGCGCTTCTATTATTGAGGCCGTGAAATACCATCGGCTTGCGGGAGCTCGGTCTCGTCGCTGAAGGTTGAAAGATAAGCATGGCGGCCGGGACGATGTCCCAGGCCGCCATGTGAGAGGCTCAAATGGTCTTCACGTACTGCGCAAGCTGATCGGCCACCGTGCCCCAGCCGTCGAAGAAACCCATCTCTTCATGGTTGTTGCGGGTCGCCTCGTCGCCATGGATGGCGGTGGCGGTGTAGCGCGTGCCCTTGCCGTCCGGCTGCAAGGAAATGACAGCGGTGATGAAGGGTTCCCCTGACGGCCGGTAACCCGGCAACAATGCATCCGTCCACACCAGCCGCTCGTTCGGCACGATTTCGAGATAGCAGCAATGGCGGTCGTTGACCTCATTGCCGTCGGGCGACTGCATGCGCGTCCGGAACAGACCGCCCGGCCTGAGGTCGATCTCGCAGTCGGTGATCATCCAAGGCCTAGGCGTGAACCATTGCTTGACATGCTCAGGCGTCGTCAAGGCGCGCCACAGCAATTCGCGCGGCGCATCGATGACGCGCTCCAGCACGAGGTCCAGCCTGGGATCCGGCTTGAGGGGATAGATCATTTTTCTGTCTCCTGGAGGGTCATCACATAGGCGTCGAACTGGTCGAGGCGGCGCTCCCACAGCGTGCGCTGTTCGGCCAGCCAGTTTTCGGCAAGCTTCAGCGGCTCGGGTGCCAGTTGATAGGTCCTGACCCGGCCGGTCTTTTGCGAGCGCACCAGCCCGCAACCTTCGAGGATTTTGAGATGTTCGATGAAGGAGGGCAGGGCCATGTCGAACGGTTGGGCAAGCTCGCTGACCGAGGCAGGGCTGCGGTTCAGCCGCTCCACCACGCGTCGCCGCGTCGGATCGGACAGTGCGCGAAAGATGCCGTCGATCGGTGGACGGCTCGGAGTTGTGGTCTGAAGGCTTGTCATTGGTCATCCCGGGTGTCGTCGAAAGCGGCTCAAAAATACTTAGGAAAATTCCTTAGTGTTGACAAGCCCAAAAACACTGGGACACCGGTGCGACCGCTGGCAAAGCGCGCAGAGCGTCCTTAATCTGCGGTCAGATTCGAAATCGGAAGGGCCGCTGTTTTGACGATCATCATCTACGGCATCACCACCTGCGACACCGTCAAGAAGGCGCGCGTCTGGCTGGAGGGCCATGATGTTTCCTACCGTTTTCACGATTTCAGGGCAGAGGGGCTGGACGCCAAGCGTCTTGACGGCTGGGTTGGCAAGGTCGGCTGGGAAAAGCTGCTCAACAAGGCGAGTACGACGTTTCGCGAACTGGCGGAAAAGGACAAGCAGGGCCTGGATGAAAAGAAGGCCAAGGCGTTGATGCTGGCCAAGCCGACCGTGATCAAGCGGCCGGTGCTGGAGGTCGGTGATCGGATTCTGGTGGGGTTCAAGGCTGATGTTTATCAGGCGGCGGTGAAGTAGCGTAGCGAGAAGGCGACGCTGCCAATCTCCCCCCTTGCGGGGGATGGCCGGCAGGCCAGAGGGGGGTGTGAAGGATCGCCACCCTTTGACTGTTCGTCTCAGAATTTGGCCGGTGATTGGCTGACAGGTCGGCGGGACAGCACCCCCCTCTGCCCTGCCGGGCATCTCCCCCGCAAGGGGGGAGATTGGCCAATCGCCGACCTTACAGATTGTGGGCGCCCTTCAATCCGTCTTTCTGAGAAATGCCGCCAGCGCCACCGCATTGTTGTGCTTCTCATCATGCGCGCCGTAGAGCAGTGTCACCTTGCCGTGGCGAAGCAGGCCGCGCAATTCACCCACCGCATCTTCATTCCCGTCCAACTCAACTCGGTACTGCTTCTGAAACTCAGCCCAGCGCGCCGCCTCATGGCCGAACCATTTGCGCAGATCGTCGCTCGGCGCGATGTCCTTCAGCCACAGCGCCAGCGCGGCGTCCTCCTTGCTGACGCCGCGTGGCCAGATTCGGTCGACCAGAACCCGTTGCCCGTCATCGGGCGCGGGTGGCTCGTAGATACGCTTGACCGCTAGGTCGAAGGCCATCGGACCCTCCGTAAGCGGGTCAGGCCCACTCGCCCTTGCGCATGACGGGCACGCGGGCGCCGTCCTTGTGAACGCCATCGATGTCGATCTTGTCCGAGCCGATCATCCAGTCGATGTGGATTAAACTCTTGTTGCCGCCGCGCGCCGCGATCTCGTCCTGGCTGAGCGAGGCGCCGTCGACGAAGCACTTCGAATAGCACTGGCCGAGCGCGATGTGGCAGGCGGCGTTCTCATCGAACAGCGTGTTGAAGAACAACAGCCCGCTCGCCGAGATCGGCGAGGAATGTGGCACCAGCGCCACCTCGCCGAGGCGGCGCGCGCCCTCATCCGTATCGAGCACCTTCTTCAGCACGTCCTCGCCCTTCGATGCCTTGGCCTCGACGATCCTGCCTTCTTCGAAACGCACCGAAATGTCGTCGATCAGCGTGCCCTGGTAGGACAGCGGCTTGGTCGAGGAAACATGACCCTCGACCCGCCTTGCGTGCGGCGTGGTGAAGACCTCCTCGGTCGGGATGTTGGGGTTGCAGGTGATGCCGTTCTTGGCGGTCGAGGCGCCGCCCATCCATTCATGGCCGTCCGCCAGCCCAACGGTCAGGTCGGTGCCTGGCCCGGTGAAATGCAGCGCATGGAAATTATGGCCGTTGAGCCATTCGGTGCGGCTGCGCAGCGCTGCGTTGTGCGCCTTCCAATTGCCGATCGGGTCCTCAACATCGACCCGCGACGCGGCGAAGATGGCATCGGCGAGCTTCACGACCGCGACATCGTCGGCATCG
Organism: Mesorhizobium sp. M0239; assembly: GCF_040321815.1. Classification (NCBI taxonomy): domain Bacteria; kingdom Pseudomonadati; phylum Pseudomonadota; class Alphaproteobacteria; order Hyphomicrobiales; family Phyllobacteriaceae; genus Mesorhizobium; species Mesorhizobium sp. M0239. The sequence continues at coordinate 258,088 of NZ_JAMYSG010000001.1, forward strand.
CCGGGGAAGACCTGTCTGGCCCAGGCGAGGTCCGGATAGGCGACGATGTTCCAGTTGATGTCGAAGCCGGTGATCTTTTCCAGCGCCGGCTGGTAGGCCATCGAATTCGCCTTGTTGGCGCGCGCCACTTTCGCCGGATCCTGAGCCGACAACAGCGATGGATCCTCGCCGCGCACGGCAAGCCTGGCCGCATTGTTGGCAAAGGCTTTCGCCATGCCCTCATAAAGCCAGCCGGCGGCGCGGTCGAAGCTCGCGTCGGCGCCGAAACGGTAGCGGGCCAGCGTCATCTCGTCATCGTTGAAGATTGGCGTCACCAGCCCGGCGCCGGCCTTGTAGGCATGCTCGACGATCCGCCTGGTCAACGGCAGTGCCGCGATCGACGAAGTCAACACCAGATCCTGGCCTGGCTGCAATTGCAGCCCGACCTTGATGGCGACTTCCGCCAGCCTGTCGAGCTTCACCGGGTCGATCGATGCGGAAACGCCGCGCGAATGTGTGGTCATGATCCTGCCTGTCGTAGTTTGATGTCCGACTCTACATAGCTCGGTGCCTCCGTCCTTTCCACCGCGATCGCGACGGTGGGTTCTGCGTTCGCGGACCCGAACCGCGCCATGGTTGCCTCGATCTCTTCCCTGATCCAGAGCTTGAAATCCCGGACCTTGCGGCTTTCCGCCTTGACGGACGAGGTCACCAGCCAATAGCCGAGCCCGCTCTGGGCGCGGATTCCGAAAGGCGCCACCAGCCGCCCGTCGGCCAGCGCATCCGCGGCGAGCAATTGCCAGCCCAGCATCACGCCATGGCCGGCAATCGCCGACTCCAGGCACAGCATCGGGTCGGTGAAACGCGCACCCTTGAGGAAGGTGACAGGTGGGACACCGGCCGTTTCGAACCAGCTTTCCCAGTTGATCATCGCCCGCTCGTCGGTAATCGCGCAGGTCTGGGCAAGGTCCTCGATCGATTTCAGTTTTTGGGCGATCGCCGGCGCGCAGACCGGGAAGACTTCCTGCGCCAGGAGCAGTTCCGTGCGCCCGCCCGGCCATTTGCCGTCGCCGAGCCGGATGGCGATGTCGATGTCCGAGTGATCGAGATTGGCCAGCCGCACCGAAGCGTCGATGCGCAGCAGCACGTTGGGATGCCGGTCGAAGTGGCGAGATAGCCTGGGCAACAGCCACTTCGAGGCAAAGGCCGGCGCCACCGAAACCACCAATGTGCATTGCGTAGCCTCGTCGGCCAGCGCCACGGCCTGGGAAAGCTCACGAAATCCAGCACCAAGGCGGGCCGCGAAGACGGTGCCGAACTCAGTCAGCACCAGACCGCTCGCCGTTCGCTCGAACAGCGCCTGGCCGAGCTGTTTTTCGGTACGGCTTATCTGCTGGCTGACGGCGCTGACGGAAACGTTGAGTTCACCGGCCGCCGCCGCCAGCGATCCGAGCCGGGCAACGGTTTCGACGGCGCGGAGGCCGTTGAGATGGACGCGGTTGAGCATGGCCATTGAGTTTTTCTAAACTGATCCGGCTGAAATCTCAATTGAAAGGCATGTCTAAACGGCAGATTTTGTCGGGAGAGACAGACCCGTGGAGCCGGAAATGCTGAGGATCTTGTCGTCATCGCTGAGGGTCTTTTTCGCTGCGACTACTTCGCATGAGCCGCGCCAGGACAGCGAAACGCAGAGATGGCTGATCGATCCGCTTTCGCATCCGGTGCTGAACACCATGTCGGAGCGCGAACTGGGCGATGTGCCGTTCAGGCTGACGGCACGGCGGACAGTGCACGAGACGGTTCCACTATGCGCCGGCGGTCGCTGCTGAGCAGGTGCCAAGCGTTCCGGCTCGAGGAAAGTCGAGGCGAGCACGTCCCGCGTACGCACTGGCCCAACAGATGGCGATTGTTTCAGCGATCCCTGCACTTATTGTGCAGTGCAATGACATCAGCCACCTCGACAGCGCTGCGGTTCGCTCTCGCCGGCATGATTGCCATGGCGATTGCCATGGGCATCGGCCGTTTCGTCTACACGCCGATCCTGCCCGGGATGATGCAGGAACTGCATCTGTCGCCTGCCGATGCCGGCTGGATCGCGTCGGCCAATTATCTCGGCTACCTCGTCGGCGCGTTGGCAGCGGCGGGCGGCTGGGCGCATGGGCGCGAGCGCCTGCTGATGCTGGCGGGGCTTGGCGCCAGTGCGGTCCTTGCCGCGCTGATGGGGCTGACCGAAGCGATGGCGGCCTTTCTCGCCATCCGCTTTCTGGCCGGTCTGGCCAGCGCCTTCGTCATGGTGTTCATGGCCAGCATCGTGTTCAGCCATATCGCGGCTGCCGGTCGCAACGACCTGCAGGCCTGGCATTTCGGCGGCGTCGGGCTCGGCATAGCGGCATCGGCGGCGATGATGGCGGTGCTGGTCGCCGAGCATTCGGGCTGGGCGGCAGGCTGGCTGTGGTCGGCGGCGATTTCGGCCTGTGGTTTCGTCCTCGTCGCTCTGTTGGTCAATGAGGGTCCGCTCGGCAACGGCGAAGTCACCCGCGAGCCGGCACTGCGGATGGACCGGTCGTTGGTCAAGGTCATCATCGCCTACGGCCTGTTCGGCTTTGGCTATGTGGTGACGGCGACATTCCTGGTCGCCATCGTCCGGCAAGGCGGCGGCAGCCGCATCTTCGAGGCCATGGTGTGGATGGTCGCCGGTCTTGCGGGCTTTCCCTCCGTCTGGCTCTGGCAGAAGATCGCCGCCCGGACCGGCCTCTATGCCGCCTATGCGCTGGCGTGCTTCATCGAAGTTGCCGGCGTCACCGCCAGCGTCGCCATCGGCGGAGCCACCGGGCCGCTGCTTGCCGGCGTGCTGCTCGGCGGCACCTTCATTGCCATCACCGCCTTTGGCCTGCAAGCCGCCCGGCAGCAGGCGCCAAGCGCGCCGCGGCGGATCTTTGCCCTGATGACGGCTGCGTTCGGCCTTGGCCAGATCATCGGGCCGGTCGCCGCCGGATTTCTGGCGCAAATGTCCGGCGATTTCTTCCTCGCCTCGATCACCGCCGCAATCGTGCTGGTCGTCTCCGGCGCCATCACATGGTCGGCTGCGCCAAAATCGCCATGATTGTGGGCTTGCTGTGCCGGGCATCGGGCACGGGCATTTTCTTTCCCACTAATGTGTGACTTTATGCCCGCCGTAGTCAGCTGATTTGCGCCCAGATCGAGGAATTCGCCACAGTGTTCGTATCGTTTTTTCCAAAGCCGAAGCTGTTTTTTAGCTCGGCGGTCGTCTGGAGCCTGCTTGCCGTCTTGCTCTGGTTCTACGCAGGGGAACGTTTTGGTGGTGTTTTCGGTATGCCTCCAGCTGCTCCCGATGCGCCGCCGATCATCGGTGTCTCATCATTCTGGTCACTGCCGTTTCTATGGTTCTACATATATTTTGCCGTCGTAGTGGCGCTCTTCTACGTCTTTTGGGCTTGGTATTCGCCACACCCATGGCAGATCTGGTCCATTCTCGGCTCTGCGCTGATCCTCTTCATCACCTATTTCCAGGTTCAGGTGAGCGTTGCCATCAACAACTGGTACGGGCCATTTTGGGATCTGATCCAGAATACCATTTCGGGCAAAATAAAGATCACCGCTGCCGATATCTACTGGCAGATTGCTACATTCATGGGAATTGCCGGTGTAGCCGTAGTGGTCAGTGCGCTTACTGTATTTTTGGTAAGTCACTATGTCTTTCGTTGGCGCACTGCGATGAACCAGTTTTACATGGAAAACTGGCAGAAGCTGAGGCATATTGAGGGTGCCTCACAGCGTGTCCAGGAAGACACGATGCGTTTCTCCACGATCATGGAGCAACTCGGCGGCAATTTGATTGACTCGGTGATGACCCTCATCGCCTTCACTCCGCTGCTCATAGCCCTGTCGGTTCACATCACGGAATTGCCGATCGTGGGTGTGATACCGCATCCGCTGCTATTGTCGGCTATTTTTTGGGCCTTGTTTGGCACCGTGCTTCTGGCTGTGGTCGGCGTTAAATTGCCTGGGCTTCAGTTCCGGAACCAGCGCGTTGAGGCGGCTTATCGAAAAGAATTGGTCCTTGGTGAAGATGACCCGAATCGAGCACAGCCACCTGCTGTGAGGGAATTGTTTGAAAATGTAAGAAGAAACTATTTTAGGCTGTATTTTCACTACGTGTATTTCAACGTATTTCGCTACCTCTATTTGCAAACGAACAACATATTCTCTTTGATATTGATGGCGCCGTCCATTGCGGCTGGTGCGATCACTTTAGGTTTGTTGAATCAAATCAGCAATGCGTTCTCCCAAGTGACATCGTCGTTCCAGTATCTTGTAAACTCGTGGCCAACTGTGGTTGAGCTGATCTCGATCTACAAGCGTCTGCGCGCTTTCGAAACCACTCTGCATGGCGAGCCGCTGCCGGAAATCGACCAACGCTATCTCGACCGCCAGGCACAGGCGCCCGATCCAGCTTGACTGGGATGTGAAAGTTGGCGGCTCAGCCGCCGACCGAGACCTGCCTTTGGCCAGCATCCTGGCGCGAAACATAGTCGCGAAAACTGATGCATTCGACATCCGCCTTGACGCAGACGTCGCCGGCAAAGCGCTCCAGCGCGTTCCAGTAGGCGCCGTCATTCATCAGCGCGAAGTGGAAGCCGAGTTCCAGCGGAATGCGTTTTCCCGCATACTGCCTGTCGAAGGCGGCGCGGAAGGCAGCATAGGTCCGGTTGGCGAACTCGCCCGCTTGGCTTGGCCGCTCGAAGCCGCCGGAATGCCTGACATAGAGATTGTAGTCCATGGCAATCACCGGCCGCGACTTCGGTCCTTCGGGAATCTGAGGCAGGGAAAAGTGCATGATGCCGTTGCTGGACGTCGGTCGGGCAGGGCCTTGCGAGACGCCGCTGGCATCGAATTGATATCCGGCCGCCGGCAGCGCTTCGTAAAGCGCCTTGCTGGTCGACAGGTACGGCGCGCGAAAGCCGACCACCGCATGCCGCGCGAAATCGCGCCAGCCCTGTGGTTCGGGTGCAATGCCGTTGATCGCATAGGCGTTTTCGAGAATGTGCTCGAACGAACTGAACTCTTTCAGCCAGTCCGCCTTGCTCCAGTCCTTGCCGTCGAAATGGCCGCAGCCATGGCTGGCGATGTCGTGGCCTTCATGCGCGGCAAGGCCGATCTGTTCGAGCCGCTCGGTGACTTCCTGCTTGGAGGCGGCAAAGCCGATGTTGGATTTGCCGGCGCTTTTGCCGGGTGCGGTGTACTCCTTGCGCGTCTCCGTCGACAGCAGGAAGACGCAGGACAGAAAATAGGTGAAATGCGCGCCGGTGCGCTCAGCCAATGTCCGGCTGCGTTTCCATTGCGAAATATCGCGGGCGCTGTCGAATGAGATGATGACGACCTGTTTCGGCTTTGCCGGCACCGGCGGATCGGCCAAAGCCCCGCCACCAGTGGTGAGCGCGGCAAGCGAAAACGCAACAACGCGGAACGGACGAAGCATAGGCAATCTGATCTTCACTCGGGGAACGTCTGCACGCCGGCTATCGCCTAAATGTGGCGTGGGTGCGATGAGCCTTTTCGGCTGCTTGTCCGGGGCAAACATCCGTTTGCCCCGGACAATAGGCGATTTTCCGGTTGAACCCCTTCCATGCCGGCAAAATTTCGCTAAAACGCGGGCTGACAAAGGCCCGACGGGGCAGGAATGGTTTGATTTGATGTCCGACGACAGTTTCATCCGTGAAGTCAACGACGAGATCCGTCGCGAACAGGCGCAGGCGCTGTGGGACCGTTTTGGCCCCGCTCTGATTGTCGTTGCGATCCTCGTGGTGCTCGGCACCGCCGCCTTCGTCGGCTACCGCTATTGGGACGAGACGCGCGCCAACCGCTCGGGCGATGCGTTCTCGCAGGCGCTGAAGCTCGCCAATGACGGCAAGAACGATGAGGCGCTGACCGCGCTCGATCAGTTGGAGAAGGATGGCTACGGCGCTTATCCATTGCTCGCCCGCATGCGCGGCGCGACCGTCAAGGCGAACAAGGGTGACGTCCCCGCCGCCGTCAAGGATTTCGACGAAGTCGCCGCCGATACGGCCATTCCCCAGGGCATTCGCGACATGGCGCGCCTGCGGGCAGCACTGCTGCTTGTCGACCACGGCTCCTTTGCCGACGTCTCCAGCCGTGTCGAAGCGCTCACATCCGACACCAACACGCTGCGCCACACGGCGCGCGAGGCACTCGGCCTTTCCGCCTGGAAGGAAGGCAAGACGCAGGATGCGCTGAAACTGTTCGACCAGATCGCCGCCGATGACGGCGCCCCGCGCAACACCCGCGAGCGCGCAACATTGATGTCCGAGCTGATCCGCGGGTCGGGCAGTGCGTCGTGACCTTCAAAGTCGCCATCATCGGCAGACCTAACGTCGGCAAATCGACTCTTTTCAATCGGCTGGTGGGAAGGAAGCTGGCGCTCGTCGACGACACGCCGGGCGTCACCCGCGACCGTCGCGTCCATGCCGCCAAGCTCTACGACCTGCATTTCGATGTCATCGACACCGCCGGCTTCGAGGACGCTGGCGCCTCGACCTTGCCCGGCCGCATGCGTGCGCAGACCGAGATCGCCATCCGCGAAGCCGACCTGATCTTCTTCACCATCGACGCCAAGTCCGGCCTGTTGCCTGACGACAGGACCTTCGCCGAGATCGTGCGCAAGTCCGGCAAGCCGGTCGTGCTGGTCGCCAACAAGGCCGAGGCGAAGGGCGCCCAGGGCGGCATGCTGGAAGCCTGGGAGCTCGGCCTTGGCGAGCCGATCCCGGTTTCGGCCGAGCATGGCCAGGGCATGCCCGATTTGCGCGACGCCGTGATCGGCGCGCTCGGCGAAGCGCGCGCCTTCGGCGAAGAAGAAGATGGCGAAGACGAAGACGTCGCTGCCGGCGAGGTGCTGATCGGCGAGGATATCGCCGATCCGGATGCCGAGCACGCCTATGACGACACCAAACCGATGCGCATTGCCGTCGTCGGCCGCCCCAATGCCGGCAAGTCGACGCTGATCAACGCGCTGATCGGTGAAGAGCGGCTGCTCACCGGACCGGAAGCCGGCATCACCCGTGATTCGATCTCGGTCGATTGGGATTGGCATGGCCGCCGCCTGAAACTGTTCGACACGGCCGGCATGCGCCGCAAGGCCAGGATCCACGAAAAGCTGGAAGTGATGTCGGTGCAGGACGGTCTGCGCGCCATCCGGTTTGCCGAGATCGTCATCATCGTCCTCGACGCCACCATCCCCTTCGAGAAGCAGGATCTGCAGATCGCCGACCTGATCATCAGGGAAGGCCGGGCGCCGGTGATCGCCTTCAACAAATGGGATCTGATCGACCATCCCCAGGAGCTTCTGGCCGAACTGCGCGAGAAGACGGAACGGCTTCTTCCCCAGGCGCGCGGCATGCAGGCCGTACCCGTCTCGGCCGAGACCGGGCGCGGCCTCGACAAGCTGATGGATGCCGTCATCAAGACCCACAAGGTGTGGAACAGCCGCGTCTCGACCGGCAAGCTCAACCGCTGGCTGGAGGGCATCCTGGCGCATCATCCGCCGCCTGCTGTTGCCGGGCGCCGGCTGAAGGTCAAGTACGTCACCCAGGCCAAGACCCGTCCGCCGGGCTTCGTCGTCCAGTGCTCGCGGCCCGACGCGATGCCGCAATCCTATGTCCGCTACCTCTCCAACAGCCTGCGCGAAGCCTTCGACATGCCCGGCGTGCCGATCCGCATTGCGCTGCGCACGTCGGACAACCCGTTCGCCGGCAGGTCAAACAAGAAACGCAACTGATCGTCGGCGCCCACCTGGCGCTTCATGATCACGCCACGTTGCGCAGGCCGTTGTCGCTGACCCGCGCATTTTCGGGCAGCGCTTGCCGTGCGGCGTCCAGCAGGATATCGCCGAGGCGGGCCGCCACCGGCTCCGCCTCGGCGTCCTTGCGATGCAGGAACAACGCCATCTTGGGCAGGGCGGGCAATCCGGCGATCTCCGGCGTCATTGCGCTGACGCTGGCCGGCAGGCCGATGTCGGTGCGGATCGTCAGCCCCAGCCCCGCAGCAACCGCGGCCCAGATGCCGCCAAGGCTTGGGCTGGAAAAGGCCATCCGCCACGACAGGCCGGCACGGTCGAGCGTTTCAGTTGCAACCGTACGCAAAAGGCATGGCGCCTCGAGCGCCACCAGCGGCAGTGGCTCACCGTGGCGCAGGCTGGTCTCGATGCGCTTTGCCGGCCCGATCCAACGCATCGGCACGTCGGCGACATGCTGGCTGTAGGGCAGCGTTTCGCCGCAGTGCCAGGCGAGCGCGATGTCGAGACTGCCTGACATGACCCTTTCGGCAAGGTCGTGGCTGCGTGCGATCCTGGCTTCGATCTTGACCTTGGGGTGCGCCCGGGCAAATCGGCCGAGCACGTCCGGCAGCACCGCCTCGCCGAAATCTTCCTGCAAGCCGAGCCGTACCCAGCCTTCCAACTCGACATCATGGATGGCGGATGCCGCCTCGTCATTCAATTCGATCAGCCGGCGCGCATAGCCGAGCATAGTCTCGCCGGCCTCGGTCAAAGCGAGGCCGCGTCCTGATTTGCGGAAGATCGGCGTCGCTGCCTGTTCTTCCAGTTTCTTCAATTGCGCGCTGACCGCCGACGTCGACCGGCCAAGCCGGTCAGCGGCCTTGGCAAAGCTACCCAGTTCCATACCGGTGACGAAACTGCGCAGGACGTCGAGGTCGAAAGTTACGCGTCGCATGTGTGAAGTCCCGATTTTCAGGATTGTATGTCAAAAACTTCCTGATTTTCAGGATGAAATTATGGCGGTAGGGACAGATCGTCAAGGCGGGACCACTGGCCAGCACGGGAAATGAAGTCATGTCCGCCATTGTCAATTGCGCCGACCGGCAGCCGTCAGAACTCCTGGAAGATACGGCAGCCGGTTCCGCCGAAAGGGTATTCAAGCCCGGCCATCGCTGGAAGGTTCTGGGCATCGGCGTCGCCGCCAATGCCGCCTTCTCGGCTACGTTCTCCGGCATCCCGGCGACGGCGGTCGTTCTTCGCCAGGGCTATCACCTGGGCAATGCCGAGCTCGGCCTGGCGCTCGGCCTTCTCGGGCTGGGGGTCGCGCTCAGCGAACTGCCCTGGGGCCTGCTCACCGATCGCTGGGGCGATCGCCGCGTGCTCCTGATCGGGCTCGGCGCGACGGCGGTGTGGCTCCTGGTCATGGCGATGCTGGTTGTGCCGACAAAGGCCGGTACTCCCGGCGTCACGCTGCTCGCCGCGAGCCTGCTCATCACCGGACTGCTCGGCGGCAGCGTCAACGGTTCGAGCGGCCGCGCCATCATGGGCTGGTTCCGGGAAAACGAGCGCGGCTTTGCAATGAGCATCAGGCAGACGGCGGTGCCGCTCGGCGGCGGCCTTGGCGCCCTCATACTGCCCTCGCTTGCTCTGGCTTTCGGCTTTGGCGCGGTGTTCGGGGTCCTGGCGGGTGCATCCGCTCTGTCTGCCCTGTTCGCCTGGCGCTGGCTGCACGAGCCGCCGACGGCGGGCAAGGATCATCTCGCTGCGGCTTCTGTGGCCGGACCGGCGCCGCTGCGCAATCGCGATGTTTGGCGTATCGCGACCGCCATCGGCCTGCTCTGCTTTCCGCAGGTGGCCGTGCTCACCTTCGCCTCCGTGTTCCTGCACGATTTCGTTGGATTGGGAACGGCGGCGATCAGCGCGAGCCTCGCCGCCGTTCAGATCGGCGCCATGGTCATGCGCATCTGGAGCGGCCGCTTCACCGACCGTCACGGCAACCGCCGCCAATTTCTTCGCTTGTGCAGCGCGTTCAGCGCCCTTGCCTTCGCCATGCTTTGGCTGCTGGTCCTGTTCGGCCCAACCGTTCCGGGCGGCCAGCTCATCTGCTTGGCGGTCCTTCCAGTCGTGCTTATTGTCGCAGGCATCTCCGTCTCCGCCTGGCACGGCGTCGCATACACCGAGCTTGCCACCCTTGCCGGCGCCAGCCATGTCGGGACCGCGCTCAGCCTTGCCAACACCTTTGTTTTTGTCGGCTTCTTCCTGGTGCCGGTGGCCATTCCGGGGCTCTTGCACCTCTGGTCCTGGTCCGGCGTCTGGCTGGCGGCCGCCATCTGCGCGCTGATCGCCCGGCCGATCTTCCTGCGTCCGGCCTGAATAGCCGGCCGCAAAATCGCCTGACTTCGCAACCACGACCTCGGGTCGGCCGGGAAAACCCGATCGAAGCCGTTAACGTCCCATCAAGGTTAATGCATCATTTTGCTCTCCAGTGGGGTCAGTCGCGTTCCTGGAGAGTGTTCCGTGCATCGACGTGTGTTGAAGCGGCTGGTTGCCGCCGCCGGTGAGAGAAAACGTGGCTTTCTGGCTCCGCTCGTCATCGGTTTCGGCATCTGGATCGGCTTTCCGACGGTCGCCGCCTATCAGGACATGACGAGCCTGGTTTCCGGCCTCGAAGCATCGAGCACGCGCTGGAATTCCTATGTCGAGAAATCCGTCGCCGGCTCCACCCATGCGGCCGAGATGCCCTTTGTCGATTCCGATGTCACCGGCTCCATCTCCGGATCGGGTGTCCACCTGGCCGGTGTCGGCAACGTGTCGTTTCGCGGCAAGGGCGGCAAGGTCAGCGGCACGCCCGATGAGGACCGCGTCGTGCGCGCCGAGAAGAAAGGGCGCATCGTCCAGATGTCTCCCGTCGCACCGCCGAAGAACTTCAACGCCGGCTCGATCTTCGAGCGCACCTCCTCCTTGCTGCGGCCCAGCATGGACAGCGGCCTGAAAATGGCTTTCGCCAAGCCGCAGATCAAAGGCAAGGAAATCCAGATCGCCGCGGCATTCCATGCGCGCGAGGACAAGAAGCCGGATCCCGGCGTGCCGGCCATGCTGGCAGCGCTGGTCAACAACGACCATCCAGACGTGCTGGCCACCGCCTACGCGCAGTCCGAGCCTGATTATGCCAAGGCATCGCCCTTCGAAGCCCTGCTTCAGGACGAGCAGCCCAATGAGGGCCGCTTCATTCCGCCGATGGCCAAGGGCGATCATTCGTGGATCCAGAACCCGCTGCCGGCGAGCGTCTTCTCCCAGAAGGAGCAGGCATGCCTTGCCAACGGCATCTATTTCGAGGCGAGGAGCGAATCCGTGCGCGGCCAGGCCGCCGTCGCCCAGGTCATCCTCAACCGCGTCCGCAATCCGACCTATCCGAATTCGATCTGCGGCGTCGTCTACCAGAACGACAGCTGGTTCAACCGCTGCCAGTTCTCCTTCGCCTGCGACGGCAGGAAGAAGCGCATCGATAGCCCAGCCGCCTACAAGACCGCCCAGGAGATCGCCATGGCCGTCACTGCCGGCAAGATCTTCATCCCGGAGGTCGGATCGTCGACCCACTACTATGCCCAATATGTCCATCCCGGCTGGGCGCGCACGATGCAGAAGATGACCAAGATCGGCCTGCATATCTTCTATCGGACCTATGGCGGCGGCTGGAGCTGAGTGCAGAGCAGCCGCTGATCTTTGATGTGGCGCGCAGCCTATCGAAGAGCCATTGCGCAGGGGATTCGCGCCATGCATCCTCGTCATCATGGCGGGCACGATGTCGCACCTTTCTAATTGATTGATTTTATTGCCTAAAATACATGGCAATGAACTTCCGCCCGTGGCTTGACGGGCGCAAACCCTCTAACTATGTTGCCGGCGACTTTAGAAGCGGACGGACGGTGACGGTCTGACCGGGCAGGGGGGTTGCGATGGCCGACAAGAATGGGCCAGACGGAACCGGAAAAACCGGCCGCGGCAATCAGCATGAACCCGATATCCGCGACGACGATCTTGAGCGCCGCCGCCGTGACCTTGAAGCTTCGCTTGCGACAAGGCGGCCGGGCCGGCTCGAGGGGAAAGACGACGCGAAAGCGGGCAGTGTGGCCGGTTATGGTCAGGCGCTCAAACTCTCCAGCGAGTTTATCGCCGGGGTGGTGGTGGGTGCCGGCATCGGCTGGATCATCGACCGTCTGGCGGGGACATCGCCATGGGGTCTGATCGTGTTTCTGCTGCTTGGTTTTGGCGCCGGAGTGCTCAATGTGATGCGTTCCGCCGGCGTTGTGGCAGAATTTGGACAGGGCGATAAATCGCGCCGTGACCAAGACGACAAGAAATGACCGCGCTTCATGTGCGGTAATGGTAACGAGGCCGTACGCGGCATTGACGGGGTTTGAACGTGGCAGCTGACAAGGTCGATCCGATCCACCAGTTCCATATCAACAAGCTGATTCCGATCGACATCGGCGGCTATGACCTGTCTTTCACCAATTCGGCGCTGTTCATGGTCGCAACCGTGATCGTCGCGGCTGGATTCCTGTTTCTCACGACGTCGAGCCGCAGCCTGGTTCCCGGGCGGCTTCAGTCGGTCTCCGAGATGGCCTACGAGTTCGTCGGCAACATGTTGCGCGATGCCGCCGGCACGCAAGGCATGAAGTTCTTCCCTCTCGTGTTCTCGCTGTTCATGTTCGTGCTCGTCGCCAATCTGCTTGGCCTATTCCCGTATTTCTTCACCGTCACCAGCCACATCATCGTCACCTTCGGCCTTGCTGTGCTGGTGATCGCAACCGTGGTCGTCTACGGCTTCATGAAGCATGGTTTTGGCTTCCTGAAACTGTTCGTGCCGCATGGCGTGCCGGTCTTCCTGCTGCCACTGGTGGTGCTGATCGAAGTGATCTCCTTCGTGTCGCGCCCGGTCAGCCTCTCGGTTCGTCTGTTCGCCAACATGCTCGCCGGCCACATCACGCTGAAGGTGTTCTCCGGCTTCGTGGTCAGCCTGAGCGCGCTCGGCGCGGTCGGCGTCGCCGGCTCTATCCTGCCTCTGGCGATGGCGGTGGCGCTGACGGCACTGGAACTGCTGGTCGCCTTCCTGCAGGCCTACGTCTTTGCCGTGTTGACCTGCATGTATCTCAACGACGCCCTGCACCCCGGGCATTAGGTCCAAAAGTTTCCGGCCCAGGAATTTCCAACATTGGCGCCGGATGGAATCGCAACGGAATTTTAGATCCAAAGGAGTTGAACAAATGGACGCAGAAGCAGCAAAGTACATCGGCGCCGGCATCGCTTGCCTGGGCATGGGTGGCGCGGGCATTGGCCTCGGCAACATCTTCGGCAGCTACCTGGCGGGCGCTCTGCGCAACCCGTCGGCTGCCGATGGCCAGTTCGGCCGCCTGATCTTCGGCTTCGCCGTGACCGAAGCTCTGGGCATCTTCTCGCTTCTCATCGCGCTTCTGGCCCTGTTCGGCTGAGCACTCGGGAAGATTGGACAGGCCGGCCGCGCAAGCGGCGGGCCTGAATTTCGGGGATAGTCCATGTTCGTGACATCTGCCTTTGCGCAAGAGTCCGCGCCATCAGCCGATACCAGCCACGCTGCGACGGAAGGCGAAACGCATTCCGGCACCAGCGTGCCTGCTGAAGCGCATGGCACGTTTCCGCCATTCGATCCGGCGACGTTCCCGTCGCAGCTTCTGTGGCTGGCGATCACCTTCGGGCTGTTCTATCTCTTCCTGAAGCGGGTGGTGATGCCGCGCGTCGGCGGCATCATCGATGTCCGCAACGATCGCATCACGCAGGACCTTGATCAGGCGGCCAAGTTGAAGGGCGAGGCCGACGCCGCCGTTGCTGCCTACGAGCAGGAACTGGCGGAAGCCAAGACCAAGGCCAACGCGATCGGCCAGCAGGCCAACGACGCGGCCAAGGCCGAGGCCGACACCGCGCGCAAGAAGGTCGAGGCCGCGCTCGACGCCAAGCTTGGCGAAGCCGAAGCCCGCATTTCTTCCATCAAGGCCAATGCCATGAAGGAAGTCGGCAGCATCGCCGAGGATACCGCTTCGGCGATCGTCGAAGCCCTGGCTGGCGGCAAGGCCAGCAAGGCCGAGATCGCGGCCGCGGTCAAATCCGTGGCCCGGTGAGGAGCGCATCATGGATTACACATCTCTCGCGACGCTCTGGGCCACGGTTGCCCTGGTCATCTTCCTGGGCATTGCCGTCTACATCAAGGTGCCTCGCCTGATCGCCAAGGCGCTCGACGCCCGCGCCGCCAGGATCAGCAATGAACTGGACGAAGCACGCCGACTGCGCGAGGAGGCCCAGCAACTGCTTGGCCAGTATCAGCGCAAGCGCAAGGAAGCCGAGCAGGAGGCCGCCGACATCGTCGCCGCCGCCAAGCGCGAAGCCGATATGCTTGCCGCCGAGGCGCACAAGAAAACCGAGGACTATGTTGTCAGGCGCACCGCGCTTGCCGAACAGAAGATCGGCCAGGCCGAGCGTGACGCCATCAGCGAAGTCCGCGCCAGCGCCGTCGATATCGCCGTCGAGGCAGCGCGCGCGCTGCTTGCCGGCAAGATCGACGCCAAGGCCGGTGCCGATCTGTTCAAGGCTTCGCTTGCGGACGTGAAGTCGAAGCTGAACTGAGCCCTCACAGCCCTCATACAATTAAAGCCGCCCGGGCAACCTGGCGGCTTTTTTGCTTGGAGAGTGCGTGAGACGCTGAAGCGGTCAATCTCCCCACAAGGGGGAGATTGACTTGTCGCTGCTGCCGTTGCTCAATCCAGCCCAGCAAAGCTCTCTTCTTCGACCACTTCAGCGCCACCCAGCCTGAACGGCGAAAACGACACGCGATGCAGCCGCGCCACCGGGCCATGCGCTTCGATCGCGGTGCGATGGCGAACCGTGGCGTAGCCCATGTGGACTTCGAACCCGTAGCGGTCGTGATGATTGCCGCAGCCGCACATCATGCGGTCACGCATCACCTTGGCGACGATCGAGGCGGCAGCGATCGATTGCGAACGCTGGTCGCCCTTGATCAGCGCGCGCCCTTCACAAGGCAGCCCCGGCGGCACGTCGCGTCCATCAGCGAGGGCTAGTTTCGGTCGGACCGACAGTCCGACAAGGGCGCGCCGCATGGCTTCCAGGCTTGCCTTGAGGATGTTGCTGCCGTCGATGCCCTCGGCACTGATTGAGGCCATCGAGACCGCCTGCGCGGAGCCAAGAATTCGCAGGAACAAGGCCTCACGCTGCAAATGGCTGAGGCGTTTGGAATCGTCGAGGCCGTCCGGAATGTTGGCGGGATCAAGCACCACGGCCGCGGCGACCACCGGCCCGGCCAGGGGGCCACGGCCGGCCTCGTCCATCCCGGCGACCGGCCACAGGCCCTCCGCCATCGCCTTCGTCTCGAAGGAGAAGTCAGGCTTCTCGATGATCTCAAAGAGAGGCGGAGAATCAGAACGCGCGCGAGCCATGTTGCGGCGAGGTTCGCATCGGCTCTGATTCTCCGCAAGTCCCTCCGGGTCGGGTGGGGCGCCGGACCGGGAGGGCACCGTCTGCAGGCCGGGGCAGGCCGGACGGGATTCTGGTGCCGCGACGGATCAAACCACCGCGACGAATTGTCTCTCAAAGCAGCGTCAGCTGCACCTGGTCTTTCCCGGCGGCAACGAACTGGTCGGTCCGCAGCGTGCGCCGTTCGGCATTGAGGCCGAGCCGCTTGGCTGTGATCTCGAAGCGCCGGCCGATCTGCCAGGCGTAGGGACCGGCGCCCTTCATGCGCTTGCCCCATTCCGAATCGTAGTCCTTGCCGTCGCGCATCGAGCGGACCAGCGACATCACATGGCGGTAGCGGTCGGGATAATGGCGCAGCAGCCAATCCTTGAAGATCGGGCTGACCTCCAGCGGCAGGCGCAGGATCACGTAGCCCGCTTCGCGCGCGCCGGCCGCACGTGCGGAATCGAGGATGCGTTCCATCTCCGGATCGGTCAGGCCCGGAATGATAGGAGCCACCATGACCGACGCCGGAATGCCGGCATCCGAAAGCTGCCGGATCGCTTCCAGCCGCTTGGTCGGTGTCGACGCGCGCGGCTCCATGGTGCGCGCCAGCATACGGTCGAGCGTCGTCACCGACAGCGCCACCTTGGCGAGCCCGCGTTCGGCCATGCGTGACAGGATATCGATATCGCGCGTCACCAGAGCGGACTTTGTCACGATGCCGACTGGATGGCCGCGCGCTTCCAGCACTTCGAGAATTTCGCGCATGATCCGGTATTGCTTCTCGATCGGCTGGTAGGGGTCGGTGTTGGTGCCGATGGCGATGGTGCGCGGCTGGTAGCTGTCTTTCGAAAGCTCCTTGTCAAGCAAGCGCGCCGCATCAGGCTTGGCGAACAACTTCGATTCGAAATCCAGACCCGGCGACAGGCCCATGAACGCGTGCGTCGGGCGGGCAAAGCAATAGACGCAGCCATGCTCGCAGCCGCGATAGGGGTTGATGGAACGGTCGAAGGAAATGTCGGGCGATTCGTTGCGGGTGATGATTGTGCGCGGCTTCTCGACCTGCACTTCGGTCTTGAAGGGCGGCAGTTCCTCCAGCGAATTCCAGCCATCGTCGAACACGTGCCGGCTGATCGGCTCGAACCGGCCGGACGGATTGATACCCGCTGACCTGCCGCGGTTGCGGTCCGGGCGGACACGCATGCCGCTCTGCTCGACCATCGCGTTGGCCATCTCGGCTCTTCCTGCTCCGAAAGCTGCAATGTCGGCGCGCACGATCTGTTCCATTTTCGCCCGCTCCCAGGGACTGTCCATGTTGTGTCGAATCGCTCTGCTCATGAAATTATTCCTATTTCGTTGATAAGAACAAAGCAAGAACTTTCTATGGTGCGATGCAAAACTGGCGCTGTCGGGCGCTTTCCGCTATTCGGCTAAGGATGCTCAGTGTTCTCATCGAAACCCGCAACGACGAGGAGGGCCTCGCCCGCACGCTCGCCTCGTTGATTGGCGGCGCGGTCGAAGGCGTGGTGCGTGAAGTCATCGTCTGCGACACAGGCTCTACCGACCAGACGCATCATGTGGCCGAGCATGCCGGCTGTCAGTACGTGACGGGCGGTGTCGCTGCCGGCATCCGCCAGGCCAAGGGGGATTGGTTGCTGCTCCTGGAGCCGGGCGCGCGGCTGGTGGAGGGCTGGATCGATGAAGTTGTCGCCCATACGGCCAGGCAGACCATGGCGGCACGGTTTTCGCGCACGCGAGCCAGTCGCACGCCATTCCTGGCCCGGGTCTTTTCGGGAAACCGCGCCTTGGCCGACGGCTTGCTGATCAGCAAGCGTCAGGCGGCGGCCGCGGCCAAGAGTGCCGGCAGTGCCGAGGCCATCGCCCGCGGCCTCGCGAAGAAGCGGCTCGACGCCGAAATCTGGATGGCGCCGGCCAAGCAGGAGCGCCGCCCCTCGACGTGATTTTTTGCAGTTGCTCAGGTCATTGTGCATTGCACAAAGTTTGACGCGGGGTTAGCTTCCGTTCAAGCGGGAATTGGGTTTGGGTCATGCCGAGAGGCGAGCACCGATGCGGCATCGGTGGTGCTCTCATAGCCGAGGACCCAATGAAGCTTTCAACCCCCGACACATCCGGCGCGGCCAGTCTCGAGGCCATTGCGCGCAACGGCAGCCTGCTGCGGCGCATCGCCGTGCGTATTCCAACCTATCTGACGGACCTGCGTGAGAACCCTGCCTGGCTGCCGATGTTCGTGTTGGCGCGCACCATGCCCGGACGCCGCATGCATTGGCTCGGCGCAAAGCGCGCCCGCCCGGTCGCCAATGCCGGGGATACGATGTTTGCCGGTGTCGAACGGGGAGCGGTCGTCGATGCGTTGCGCTCCGACGGGCTGTTCTCAGGCCTGGTCCTGCCGCCTGATATCCATGAAGAGATCGCCGACTTCGCCGGGCGCACGCCTTGCTTCGGCAATTTCGACCGCCGTCTCGAATTCATGCCGGGGGAACATGCCGAGGCCGAGAAACGCCTTGGCCGCTCGCTGCTTAGCGGGCATTTTTTCGAGCGCATCCTCGACTGCCCGGCGGCGCTTGCCATCCAGCGCGATCCGCTGCTTCTGGATATTGCCGCGCACTATCTCGGCGGCCAGGCGAAACTGATCACGACGCGGGTCTGGTGGAGTTTTCCCACAGGTGCCGCTTCGGATGCCGACAAGAACCTCGCCTCGCTCGGCAAGTATCATTTTGACCTCGACGACTGGCGCATGCTGAAATTCTTCTTCTACCTCAAGCCGGTCGACGCCGACACCGGTCCGCATGTCTATGTCAGGGGCAGCCACAAGCGCCGCAGCCTAAAGCATCAGCTTACCCTTCTGGTCGGCCATCCCGCGCAACAGGTTCTGGATGTCTATGGCGAGCAGAGCCCGGTGACGCTGACCGGCGAGGCCGGTCTCGGCTTCGTCGAGGACCCCTTTGGCTTTCATATGGGCACCGTGCCGGCACGCACGCCGCGACTGATGATGGAAGTCGGCTTCGGCGTATCGCCGCCGTCGCGCCGACGGTTTCATGGCGAGCCGGTCATCCGCTGAGAGCTGCCTATCCGAAGCTCATCTCGACAGGCGTCCAGTGAGCGCGGCGCCTGGCTTGGCGCTGTGCCCGGCTTTCGGCATCGAAGTCGACACGAGCCGGCTCCTGATTGAACCGCTCTCGGTCGTCCAGGGCGTTGATGATGACGATCGCCCTTGCGTCATCCTCTCCGGCGATTGCGGCGACATAGACGCCGCAATCCCGGCAGATCAAATAGTCGGCCGTCCTCAGCCCGAACTGATATTTTCGCAATCGCGCCTCATCCTTGACCGAGATGGTCAGTCTGCCGTCCGGATCGGCAATGGCGCGCGAACCATGTCTGACACAGAACGAGCATTGGCAGGCGCGAACTTCGATTTGCGATGGGTCGAGTTCGGTGGAAAATGCAAGGCGTATGTTGCCGCAATGGCATCCGCCGGTATGCGTGGTCATGGTTCTGCCTTGTCGTGATGGCGATGATCGCCTTCAGGCAAGGTACTTTTCCGAGGTTCGGTTTGGAATGGTGTTTCGAAGGCACCGGTGCTGTTCTGCCTGCAAAAGCGGCGTGGAACCGACGCTTTGCCTGGCTTTTACAAAGCCGATTTGCCGCGCCGTAAATGCTCGTCCAGGCGCGGCATGATCTCGACGAAGTTGCACGGCATGTGCCGGTAGTCGAGCTGCGCTTTCAGGATGCCGTCCCACGCGTCCTTGCAGGCGCCTGGCGAACCCGGCAGCACGAAGACGAAGGTGGCGTTGACGACGCCGCCGGTCGCCCGACTCTGGATCGTCGAGGTGCCGATCTTGTCGTAGGAAATCCGGTGGAACACTTCCGAAAAGCCATCCATGCGCTTTTCGAAGATCGGCTCCAGCGCGTCCGGCGTCACGTCACGGCCTGTGAAGCCGGTGCCGCCGGTGGTGATGACGACATCGATATTCTTGTCCTGTGACCACGCCAGAACCGTGTCGCGGATTTTCTCGCGGTCGTCGGTGACGATATTGCGGGCCGCCAGCAGATGGCCGGCCTCGGTGATGCGGTCGGCCAGCGTCTGGCCGGATTTGTCGTCGGCGAGGCTGCGCGTATCCGAAACGGTCAGCACCGCGATGCGCACGGGAATGAAGGAGCGGCTCTCGTCAATTCTGGCCATCTGCGCCCTCCGATGCGATGCTGCGCGTCGCGGCAACGAACCAGTCGGGCTGGCGGCCGCGGATTTCGGCGGCGGCGCGCTTGGCGACATTGCCGGTTTCGAACAGGCCGAAACATGTCGCGCCGGATCCCGACATCCGCGAGAACCCCGATCCGGCCTTGTTCAGCCAGGAAAGCGCCCTGCCGATTGCGGGTTGCACCTCCAGCGCCGCGGGCTCGAGATCGTTGCGGGTGATCTCCAGCCAGTTGCGCAGGCTGTGAAAATCGATGCTGCGCGGCAGCGGCGGCAAGGCCTCATTGTCGCGCCGGGAAAGCGCTGCAAAGACATCCGCCGTCGACACCGGGGTGCCTGGATTGACCAACACCAGGCCAAGCGCCGAAAAATCCGGCACCATCGACAGTTCATCGCCGATGCCACGCGCCACCAGCGGCTTTGCCGCCAGGCACATCGGCACATCGGCGCCAAGCGAAAGGCCGATCCGCGCCAGCTCGCTGCCATCGATGTCCAGCGCCCATGTCTCCACCAGTCCGCGCAGCACGGTCGCCGCGTCGCTCGAACCGCCGCCGACGCCGGAGGCAACCGGCAGGTTCTTTTCCAGCCGAATAGCGACCGGCGGTGTTCTCTCGTGCCCGGCTGTCTGCCGCAGGGCATCGCGCGCCTTGAGCACCAGATTGCTGGCGTCGAGAGGAACGGCCGGGGCGTAACGGCCGGATACGGTAAACTCATCGCCGTCGGCGGGCGCGATTTCGACCCTGTCGCCAAACCGTGTGAACACCGCCAGGCTCTCGATCAGATGATAGCCGTCAGGGCGCCTGCCGGTGACATGCAGCGCAAGATTGATTTTGGCGTGTGCGTGCCAGCTACGCGACCCGATGTCGGTGTCCACAATCGTCTGCGGGATGATGCTCAGTCCTTGGCCAGCCGGTATTCGCCGGTCTTCGGATCCTTGACCAAAGTGCCGATCGCGCCGTTGGCCGTTTGCTTTTCTGTGCGCCGCACCTTGGCGGTCACGCGCTCGGCTTCCCTAATGAAGGTGCGGTAGCCGAAATAGGCGGCAACGCCAACGACGGCGAAGAAAATGATCTGCGGCATGCCAAAA
The DNA here is from genome assembly GCF_040321815.1 of Mesorhizobium sp. M0239. NCBI lineage: Bacteria > Pseudomonadati > Pseudomonadota > Alphaproteobacteria > Hyphomicrobiales > Phyllobacteriaceae > Mesorhizobium > Mesorhizobium sp. M0239. The sequence continues at coordinate 278,680 of NZ_JAMYSG010000001.1, forward strand.
CTCCTCCCACGCTGGGCCGGCGAAGGCGGCCGGTCGGGTCGGTTGATGCATGTCGACCCGCTTTTGGGAACACGACATGCATGAAACTCAAGCTCTCATGCTAGACGGTTTTGCCGGGTTTTCAAAGCCCGAAGCGAGACCACAATGCGCGCTCTTCCGCCGCATCGATCACGCCGCTGGCGGCAGCGGCTGCGATATCGGGCGCTGAAAAGCCCTTGCTTGAGCCGAACAGGCCGAAGCGGCTAAGGAAACCGCGCGGTGTCGTGATCAGCCTGAGTTGGGTTTTCGCCCCGAAACGGGTCTTGAGCACAGTGCGCATGTCGCCGAGCGCATCGACCAGCCCGAGTTCGAGGCCCTTGATGCCGGTCCAGAACAGGCCGGTGAACAGGTCCGGATCGTCCTTCAGTTTCGTGCCGCGCCGCTCCTTGACGAGGTCGATGAAGGTTGCGTGCACCTCGAGCTGCAGCGCCTTCAGCCGCTCGACATCTTCCTTTTTCTCGGGCTTGAACGGATCGAGCACCGCCTTGTTCTGGCCAGCGGTGTGGACACGTCGCTCGATGCCGATCTTCTTCATCAGTTCCGGGAAGCCAAACGAAGCCGAGACGACGCCGATCGACCCGACGATGGAGGACGGATCGGCAAAGATCTCGTCACCGGCGACCGCGATCATGTAGCCGCCCGACGCCGCGACATCCTCGACGAAGACCAGTACCTTTTTGTTCTTTTCCGTGGCCAGGTCACGGATGCGCTTGAAGATCAGCCTAGACTGCACCGGCGAGCCGCCCGGCGAATTGATCGAGATGGCGACCGCCGGCGCGTCGTAGGAAAACGCCTTCTCGATGAGGCCGGCGGTGGAAGCCAGCGACAGGCTCGGCCGAAACTGGCCACCGCCTGCCATGATGGTGCCGTGCAGCCGGATGACCGGAATGGTGACGACGGTGGAGCGCCAGGATTTCGGCAACAGGCGGTTGATGAGTCGTTTCACGAGGGCGCGGTCTCCGGTCGATAGGTTGCAGGCATGTAGGGATTTCCCGGCCAACGGCAATGTGGCCGGGCAGAATAGCTCAATCTCCGAACAGCGAGGCGAGGCCGTTGGTGATCATTTCGCTGCGCTCGTCGGGGCCGTTGCCTGATTGCGCGTGCAGCATCAGGGGCGGGCGGATGGCAAGCTTTCCCCGTGTCCCGAGCGCTGCCCGCACGACGATGCGGATCGCCGCCGCATCGGGACGAGGGTGGACGGCGAGCATCTCGGCATCGCCGAAGCGGCCGGCGATCGCATCGAGAATGGCTCCGAGCTGTTCGGGCCGGGCGATTACGGCGAACCCGCCGCGCGGCCTCACCACCGCCGCCGCACTTCTGATCCAGCTCTCGAACAGCCCGTCCTCCATGACATGGGCTTCCTTTCGCAGGCGATCCGATGTGGCGCGGTCCCGGGGAGCATTGAACGGCGGGTTCATGATGACGAAGTCGAAGTCGTTGTCGGCGAGGCCGGCGGCTGCCCGCGCCCGGCCCGATACGGTGACATCGGCGCCCAGCACGGATGCGCGATCGCTGAGATGGGCATTGCCGGGATGGGCAAGCGTCGCCGCCGCGAAGGCCGCCATTTCCGGCGCGCGTTCGACAAGCACCGCCTCTGCCGCCGGGCAGCGTGACAGCACCGCCAGTCCGGCAGCTCCGGCTCCGGCGCCGAAATCGGCCAGGCGCCCGCTAAAGGTCGATGGCACGGAGGCCGCCAGCATCATCGCATCCATGCCGGCGCGATGACCGCCATGTTTGGGCTGCACGAGCCAGAATCGGCCGCGATGGAAAGCGTCGACCGTATGGGCCGGCGTGTCCGGGACAAGGGCGGCGGGCGCGGCGGACATTATTTTCCGCGGATTTCGTTGGCGATGCCGGCATCCGTCAGGATGCGCCGTGCCGCGTCGGCCTGGTCGGCATCGACCATGACGCGTTTCTGCAAAAGGCCGATCGACCCTTCTAGAATGCTCATATTCTGATCGGCGACAAAGCAGGCGATGCCGGCGTCGCGCATCAGCGATTCAACAAAGGAGATGATCACGGCATCGTTGGTGCGGACAAGTTCTATCATCGTATGAAACTCGCAGTTTGCGCTATTGATGTAAACGGGGAGGGGATTCCGAGGCAGAGCCCCGTTCCCTCTCGGGTCCCCGTTCCCTCTCGGGTCGTTGACATTCCGTCATCGACGCCGCGCCAATTCGCCACTTGCCGTGGCCATGTCCGCCGCCCTAGAGTCCATGCAGGGACTAAGGGTGCCGTCGCACGCTCTATACCAAGACGGGAGTGATTGTTGTGGGTGTCGTTCTCAACATCGAAAACGGGAAGCGGGAGCCCGCCTCCATCAAGGATCTGATCGATCTGACAGTGGCGGATATGGGGCGCGTCAATGAATTGATCCTGTCCAAGGCCGGCTCCGACGTCGAGATGATCCCGGAGGTCGCCAACCATTTGATCTCGTCCGGCGGCAAACGGCTGCGGCCGATGCTGACGCTGGCCGCCGCGCAGATGTTCGGCTATGCCGGCGAGGGCCACGTCAAGCTCGCCACCTCCGTCGAATTCATGCACACGGCGACGCTTCTCCACGACGATGTCGTCGACGAGAGCGGCATGCGGCGCGGCAAGAAGACCGCCCGCATGATCTGGGGCAACCAGGCAAGCGTGCTGGTCGGCGACTTCCTGCTCGGCCAGGCTTTCCGCATGATGGTCGATGTCGGCTCGCTCGAAGCGCTCGATATCCTGTCGAGTGCTGCCTCCATCATCGCCGAGGGCGAGGTTATGCAGCTTGCCGCCGCCAAGAACCTCGAAACCACCGAGGACGAGCATTTCGCCGTCATCAAGGCCAAGACCGCCGCACTGTTTTCGGCTGCTGCCGAGGTCGGCCCCGTCATTGCCCAGGCGACCCGCAACGATCGTGCGGCGCTGCGCTCCTACGGCATGAATCTCGGCCTTGCCTTCCAGCTGATCGATGACGCGCTGGACTATGGCGGCACCAGCAAGGATCTCGGCAAGAATGTCGGCGACGATTTCCGCGAAGGCAAGGTGACCTTGCCGGTCATTCTCGCCTATCGGCGGGGCACGAAGGCCGAGCGCACTTTCTGGAAGCGTGCCATCGAGGACAATGTCACCGATGACGCCGGTCTGGAAAAGGCGATCGGCCTGATGACTCGCCATGGCGCCATTGCCGACACGATCGGACGCGCCCGCCATTTCGGCGAGATCGCCCGCGACGCGCTGGCGCCGCTGGAAGCGACGCCGCAGAAATCGGCGCTGATCGACGTCATCGATTTCTGCATCAGCCGGGTGAACTGAGCGGCGTCACCCGGTTGCCGGCTACTTCGCCTTTCCCGGCAAAGCGATTGCGGCAAGCAGGCTGACAACGATGCCCGCCGCCGCCAGCCAGAAGGCGATCTGTATGCCGTCGGCTATCGCGGCCTTCAGTGCATCGCCGCTCAATCCGCCGACATGGCTGTTGGCGATCGCGATCAACGTCGCCATGCCGATCGCGTTGCCGATGTTGAGCGTCGTGCAGGCCATCCCCGAGGCGACGCCCTGTTCGTCGTGAGCCACGCCCGACGCGGCCGCGATCCACATGGCGGTCCAGACGATGCCCTGTCCGACACCGGAGATGATCAGCCCTGGAACGAGAGCCAGATAGAAGCTGTTGGCTGATGCTCCAAGGACCATCAGCGCCGTGCCGGCCGCCCCTATGACCATGCCGCCGACCAGGGTCGAGCGGGTTGAAAAGCGCGTTGCCAGGCGTTCACCGAGCTGCGTGCCGGCGGCGATGGCGATCGACGGCACCAGGAAGGCGAGGCCGGTTTCCAGCGCGGTGAAGCCATGCACGGTCTGCAACAGGACGGTGAGGAAATAGGGCAGGGCCCCGAACGTTCCCATGAACAGGAAGGTGATCGTCATGCCGGCGACGAGGCTGCGATTGCGGAACAGCCGCAGCGGCATCAGCGGGTCAGCGCTCTTCGCCTCAATCAGCGCGAAGGCGATGATGAAGATCGCTGCCAGCGCGGCGCTGGCGATGATCGCTGGCGAACCCCAGCCATATTCAGGTCCCTGGACCAGCGTGAAGACCAGCAATGTGGCGCCTGCGGTGACGGTCAGCGCGCCCGGGAGATCGAAGTTGCGGTGCTCGCGCCGCTTGGGGTCGCGTGGAATGATGGCAAAAGCGGCGATGATGGCGATGCCTGCCAGCAGCACATTGACGTAGAAGACCGACGACCAGCCGAAGGCGCCTGTCAGGAATCCACCGGCCAGTGAGCCAAGGGTGAGGCCGCTCGCGCCGGCACCGCCCCACACCGCCAGCGCCCTGTTGCGTTCCGGTCCTTCGGCAAACAGGCGGTTGATCAGCGAGAGCGTCGCCGGGAACAGGAAAGCGCCGCCGATGCCTTGTACAGCGCGGGCAGCGATGATGATTTCCGGCGACCAGGCGAGGCCGCCGACCAGCGACGAAAGCGCATAGAGCCAGAGAGCGAAGATGAAAATGCGGCGCTGACCGATAAGGTCGGCGGCTCGGCCGCCGAACAGCAGAAAACCGCCGGTAAACACGGTGTAGGCGCTCACCACCCATTGCAAGGTCTGGCCGGAAAAGCCCAGTCCAGCCCCGATTTCGGGCAGCGCCACGAAGACGATGTTGATGTCGAGAGCGATGATAAGCTGGGCGAAGGCGAGCAATGCCAGCGTAGCGCCGAGCTTCGCGCCAACCTCTCCCTGTGTCGCCATGGCGCCGAACGGCAGCCCTTGATCGAATGAACTCATGCCAATCTCCTTTTGATTCTTTATCGATCGACAAAGAATTGAATTTGCAATCCGGAGTCAAGCGGATTATTTGTGGATCGATAAAGAAATGGAGGCTGCAATGGCGGGACGGCCAAGGGAGTTTGACAGAGCCCAGGCTCTGCAGAAAGCGCGCGATGCCTTCTGGATGCGCGGCTACGAGGGCACCTCGATGGCCGACCTCGTCTCCATGCTTGGCCTAGCCTCGGCGCGCATCTATGCCGCCTTTGGCTCGAAGGAGGATCTGTTTCGCGAAGCCGTTGTTCTCTACGAAACCAGCGAAGGAAGCTTCGCCACCAGCGCGCTTGCCGAGGAGCCGACCGCAAGGCGGTTTGTCGAGCGGTTGCTGCGCGATGCGATCGATATCTACACAAGGCCGGACTTGCCGAAAGGCTGCATGGTCGTCTCGGCCGCCACCAACTGCGCCACGGAAAACGATAACGTGCTGCACTGGCTGGCCGAGCGCCGACTGGCGCGCAATGCGTTGATTGTGGAGCGCTTGAAAAAGGGTGTTCGCGACGGCGACCTCAAGCCGAATACTGATCCGGAAGCGCTTGGCGACTACTACACCACACTGTTGTTTGGCCTCTCTGTGCAGGCGCGCGACGGGGTGCCGAAGAAGCGGCTGCATGACCTTATCACCGTGGCGATGCCTGCGCTCGACGGTTTCGTCTCACAGGCTTGAGTCTTGCTTCTGGCGCCTCGCGATTTCGACTGCAATTGGCTCGACAAGCTGCCCTGCCGCAAATTATCTATAAACATGGCAAAGGGCACAGACGACACCATCGCGGTGCGCATCAGCAAGGTTCTGGCGGACCGCATCATCTCCGGTGCGATCGAGCCAGGGGCCAGGCTTCGGCAGGATCATATCGCCGAGGAATTCCAAACCAGCCATGTTCCGGTGCGCGAGGCCTTCCGCCGTCTAGAGGCGCAGGGACTGGCCATCGGCGAGCCGCGCCGCGGCGTGCGTGTCGCGTCTTTCGATCTGGGCGAGGTCAAGGAGGTCGCCGAAATGCGGGCGGCACTCGAAGTGCTGGCGCTGCGCCACGCCGCGCCGCACCTGACATCGGCCATTCTCGATCTCGCGGAAGAGGCGACCAAGGCCGGCGACAAGTCCCGCGATGTCAGGTCGTGGGAAGAGGCCAACCGCGCCTTCCACCGCTTGATCCTGTCGCCATGCGGCATGCCGCGCCTGCTCGCGACCATCGACGACCTGCATGCGGCAAGCGCACGTTTCCTGTTCGCGGCATGGCGCTCGGAGTGGGAGACGCGCACCGATCAGGACCATCGCGCGATCCTCTCCGCCTTGCGGCAGGGAAACACCGAATCCGCGGCCGTCACACTGGGGCGGCACGTCCAATGGATTGGCCGCAAGCCGGTCAGGACGGCCTCCGGGACGACGCGCGAAGCTTTTGCCATCGTGGGTTAGACGGCCTCCGCCAAAGCCAGGGCTTGCAATCCCCAGGGAAGTGTGGATTCGATAATAGATCGAAAACAGAAATTATCTATAATTTGCAATCGATCGAAGGAATCCCAATGACAGACGTCGCATTCTCACCCGGCAAGCCGTCGTTCAGTCCGCTCCGGCTCCAGGATCGTTCTCTTGCCTGGCAGGTTGGAGCCGTCGTGCTTGGCACGCTGTTCCTGGCGCTGGCGTCCTATATCGAGGTGCCGATGGTGCCGGTCCCGGTAAACATGCAGACCTTTGCGGTGACCCTGATCGGCGCCCTCTATGGCTGGCGGCTTGGCGCGCTGACCATCGTCGCCTGGCTGGTCGAGGGGGCCATCGGCTTGCCGGTTCTGTCCGGAGGGGTAGGGGGCGCGTCGTATTTCGTCGGGCCGACGGGTGGCTATCTCTTCGCCTTCCCGCTTGTCGGCGCGCTGGTCGGCTGGCTGGCCGAACGCGGCTGGAACGGCAAAAGGGTGATGCTTGCCTTCGTCGCCATGCTGCTTGGCAACCTTGCCTGCCTTGTGCTTGGCACAGCATGGCTTGCCATCATGATTGGAGCCGAACAGGCCGTTGCCTTCGGCTTCCTGCCGTTCATCGTCGGCGGCTTGCTCAAGTCAGCGCTGGGTGCCGCGACCCTCATGGCCCTTCCCGGCGGCAAGGCGAAGCCGGCCAATCCGTGACGATCAGGCTGCGCGCCCATCACCTTCTTTGCCTGCTCACCTATGTGGGCAAGGGATACAGCCCCGCCTTCATCGCCAATTATGATCGCGTCGCGGAGCGCCTGAGCCGGGGCGAGGACATCCTCCTCGTTTCCGGCCCCGACGATGTCTGCGCTCCACTGCTCGACGAGCCGGAACCTCACTGCTTCAACGAGAGCGTCGTCGAGCGGGACCGGCTCGCCGCGCTGGATGTAGAGGAATTGCTGGCGCGGCCAATCCGTGTCGGCACCCACCTCGATCTCGACACGGGGACCTTAGCCCGGATGCGGCAGGCGTTTTCGGCTGGCCTTGTACGCAAGGCCTGCGGCGGCTGCGAATGGAACGAACTGTGCAGCACGATAGCGGCCGGTGGATATAGCGACGCGCTGGTGCAGCGGTCCGCGTCGCCAGCCGAGGGCTGATATTGGCCCCGAGCCTTAGCGGTCGAAGCCGAGCTCAAGGGTCGAAGCTGTGATATATTCGGCGCTGCGCAGGGCCATGGCCGAAATTCAAATCGGAAAACTGCCCCCTGTCGCCATGGTTTGTTAATCGGGTGCCCGGATTGTGAATTCGAGGCGGATTGAAGCGCGACCCCAAAAAGGCCATGCTTTGCCTGGAAAGATCGAGTCTACGCCGATCCCGCTGACGCGGAGATGGCGCCTGGCTGAAAGGGATACGATGCGGCAAGGATGTGCGCGCTGGCTGACAAGGCTGGCAATTGTGACAGGCATGGCGATCTCGGCTTTGCCGGCCTATGCCAAGCAGACCAGCGAACCGGTCAAGATCACGTCGTTTTCGGGCGCCTATCTGGCAGCCCGGATCGCCGAAGGCGATAACGACCTCGACAGCGCCATCGCCTACTACAAGCAAGCATTGGCCTTTGACCCGAGCGACACCGGCCTGCAGCAGAGCCTGATGCTGTCGCTGATCGCGCAAGGGCGCTTCGACGAGTCCCTGGTCTATGCCGACAAGCTCAAGGAAGTGCCTGACGTCGAGCGTTTCTCGCGGTTGGCGCTCGCCGTCGATTCCTTCCACAAGAAGGATTTCACCAAGGCGCAGTACTGGCTCAAGCTGTCGCTGGAATCCGATCTCGACCGGCTGATCTCCGGGGTGATGTCCGGCTGGGCGCAGCAAGGCGCCGGCGAGCCTGCCGATGCGATGGCGTCCATCGACAAGCTGCAGGGGCCGGATTGGTTCGGCCTGTTCAAGTCGTTCCACCGTGCCCTGATCGCTGATGCATCCGGCATGCCCGAAAAGGCCGAGGCGATCTATGCCGCGACCATGCAGGACACCGCCGCCGGTGGTGCCGCTCCCGAAACCTGGATGCGCAACGCCCAGGCTTACGCCTCGTTCCTGGCTCGCAAGGGCGACAAGACCAAGGCCCTGTCGGTGCTCGACCAGGCCGAGGCGTTTTCGCCGGGCAAGCTGGAAATCGTCGCCTTGCGCGACCGAATTGCAAAAGGCGACAAGATTGCGCCGCTGGTTGCCGGTCCATCCGATGGCGCCTCCGAAATCCTGCTCGACCTCGCCACCGCGCTCAACCGTGGTGGCGGCGAGCCCTTCGTCCGCCTCTATCTGCAATATGCGCTTGCTTTGAAGCCAGATAGCGACGCTGCCCTTGTGCAACTCGCCGCCGTGTCCGAGCAATTGAAGGACGGCGAAGGTGCCATCGCGCTCTATCGCCGGATTCCCGCCGCTTCGCCGCTGAAGGAGCTTTCGGACCTGCAACTCGGCCTCAATCTTGCCGATCTCGACCGTCACGAAGAAGCGATCACCCATCTGAAAGCCTTGGTCGACGCCCATCCCAATGACATGCGCGCCTATCTGGCGCTCGGTGGCGTCTATTCCTCGAAGGACGATTTCCGTTCGGCCGCCACTCTCTACGATAAGGCCGTCGAGGTGCTGAAGGCGCCGACCGCGGCCAACTGGAACATCTTCTACCAGCGCGGCATCGCTTATGAGCGCCTGAAGGAATGGCCCAAGGCCGAGCCGAACTTCCGCAAGGCGCTGGAACTGTTCCCCGACCAGCCGCAAGTGCTGAACTATCTCGGCTATTCCTGGGTCGACATGAACATGAACCTCAAGGAAGGCCTGGCGATGATTCAAAAGGCCGTCGACCTCAGGCCGAGCGACGGTTACATCGTCGATTCGCTGGGTTGGGCCTATTTCCGCCTCGGCAGGTTCGATGACGCGGTGCGCGAAATGGAACGCGCCGTGTCGCTGAAGCCGGAAGATCCGGTTCTCAACGATCACCTCGGCGACGCCTACTGGCGCGTCGGCCGCAAGCTGGAAGCCACCTTCCAGTGGAACCAGGCTCGCGACCTGAAGCCGGATCCCGATGTGCTGGCCAACTTGCAGCAGAAGCTGATGAAGGGCCTGCCGCCGATCGAATCCAACACGGCGCAGGAGACCCCGAAGGTCAAGCCGGAGCCGGTGCCCGCCCCGAAGGGATGAAGTCAGCCATTTGAATTCAACGCAAGCGGGGCTCTTTCGGAGTCCCGTTTTCGTTTGAACCGTATTAGGCCGGCTGCCTCAGAAGAGCTTGCGATAGACGACGAAGCCGGAGTGTTCGGCGACCTTGTCGTAAAGCTTCATCGCCGTGTGATTGGTCTCATGCGTCAGCCAGTACACGCGGCCCGAGCCGGCCGCCTGGGCGCGCTCGTAGACGCCCTCGATCAGCGCCCGTCCGATGCCTTTGCCACGCGATGCCTGCGTGGTGAAAAGGTCCTGCAGATAGCAATTCGGTGCGATCGCCGTGGTGCTGCGATGGAAGAGATAGTGCACGAGGCCGAGAAGCTGTCCCTCGCCTTCGGCCACCAGCGCGTGGACCGGCTCATAGGCATCGAAGAAACGAGACCATGTCATCTGGGTAATCTCACCCGGCAGGGCCGTTTCGCCCGAGCGGCCATAAAATGCATTGTAGCCATCCCACAGCGGCAGCCATTGCTCGAAATCCTGTCGCGCGACAGGGCGGATGACGATCGGGCTGGGCATGGCTGAAACCTGTTGTCGTTGCTGCACAGGCAAACAGAGCGTAGGCCCGAGAGATGGGCAATGGGCCAGCCCCTGCAAAGCTTTCAACATTGTCCATAATGTCGGGGTGACGGCATCGGCGTGCTTTGCTTGACGCTTTGCTGCTGGGTCTCTAGGACGTGCCGGCAAGCTAGCCTGTGCTGTCGAGGCCACCCGTGACAATTGAAATCCCCGCCCATATGCATCCCAGCCGCTCGTTCCAGGGGCTGATCCTGACCTTGCACAACTATTGGGCGGCCTATGGCTGCGTCATCCTGCAGCCCTACGACATGGAAGTCGGCGCCGGCACGTTTCATCCGGCAACGACGCTGCGCGCGCTCGGCCCAAAACGCTGGAACGCTGCCTATGTCCAACCCTCGCGTCGTCCCAAGGATGGCCGCTATGGCGAGAACCCGAACCGGCTGCAGCATTATTACCAGTACCAGGTGATCCTGAAGCCGAACCCGCCCAATTTGCAGGAGCTCTATCTCGGCTCGCTGGCGGCGATCGGCGTCGATCCGCTGCTGCACGACATCCGCTTCGTCGAGGATGATTGGGAAAGCCCGACGCTGGGCGCCTGGGGTCTCGGCTGGGAATGCTGGTGCGACGGCATGGAAGTCTCGCAGTTCACCTATTTCCAGCAGGTCTGCGGCATCGAATGCGCGCCTGTGGCCGGCGAACTAACTTACGGGCTGGAGCGGCTGGCCATGTATGTGCAGGGCGTCGACAATGTCTACGACCTCAATTTCAACGGCCGCGAAGGCGCCGACAAGGTCACCTATGGCGATGTCTTCCTGCAGGCCGAGCAGGAATATTCGCGCCACAATTTCGAATACGCCAACACGGCGATGCTTCTGCGCCACTTCGAGGACGCCGAGGCCGAGTGCAAGGCGCTGCTCGACGCCGGCGCGCCGGCATCGAACGACAATCTGCCGATGCACCGCATGGTTTTCCCGGCCTACGACCAGTGCATCAAGGCCAGCCATGTCTTCAACCTGCTCGACGCACGCGGCGTGATTTCGGTCACCGAGCGGCAGAGCTATATCCTGCGGGTGCGCAATCTGGCCAAGGCTTGCGGTGAGGCATTTTTGAAGACGCAGGCGGGTGGCTTGGCGGCCTGAGTCTCAGGCCCGCTTCATCATCTCGAAGGAAGCTTTGATCGGCAGTATGTTCTGGCTGCTGGCACCGTCGATCGTGCGCAATGCCTGTCGAACGCCTGGCATCGAGAAGGCACCGTGAGCCTGCGCGGTGAAGCAGGCGCCGAGTGCGAGGATCTGCAGAAGTCTGGATGCCGTTTTCATGATCGTTGAGCCAAATGTTCCCTGCCTGAGCGTGGGTCGCTTCAGCGCTGCGTTCGGTTCATGGAAATCTTTGATCCAAGGACGGGTGGCGTGGTCTCGTCCCGACAGGGCGGTCAAAATTTGTGTAAAGGGTGACAGCAGCCAGCCGAGTTGCTATGCCCCGCCCGGACCACTCTCCCGCATGAGCTGACCCCGATGCCTGACCTGCTTCTAGAACTTCGCTCCGAGGAAATCCCTGCGCGCATGCAGCGCAAGGCGGCGGGTGATCTCAGGAAGATGCTGACCGACGGTTTGGTCGAGGCGGGACTGACCTATGAGGCGGCGCGCGAGTACTGGACGCCGCGGCGGCAGACCCTCGACATCAGGGGCCTGACCGCGCGCTCGAAGGATATAAGCGAAGAGATCAAGGGGCCTTCGACATCGGCGCCTGAACAGGCGGTCCAGGGTTTCCTGCGCAAGGCCGGACTTTCCTCGATCGCCGAGGCGCATGTCCATTCCGATCCGAAGAAAGGCGATTTTTATGTCGCCCACATTTCGAAGCCGGGCAGGGCGGCGGAGGAGATCATCGCCGAACTGGTGCCGGGCATCATCCGCAATTTTCCGTGGCCGAAATCGATGCGCTGGGGGCCGGCCTCGGCCAAGCCCGGTTCACTGCGCTGGGTACGGCCGCTGCAATCGATCCTGTGCACCTTCGGCCCGGAAACAGAGGAGCCTGTCGTGGTCGATTTCGAGATCGACGGCATTCGCTCCGGCAACATCACCTATGGCCACCGCTTCCATGCGCCGGATGCCATCACGGTGCGCCGCTTCGACGACTATGTCTCCAAGCTGGAAGCGGCCAAGGTCGTGCTCGATGCCGACCGGCGCAAGGAGATCATCCTTGCCGATGCCCGCAATCTCGCCTTCGCCAACGGGCTTGATCTGGTTGAGGACGAAGGGCTGCTGGAGGAAGTGTCCGGGCTGGTCGAATGGCCGGTCGTGCTGATGGGCGAGTTCGAGGAGGCATTCCTCGCCATTCCAGCCGAAGTGATCCGGCTGACCATTCGCGCCAACCAGAAGTGCTTTGTGACGCGGCCGCAGGGTTTCGACGACGCGCTTTCCAATCGCTTCATCCTCACCGCCAATATCGAAGCGAGGGATGGCGGCAAGGAGATCGCCCACGGCAATGGCAAGGTGGTGCGCGCCCGCCTGTCCGATGCGCTCTATTTCTGGACGACCGACCAGGGCGACTTGCCTGACCTGCGTGAGCTCGAGGCATCGGCGGAAAAATTCGGGCTTGATCTCAAGAAGCCGCTCGACCAGCGCATGGCCCGCCTCGACCATCTCGGCGTGACTTTCCACGCCAAGCTCGGCACGCAAGGCGAACGGGTGGAGCGGATTGCGCGGCTTGCCGAGGAACTGGCGCCGATCATCGGCGCCGATCCGGCACTGGCGCGGCGCGCTGCCGTCTTGGCCAAGGCCGATCTCACCACCGAAGTCGTTGGCGAGTTCCCAGAACTGCAAGGCGCTATGGGTCGCAAATATGCGCTGCTTCAGGGCGAGCATGCATCGGTCGCCGCTGCAGCGGAGGAACACTACAAGCCGCAGGGCCCGTCCGATCGCGTACCGAGCGATCCAGTGTCGGTCGCTGTCGCGCTCGCCGACAAGCTCGATACGCTGGTCGGCTTTTGGGCGATCGATGAAAAGCCGACCGGGTCGAAGGATCCCTACGCACTGCGCAGAGCTGCTCTTGGGGTGGTGAGGCTGGTGCTGGATAACGAGACGCCGGTAAGCCTTCTTTCGATCGTAGCTGAACATCGAAGAATCATTGAAGACCAGATCGACCGCCGGCACGCTGAAGAGCAGGTCAAGTTGGGTGGCGACTATGTGAGTGCACGGGCGCACGCCGGCGACGGAAAGTCTGGGGATCGCGACCTCCTGGCCTTCTTCCACGATCGCCTAAAGGTCTACCTCCGCGATCAAGGCGCTCGGCACGACCTGATCGATGCGGTGCTGGCGACAGGTTCGCGCCCGATCTCCCCCCTAGAGGGGGAGATGTCGGCGAAGCCGACAGAGGGGGGCGCTGTCCCGCCGTCCTCTCAGCGCCAAGTACCCCCCTCTGCCCTGCCGGGCATCTCCCCCACAAGGGGGGAGATTGGCCAATCGTCCAATGACGACCTGCTGCAGATCGTGCGCCGGGTCGAGGCGCTGGGCTCCTTCCTCGACACCGAGGATGGCAAGAACCTGCTCGCCGGCACCAAGCGTGCGGCCAACATTCTGGCCGCCGAGGAGAAGAAGAAAACGGTGGTCGCCGAAACCGTTGAGTCGGCACTCTTGCGCGAGGATGCCGAGAAATCGCTGTTTGCGGCGGTGAATCAGGCTGAGAAGCAAGCCGGCGAAGCGATTCAAAACGATGACTTTTCCGCCGCCTTGCTGGCGCTTAGCGTGTTGCGCGAACCGGTTGATTCATTCTTTGAGCATGTTCTTGTAAACGATGAGGATCAGGCGGTGCGTGCCAACCGCCTGGCGCTGCTCGCCCGCATCCGCGCGGCCACCGGCCAGGTCGCGGATTTCTCGAAGATCGCAGGTTAAGGCGAAGAAAATATTCTTTGCCGCCGGCCGTTCGAGCCGGCTTACAGGCATATGGCGATGATCTCTCCGTGGCAAAAGGGACATGTTCCCCAACCCCACGGAGGCTTCTATGAATTCCGATCACGACATCGAAGTGACAGAAGAAACCCCGGCTTCCGCCGAGGCGCTTGAATCCGCTTCCGAAACCATCCTCGATCATGCCGCCGCCGCAGCGGTCGAAGCCGCTGACCTGTCTGATGACGACGCGAAGAGTCCACCGAAACTGCCACGCTCTCGGATGACGACGAAGATGAAGACGACGAGGACGAAGACGAAGACGACGCCGAGGATAGCGTGAAGGCTGAAGGCGACGAGTCCGAAGAAGATGACGACAAGGAAGAAGCGGCCTGATTTTTTCAGCCGCCGGTTCCATCGATGGCAAGGCGGTGCTGAGGCGCCGCCTTTCCCTGTCAGTCGTCCCCGAAGCCGACTGTCAGCCGCCCCGGGCGACGGCCCGGTCAGTTCTCGAGAATGCTGACGCGCACGCTGTTTTCGTAGACATCGACCTGGATCAGCGGTTCGCCATTGACGATGGCGCGCTTGGTCGAGGAACTCATCGCGCCGCCGCGTTCCAGCATGCGTTGCAGGTCGGCGCGCTGGCCGTTGGTCCTGAACCAGCCATCACCCTCGTCGTCGCTGTCACGGCGGTGGAATTTGTGCCAGTTGGCGCGGTCCTGCCGCACCATCTGCGCGGCATTGTCCAGCGCATAGCCGTCACTCGCCTGATGGTCGCGATCGGAAATGCGCGCGACATAAGATCCCAGCATGTCGTCGGCGTGAGCTGCGACGACGCCAAGCAGTGACGCCAGCAGAAGGCCAGCCCCGGTTACGATTCCAGCTTTTCTCATGGTCCCCCCCTTTACCCCCTAGTGATGAAATCCCGTCTGCCAAAACCGCCTGGCGAAATACAGGCGATGGCGTCCTGCGGCTGACATAAACCGAAACGGGGTTTGCTTGGCAATGGTGCGCCGGGCGCCAGACCGCCGTCAAGTCACGCCATCGATGTCAGCCTGTCTTCAAGCCGGGGCTATTTGGTGTAGCCGTTGGGAGGCATGCGCTGACCTGCAGCCGGCGCCGGGGGACTCGGCGGGGTGGGTTGGTTCTCGGTCCCCGAGGGGGCTGCGGAGGCGGTGGCCGTTGCCGGCGCCGTGCCAGCGGCCGGCGCAGTACCTGTCGCTGGTGCAGCGGTTGGCGCCGGTGCCGGGAAGTCGGGACCGGTAACGCCGCCACGAATGACCATCGGGCCTGGCTGGAAGCCGTGCCCGGTCGCGGGCTTGTCCGGGATCGCCGCTACCTTTTCATCGGTGACGTCGGGCTGCGATTCCCCTATTGCCACCACCGACCGCGCATCGCTGGCGTTGACTGCATCGGCGGTTCCAGGCTGGTTGGGGGCGCCGATCCTGACGATCGATGGTGTGGAGGATGGCGTGCCTGGAAAAACCAGGGATGACGCCTGGGCTTCGCCGGCCGCAGCAGCAAGAATGATACCCAACAAGATACGCGCAGACACTGATATCGCTCCCCTTTGCCCAGAAGCTGTTCGATAGCAGGCCAGAATTGATGCCGGCTTTCGTGGAAACATAGCATTTTAGGGATTGATAAATCGCCAATGCTCCTGCTCGCCAACAATCGGTTACCCAACAGCGACTTGCCCAACGGCCGCCGTCGTACTACGCACCCCGCATCTGTGAGGTGACGAGAGTGGCTGAAATACTTGGCTCGGGCGAGGCGCTGGAGCGGGCGCTGGCGCTGCTCAGGGAGGGCGATGTCGTCGCCATCCCGACGGAAACCGTCTACGGGCTTGCCGGCGACGCCACCAACGGCATCGGTGTGGCGCGCATTTTCGAGGCCAAGGGCCGGCCGCGCTTCAACCCGCTGATCGCTCATGTCGCAGATATGGCGATGGCAGAGCGCCTCGCGCTGTTCGATCCGCTGTCCAGGAAACTGGCGCTGGCATTCTGGCCAGGTCCGCTGACGCTGGTGCTGCCGCAACGACCCGGCAACGGCATCCATCCGCTGGTCACCGCCGGGCTCGATACGATTGCCTTGCGCATGCCGAGGGGCTTTGGCGGCGAGCTGATCGCCAGGCTCGGCCGCCCGCTTGCAGCGCCCAGCGCCAATTCATCCGGCAGGATCAGCGCAACGACCGCGCAAGCGGTGGCCGCCGATCTCGGTGCGCGGATAAAGCTGGTGGTCGATGGCGGGGCGACGCCGGTCGGGCTGGAATCGACGATTCTCAAGGCCGAGGGGGACAGATTGCGGCTGCTGAGGCCCGGCGGCATCGCCGCCGCGGAGATCGAGGCGGCCATCGGCATGGAATTGTTGCGCGGCGGCATCGCCGGTATCGAGGCGCCGGGCATGCTTGCCTCGCACTATGCGCCAGGTGCTGCGATGCGGCTCCATGCCGGCACGGTCGGCGAGGGCGAGGCTTTGCTCGGCTTCGGCAGCCAGAGGGCGCAAGGCTGGCGCCGCGCCGAAGCCTTCCTCAATTTATCCGAAACCGGGGACCTGCGCGAAGCGGCGAGCAATCTGTTCGCCTATATGCAGGAGCTCGACCGCAGCGGCGCGCGGACCATCGCCGTCGAGCCTATTCCCTTCGACGGGCTCGGCGAAGCGATCAACGATCGGCTGTCGCGTGCCGCCGCGCCTCGTGACATCCACAACCCGCAACATAGTTTTCCCCCATGACCGAAATCACAGAGACACTCGATCCCGCTCTCATAGATCGCTTCACGGCGATCGTCGGCGACAAATATGCACTGCGCGACGAGCGCGATATCGCGCCCTACCTCATTGAGCGACGGGGGCTCTGGCACGGCGCGACATCGTTGGTGCTGCGGCCGGGCAGCGTCGACGAAGTCAGCCGGATCATGCGGCTGGCGACCGAGACAGGCACGCCAATCGTGCCGCAAAGCGGTAACACCGGGTTGGTCGGTGCCCAGGTGCCGGACAGGTCCGGGCGCGAAATCGTCCTGTCGCTGTCGCGGCTGAACCGCATCCGTGAAATCGATGTCTTGTCCAACACGGTGACGGTCGAGGCCGGTGTCATCCTGCAGACGCTGCAGGAGGCGGCCGACGCCGCCGACCGGCTGTTCCCACTGTCGCTGGCCGCGCAAGGCTCCTGCCAGATCGGCGGCAATCTTTCCTCCAATGCCGGCGGCACCGGCGTGCTTGCCTATGGCAATGCGCGCGAACTCTGTCTCGGTGTCGAGGTGGTGCTGCCGACCGGCGAGGTGTTCGACGACCTGCGCAAGCTGAAGAAGGACAACACCGGCTACGATCTGAAAAACCTGTTCGTCGGTGCCGAAGGCACGCTCGGCGTCATCACCGCCGCCGTGCTCAAACTGTTCCCGAAGCCGAAGGGGCGCGAAGTCGCCTTCGCCGGCCTGTCGTCGCCAGAGGCAGCACTTTCGCTGTTCAGCCTGGCCATGGATCGTGCCGGGGCAGCACTCACCGCTTTCGAACTGATCGGCAAGCGGCCCTATGATTTCACGCTGGCGCATGCCCAGGGCGTGGTGCGGCCGCTGATCGAGGACTGGCCGTGGTACGTGCTGATGCAGATTTCGTCCGGTCGTTCATCGGAGGATTCGAGAGCCTTGATCGAGGACGTGCTTTCGGCCGGCCTTGAACAGGAATTCGTCGGCGACGCCGTCATTGCCGCGAGTCTCACGCAGGGCGATGCCTTCTGGAATTTCCGCGAGCTGCTGCCCGAGGCGCAGAAGCCGGAGGGCGCCTCGATCAAGCACGACATTTCGGTGCCTATTGCATCGATTCCGCGTTTCATCGCGGAGGCTGCCGGCGCCGTGGCGTCGGTGAGCGCCGGTGCCCGCGTCGTCTGCTTCGGCCATATGGGCGACGGCAATCTCCACTACAACATTTCGCGGCCCGTCGACGGCGACGATGAGGCGTTCCTCGCTCTCTATCATCCCATGAACAAGGCGGTGCACGATGTGGTGCGCAGCCTGCACGGTTCGATCTCGGCCGAGCACGGCATCGGCCAGTTGAAACGCGACGAACTGATCGCCACCGCGCCGCCGATGGCGATCGATCTGATGCGAAGGGTTAAGGCCGCTTTCGACCCGGCCGGCATCATGAATCCGGGTAAGGTTATCTGATCCTTTCGACATCTTGTGGCTGGTGGGATTCCGATAACCATCCCTGAGATCAGCAAAATTTAACCGACTTTCTTAAGCGGGGCGGTAAGGAGCCCGCGCTACTGTCTCCATACAAACGAGGCTGGAAAAACCGGCCCGGAGAGAACCGGACACCGGCTCTCAGGAGACAGACAGGAAGGCCACTCTATGAACACCGGACTGAAGCCAGTCTGGGCGGGACGCAACATGCGTCTCGACCCATTCCGCCTGCCGCAAGTGGTGAGCTACGCGACTCGCGACGACTACGGCGATGTAACCTTCACCATCGACCAGCGCGGCGCCGTGATCCGCCGCCTGCTCGAGATGAGCGGCCTGCCCGCGATCATCGTTCTGCCCGCCAATGCGTTCCGCGGCGTTGCCGCCCGCGCCATGGAAGACCCGGACGGCAATGTCACGGTGACCCTGGAACTCCTGCACAACGACCCGATGCTGTCGGTGCCGCTGCTTGTGGCCGACGATCTCGACGATGTCGCAGCCGACTGGCGCGCCTGGGCCGACGCTTACCGTCTGCCGATGCTGCTGATCGAATCGGACGGCGTCGCCCGCACCCTGGAAGAATCGCTCGGCGCCGCCATCAAGACGCTGCCGCCGCAGGATAGGCGCAAGGGGCGGATTTCGAACACGCGCCGCCCGCGTTTCCTCGCTCGCCGCAGAGCAGGCGCCCTCGGTCTCAGGCTGGTCATCGACGGCCAGGAGATTATTTCGCGCGACTGAGCATGATCCCGCTGGGAATGCTGAAACGGGAAGCCGCTAAACCAGCGGCTTCAGCGCCACCCACACAGCGCCGCCGATCAGGCCGAGGAAGATCAGCCAGCCGACCTGGTTGTTCGACCTGAACAGTCGCAGGCATTGGTCCGGATTGTCGATATCCAGAACCGCGATCTGCCGCGCCATATGGGCGCCGGCGGCAATCAGCCCGGCCAGCGCCACCACCGGCGCCTGCGCCGACGCGAAGGCGATCGCAAAACAGATCAGCGCGCCACCATAAAGCCCTGCCAGCCACGACTTGGTGTTGTCGCCGAACAAGCGTGCCGTCGAGCGCACGCCGACGATGGCGTCATCTTCCTTGTCCTGATGCGCGTAGATCGTGTCGTAGCCGATCACCCACAGGATCGAGCCGATATAAAGCATGATGGCAGGCCCATCGAGATCGCCGAACTCGACCGCCCATCCCATCAGCGCGCCCCAGGAAAAGGCAAGGCCAAGCACCAGTTGCGGCCAGTTGGTTATCCGCTTCATGAATGGATAGATGGCGATGACCGCCAGTGAGCAGATGCCGAGCAGGACGGCGAAGCTGTTGAACTGGATGAGCACGACGAGGCCGACCAGAGCCTGCAGGACGAGAAACAGCCATGCCCGCCGGCGGGTCGCCTTGCCCGACGGCAGCGGTCGCGAGCGCGTGCGCTCCACCTGGCTGTCGATGTCCTCGTCGACGAGGTCGTTGTAGGTGCAGCCGGCGCCACGCATGGCGATGGCCCCGACCAGGAAAAGCACGAGATACACTGGTGCCGGCAGCAGTGAGAGCAGCGGGTCGCCGGGACGCGGATAGGCGCTTGCCGCCAAGGCCGCCGACCACCAGCACGGCCACAGCAGCAGCTGCCAGCCTA
Organism: Mesorhizobium sp. M0239; assembly: GCF_040321815.1. NCBI lineage: Bacteria > Pseudomonadati > Pseudomonadota > Alphaproteobacteria > Hyphomicrobiales > Phyllobacteriaceae > Mesorhizobium > Mesorhizobium sp. M0239. Next base: position 298,315 of record NZ_JAMYSG010000001.1, read on the forward strand.
TCGGCCTGTCCCATCGGGCAAGCTGCGCATAGGGCCATATCGAGCGCGGCAGCACGCGGTAGACCCAATGGCCGTTCGGAGCATCGGCGACACGGCCCTGGGCCGCTTTCGACTGGATGTTTTCCATGTCCATGGAGTGGCAGCAGCGGCAGAAACCGTCAAGCGTCAAGCGGGAGAGTGGTGCACGTCAGCCTTTCACGAGGCAAAGATGTCGCGGGTGGCGAACCAGTCCCTGGCCACCTCGACGAAGGCCAGCGCTGCATTCGATACACGCTGATGCGTGTCATAGGTGAGCAGGATCCGCTGCATGGGCAGCGGATCGGATAGCGGCTTGCAGATCAGCGGCAGCCCGTCATAGCTGCGGTCGCCGTGCGGGCGGGTATAGCTGACCGCGACGCCGAAGCCGTTGGCGACCATGCTGCGCTGCAGTTCGAACGAGCTCGTCGTCATGTCGGCCGCTGGCGAAAGGCCGCGGCTGCGGAACAGGTCGAGCATGTGCTGCCAGCTGTGCGGCTGGTCCGTCGTGATCAGCGGATAGGCGGCAAGATCCGCAAGGCTGACCGACGGGCGATCCGCCAGGGCATGGCCCGCCGGCAACAGCGCATGCGGCCGAAGTTCGCGCAGCAGGATGCGGGCGAAATGCGTCGGCAGGCTGAGATCATAAGTCAGGCCGAGATCGATGGCCGCATCACCCAGCCGTCGTCCCAGGGTCTCGAACGTCTCGTCGCGAACGACGATTTTGACGGCTGGATGGCGTTCGGAGAAGGCGCGGATCAAAGCCGGCGCGAAGAAAGGCGCCAGATCCTCGAAGCATCCCAGCACCAACTCACCGCTGACAGCCGATTTGCTTGAACCCAGGCCGACGAGTTCGTCCGTTTCGGTGAGAACCTGCCTTGCCTTGGCCACGACGGCGCGGCCGAACGATGTCGGCGACACGCCGCTTCCGCGCTGGCGGACGAACAGCTTCTGGCCGAAATTCTTTTCGACCGCGTCGATCGCCACCGAAATCGACGGCTGAGAGACGTTCAGCATCTTTGCCGCGCCGGTGACGCTACCGTGACGCGCCACGGCAACCAGGTAGCGCAGCTGCGTCAGGGTCACGCTCATAGAGGCACTCTATATGTCAGATCGAAAGTTATTATTTTACCGAATGAATAGGTGTTGCGATAATGGCTTCATTCCAAGAGGAAAACGCCATGGCTTCCCAGACTGCCACCATCGATGCCACCATGATCGGCGCGTCCACGATTGCCGACTATCAGCGTGACGGCGCTGTCTGCATCCGCGGCGCCTTCAAGGGCTGGGTCGACACGATTGCCGCCGGCATCGAACGCAACATGCAGAACCGCAGCGCCACCGCATCCGACATCGCCAACGGCCGCGGCAGTTTCTTCGATGACTACTGCAACTGGGAGCGCATCCCCGAATTCGTCAGCTTGGTGCGGGACTCACCCGCCGCCGAACTGGCGGCGGCGGTGATGCAGTCGCGCACCGCGCAGTTCTTCCACGATCATGTGCTGGTCAAGGAACCCGGCACGCAGAAGCCGACGCCCTGGCATCAGGACATCCCCTACTATTTCGTCGATGGCCGGCAGACGGTGAGCTTCTGGATTCCCATCGACCCGGTGAAGGAAGCGACGCTGCGCCTGATCGCCGGCTCGCACAAATGGGACAAGATGATCCTGCCCGTGCGCTGGCTCGACGACAGCAACTTTTATGCCGGCGAGGGCGACTATCTGCCGGTGCCCGATCCCGACCAGGATCCGTCGATGAAGGTGCTCGAATGGGAAATGGAGCCGGGCGACGCCATCCTGTTCGACTTCAGGACCGCGCACGGCGCCCGTGGCAATATGACCGCGGCGCGGCGCCGGGCGCTGTCGCTGCGCTGGGTCGGTGACGATGCGCGCTATGTCGAGCGGCCGGGCCGCACCTCGCCGCCCTATCATGGCCATGGCATGCAGCCGGGACAGAGATTGCGCGAGGATTGGTTTCCGGTGGTCTACCAGGGCTGAGGCGGCAGCCAGAATATGAGCGCCGGTATTCGAGGCCCATATTCTGGCTGGGGTAACGTTCCCGTGCGCAATTCCGATCAAAACACCCTGATGCCTTGACCCGTCGCCCGGAGAGCAATAGCGGGTGCTCCAAGAGACTGTTTCGAAATTCGCGCTGGCGAGTCATATGGTGGTGGTTTCGAGAACCGTAGCGGAGCGGACATTTGGTCCGTGAGCAACGGAAGCGCAGAAAACGCCATCAGATGGCCGCCAGAGCAGAATTTCGGCATCAAGAGGTGGCCATGAACGTTCTTCTTCTGGGCTCCGGCGGCCGCGAACATGCGCTCGCCTGGAAGATTGCCGCATCACCGCTGCTGACAAAGCTCTATGCGGCTCCCGGCAATCCGGGCATCGGCAGCGAGGCTGAGCTGGTGAAGCTGGATTTAGCCGACCACGCCGCCGTGGCCGCGTTCTGCCGGGAGAAAAAAATCGACCTCGTGGTGGTCGGTCCGGAGGGGCCGCTGGTCGCCGGCATTGCCGACGATCTGCGCGCCGAAAATATCCGCGTCTTCGGTCCCTCCAAGGCTGCCGCACAGCTGGAAGGTTCGAAGGGATTCACCAAGGACCTCTGTGCCCGCTACGACATCCCGACTGCCGCCTATGGCCGCTTCAGTGATCTGGCCTCGGCCAAGGCATATGTCGAAAAGACCGGAGCGCCGATCGTCATCAAGGCCGACGGGCTCGCTGCCGGCAAGGGCGTCACCGTCGCCATGACGCTCAGTGAAGCACAGGCAGCACTCGATGCCTGCTTCGATGGTTCCTTCGGCGCTGCCGGCGCGGAAGTTGTGGTCGAGGAATTCATGACCGGCGAGGAGGCGAGCTTCTTCTGCCTCTGCGACGATAACACCGCGCTGCCCTTCGGCACCGCGCAGGACCACAAGCGCGTCGGCGATGGCGACACTGGCCCCAACACAGGCGGTATGGGCGCCTATTCGCCGGCCCCGGTGATGACGCCGGAACTGGTCGAGCGCACCATGCGCGAGATCATCGAGCCGACCATGCGCGGCATGGCCGAACTTGGCGCGCCGTTCTCCGGCGTGCTGTTTGCCGGGCTGATGATCACCGACAAGGGACCGAGGCTGATCGAATACAACACCCGTTTCGGCGACCCGGAATGCCAGGTGCTGATGATGCGGCTGAAGGACGATCTGCTGGTCCTGCTCAACGCGGCGACCGACGGCCAGCTTGCGCATACTTCGGTGCGCTGGCGCGACGAGGCGGCCTTGACCGTGGTGATGGCGGCGAGAGGCTATCCCGGAACACCGGAAAAAGGCTCGGTCATCCGCGGCGTCGAAGACGCGGCGAGCGACGGCGTCCAGATATTCCACGCCGGTACCGCCATCAATGGCGGCGCGCTGGTTGCCAATGGCGGCCGCGTCCTCAACGTGACGGCATCAGGCGCCACGGTCGGCGAGGCACAGAAACGAGCCTATGCCGCGCTTGACCGCATCGATTGGCCGGACGGGTTCTGCCGCCGCGATATCGGCTGGCAGGCCGTGGCGCGCGAACAGGGAACCTGAAGTTCCGCGTTGGCTCACCGCTGGCCGCGATCGAGTTCGGTGGAAGCGGTGCTGAGCGGATCGGACAAGGCAAAGGCAGCGTCGAGTTGTGCGGGCGAACGCCGCTCGGTCCGCTTCCAGGCGACATATTGGACAATGCCGAAACTCGGTCTCCGGGGCACCGTCTTCACGACTGGCATGCGGAAGCCGTCGCGGAAACGGGACCAGCGTGTGCCCAACGCTGCAACCATGTCCTCGAAAGTCGGCGGCGCGGCCACAGACGCAAAGGTGATGGTGACATTGCCGGCGAGGCCGGCCTCGCGTGAGACCGGAAGCGGTATCGAGGCGAGATAGTCCGGCGGCACGTCGATAAGCCCACCGAACGGCCATTGCGCGCGCAGCGTGGCGGCGTCTGTCGGCGCGACATTGACGTCTATGTCGTTAGGCGTGCCGGCAACCCTGTAAGGGCAGCGGAAACGGCCGCAATTGGCTTGCGCCGAAAACTGCCAAAGTGCGTAGCCTTGCCAGTTGCCCATCGGGAAATGCACGTCGATGTCGTTGGTGTAGCGCGCATACCAGAGCGGCAGCCGCGACAGGAGCCGGTATCGGTAGCTGTTGTCGGCAATGTACTGGGCGGTCTTGCCGTTGGTGTACAGCACCGGGAAACGGCCGATGCGGCGATGCACCTGGCGTACGAACTCCTCGGCGTCGTCAAGCGACATCCATTGCGAGGGATCATTGCCCTCGATGTCGAGAGCCATGAGATCGTCCGGCGCAGGCTCGGCGAAATCGAGGAAATTGTTGGCCTGCTCGACCGGATTGCCGGGGCGGGCAAGGTGATAGGCGCCCCATTTCAGGCCGAGTGCCTTGGCCACCACCCTGCGCGTCTGGAACAGTTCGCGCGTCACCGCATGACGTTTCCACAGCGCCTTGCAAAGCTTCACCTCGATGTCGTTGCCCAAGCAGAAATAGGCCGGCGGCATGCCGTCGGAGGCTTTGTTGATGAAGCCGACGACCCGCTTGTCGGTGGCGAGCTGGGCCCAGTCGATGGAATTGTATTCGTAGGCATCGACGACCAGAGCGCGGTCGGCGTTCTTCCACGGCTCGGAAAAATCCGAGGCCGTTGCCGCCGTCGAAAGCGCCATCGTCGCCGCAAGAGCGAGGAGCGCTGTGCGGCGAAGAAGGCGCACCGTCCTTTTCAAAACAGGGAATCCCCGTTGATCAAAGGCAAATCCTGAACCGTCATGGTTAAGGATTTGCTTTCGGGAGGCCGGCTTCAGAAAAGCTGGCGTCGCATCAGCGGCTCGAATCCAAACGGATCGGGCGCGGGCTCTTGCCGCAGCGTGCCTTCGGCGGCGCGTTTGCGGTGATGGGCCAGAGAGCATTGCGGGGAGCACCATATGCCGCGATCCGACCAGTAGGCGGCACCGTGGTCCAGTCTGCCCCCATGGTAGCAGAACCCCTCCGCTCGATAGGGCAGGCCGCATTCGATGCAGCGATAGGCGTCGGGTCTGGCAAGCATGGGCGGTTCCGGTTGCTGGTTCTGATCTCACGCCGGTCGATCCGGCATGGCTTGAACTTAATACGCGCCGCCCCGATTGCAAAATCCGCGTGACAAATTTGAGGCTTACAAAAAATGTGCGCGCCATGACCATCCTCCGGGAGCAGCTTGCCTCCGTATCGGGATGCGGCGTACATCTTCCTAGCGGCTCGCGAGGCGCGAAGCCAAGCACTGTCAGGACCGGCATCCTGCATCTGACGCCCGGCGACGTGACCGTTCATGGGTTCAGGTCGAGCTTGCACGAGTATCTTGGCGACGAGACGGACGTGAGCTACGAGACGGCCGAAGAAACGATCTCGCATCGCGTGGGTGATCGAACGGCATCGAGGGGCACGTCAGTTCGATGACGTCGCGGATCAATGCTAGGTAATTACGCGCATCGTAGTTTGGGTCGGTCGAGAGCCGCTTGTCTCAATGAAATCGAGTGTCGCTTCTGCGACTTCAGCAACCTGAAGCCGCTGAACACAATAGACCCCACCGGGGTTGTATTCTTTACAAACACCTGGAGCGATACATGGACAAGGCATGGGCGGCCGGAGCGTTTTGTTGGGGATACCAAACGGGCCCCATAGATCAGGAGACTGCAGACCGAACAATCCCACCGCCGGAGTTTCAACAGAGGCTGCAACGTGCATCGGGCCGCTGTCATTGCCAAGGAAAATTGCCGCTTCTGTCAACAACGCGACAAGGACTTCAAGCGAGGCCTTTCCGACGACAGTGGCCACCGGCGATGTTGCCGCTTCAATTATGCTTTGCGCAACGGGCCTTTCGTCAGGCCCACCGATGATCAGAGACCGCAGCCCGGTTTTGGCGTAGATCTCATCAATGACGGCGGCAAAATGTTGCGGCGGCCAACGACGCCCCTCGGACCTCGCGCCCGCATGCACAGCCACGTATGATTTCTTCGCCAAGGCGTTTTCGAAAAGAAGCCTGGCACACTCCTCTTGGGCAATCTTGGTGGGCTGCAGCCGAGGGGTTGGGTTTTGAATCGCTAACCCGAGGGCGCCCAATGGAGACAGGTATCTGTAGAGATAATGGGAGCCACCATGGCCGAACGGCGGCGCGAGGACGTTTGCCATCTGAATTTCCCAGAACTTAAACGGACGCTCGGGAGGATCGAAGCCAACCCGAAGTGGGGCGCCGGTCAAACGGTGCATGATCCGTGAGGTTTTTGTATCGGTAAGATCGATGCTGAGATCGAATTTTTGACGCCGCAGAGCAGAAATAAGGGCATAATAGTCGGTCAATCGCTTAAGCGGAGTCCTTCCTCTGCCCCCGGTTTCAAAGCCAACCGCCACGTCGGCAATCTGTTGCGCGACAATGAATTGCTTAAGGCCAGGCGCGCATATCATTGTTATCGAAGCGTCGGGATAGGCGAGGCGTAGATTGCGGACCAAAGCAGATGTCAGCGTGACATCACCCAGGAATTTTGTTTGGACAATGCATATCGAGCGAATTTCATTGCCAGATTTTGGGCTCATGATCGCGTTGCAGTCCATTTTGACTTTGTCACGATCTCACCTATCCGCCGAGATAACGGCGCCATGGAATAAGAGCCGTACTCCCTTTCGAATCATAGGAACCGATACAAGCCCTTGCCGCATCGGTCTTTAAGGTTTTGCGGTGCGCGAAGCAACATTGATCGAAACCAGCAATTGCTATCGTAAATAGGGCTAGTCTTATAGGTTCTGGCGCTTTCAATGCATGTCGGTGCGAGCAGATCGAAGTTTTGTTGGATTGGATCACCCACAAGTAGTCCCCCCTGATCGCGAGCCATGTTCTCGCTGTGTTCATCGCATGGCTTGGACGTTCGGCTCATTGATAAAGGCAGTGATGCAGATCATGGCGCATCGCCTCCAAGTACGGCGCGGATGCTCCGCCATGGCCACCGATCTCGCGCCACGAAACGGCGGCACGGCCCGCCAACGGCGCCGTCGGATCGAGCCACACGCCCGACGTCAGGAAGCATTCGGGCATGGGCATCGCGAACGCCGAACAATAGCGCGATGGGCGCGTGTTTGTCCTTGGAGCGATCTCGTGTCGCGACTATCGACTCGATCCCATGTGCTGACGCTGTGTGACGTAGCGCGGGGAGATCAGGCAGGCGCCGATCATTCGCCCGGCTCGAGCTGACGCGCTGTGGGGAAAGTGTAGGGGCGAGCCATTAGCGAGGGCGGCGATGTTTTGGTAGTCCCGGCATCGCGGGCCTTAGTTGCCGTTTTTGAGGAAAGGTGGGAGACCGCTGATACGGCGGGTGGTTTTGCAGCGGCACCGGCTCTAGGGTTGGGCGGGCCGATGCATCAGGAGGAGTGAGCGGCATGTATAGGGCACCGGTCGAGGATATCGCCTTCACGCTCAAGCACGTGGCCGGCATGAAATCGGCGCTCGATGCCGGCACCTTCGGCGATCTCGGCGAGGATCTGGTCGATGCCGTTCTTGGCGAGGCCGGCCGCTTCGCCACTGAAGAGGTCGCACCGCTCTACACGATCGGCGATGGGCAAGGTGCGGTGCTGAAGGACGCTGCCGTCACCACACCGCCCGGCTGGAAGGAACTCTATCGCCGCTGGATCGATGGCGGCTGGAACGCGCTCTCCGGGCCTGAGGAATATGGCGGCCAAGCGCTGCCGACCATTCTCGGCGTGGCCGCGCTCGAAATGTGGAACTCCGCCGCCATGGCCTTCGGCATCGGCCCGACGCTGACCATGGGCGCGGTCGAGGCGCTCGACAAACACGCTTCCGAAGACCTCAAGGCCAAATATCTCGAAAAGCTCGTCTCCGGCGACTGGATGGGCACGATGAACCTGACCGAGCCGCAAGCCGGTTCGGACCTCGCCGCCTTGCGCGCCCGCGCCGAGCCGGCGGGTGACGGCAGCTACCGCATCTTCGGCCAAAAAATCTTCATCACCTATGGCGAGCACGATTTCACCGACAACATCATCCATCTGGTGCTGGCGCGGCTGCCCGACGCGCCGGCCGGCACGCGCGGCATATCGTTGTTCCTGGTGCCGAAATTCCTGGTCGGCGACGATGGCGCGCTTGGCGCGCGCAACGACGTCTTCTGTTCCGGACTTGAGCATAAACTCGGCATCCATGCCTCACCGACCTGCACCATGATCTATGGCGACGGCTTCGAAGGTGCCGAACCCGGCGCCGTCGGCTGGCTGATCGGCGAGGAGAACAAGGGGCTAGCCTGCATGTTCACCATGATGAACAATGCGCGGCTTTGTGTCGGCATGCAGGGGGTAGCGGTCGCGGAAGCCGCAACGCAGAAGGCGATCGCCTATGCCAATGAGCGCCGGCAGGGCAAGGCCGCGAGCTACACTGGCACGGGTATGGCGCCTATCGTCCATCACCCCGATGTCCAGCGTAACCTGCTGACCATGAAGGCGCTGACCCAAACCGCACGCGCCATCAGCTATTCCTGTGCCCACGCCATCGACATGGCCCGAGTCTCCGCCGGTGACGAGGCGGCACACTGGCGCGACCGTGCCAATCTGCTGACGCCGCTGGCAAAGGCGTTCTCGACCGATATCGGCGTCGAAGTTGCCTCACTCGGCCTCCAGGTTCATGGCGGCATGGGTTTCATCGAGGAGACGGGAGCGGCCGCCTTCTATCGTGACGCGCGCATCGCGCCGATCTACGAGGGCACCAACGGTATCCAGGCGATCGATCTGGTGATGCGCAAGCTGCCGCTCGGCGGTGGCGACCATGTGCATGGTTACATCGCCGAACTGGCTGGTATGGCCGCAGCGGTGCGGACCTCGAACATGCAGGGTTTCGGCCGCACCGCCGACGCTCTCGACGCGGCACTTGGCGATCTCAGCGAAGCGACCCGCTTCCTGCAAAAACTGACGGCCGATGGCCGGTCGGAAGAGGCGCTGGCAGGCGCCACGCCCTATCTCAGGCTGATCTCGCTTGCCGCCGGCGGCGCCTATCTGGCGCGCGGTGCTCTTGCCGATCACAACCGCATAGCGCTTTGCCGTTTCTTTGCCGAAAACCTGCTCGGCGAGGTCAGCGCCTTGAGGGCGCGCGTCATCGATGGCGCCGAAAGCCTCGCCGCTGCCGGCAAGACGCTCGTCTCCGCCTGACGTTTCACAAGGAAAACACCGTGACAGACCATATCCTCGTCGAGCGCCAGGGCGCCATCCAGATTATCCGCATGAACCGGCCGGACAAAAAGAATGCGCTGACGCGCGCCATGTATGCGAAAATGTCAAAAACCCTGGCCGAAGGCGACGCCGACCCGGCGATCCGCGCCCACGTCTTTCTCGGCGTGCCCGGCGCTTTCTCCTCCGGCAACGACCTTGCCGACTTCATGGTCGTCGCCACCGGCGGCGACGGCGGCACCGAAGTCTGGGATTTCCTGATGGCCCTGGCCAAGGTCGAAAAACCCATGGTCTCCGGCGTCGATGGCATCGCGGTCGGCATCGGCACCACGCTCAATTTGCATTGCGACCTGACCTTCGCCACGCCACGCACCGTGTTCAGGACGCCTTTCGTCGACCTTGGCCTGGTGCCTGAGGCGGGATCGAGCCTGCTGGCACCGCGCATCCTCGGGCAGCAGGGTGCCTTCGCGCTGCTCGGCCTCGGCGAAGGCTTTTCGGCTGAACGGGCGAAGGCCGCCGGCCTGATCTACGAGGTGGTCGAGGAAGCAGCGCTGGAGGCCTCGGTGCTGGCGGCGGCCGGGCAGATCGCGGCCAAGCCGCCGCAGGCGCTGAAGATCGCGCGCGACCTGATGCGTGGCTCGCGAGACGACCTCGTCGCCCGCATCGGCGAGGAAAGCGAGCATTTTCGCGAGCGGCTGAAGTCCGATGAGGCCCGCGCCGCGCTCACCGCGTTCATGACGAGAAAGAAGGCCTGAGCCTCAGGGATAAAGCCGTGTCTTGTCCCAGCCGTCCTTCGCACTGCGCGTAAAAACGAGCCGGTCGTGCAGCCGGAACGGCCTGTCGTGCCAGAACTCAATGGTGCTGGGCACGATTCGGAAGCCGGACCAGTGCTTTGGCCGCGGGATCTCGCCGACCGGGTAGCGTGCCGTGTATTCTGCCACCGCCTTTTCCAGCGCAAAGCGGCTTTCCAGCGGTCGCGACTGTTTCGAGGCCCAGGCGCCGATGCGGCTGCCGCGCGGCCGCGTCGCGTAATAGGCGTCGGCTTCGGCGTCGCTGACGATCTCCACCGGTCCGCGAATGCGCACCTGGCGACGCAGCGACTTCCAATGGAAACACATCGCCGCCTTCATGCTGCCAAGAATCTCCTGGCCCTTGGCGCTCTCGAAATTCGTGTAGAAGACAAACCCGCCTTCATCGAATCCCTTGAGCAACACCATACGCACATCCGGCATGCCGTCGGCATCGACGGTCGCCAGAGCCACGCCGTTGGGGTCGTTCGGCTCGCTTTTCGTTGCGTCGTCCAGCCATGCGGCAAAGAGGCGAAACGGCTCGGCAGCCTCGGTAAAGTCACCGCTTGTTAACTCAGTGTCACTCATAGTTTTTCTCAAATTGTCACGAAGCCAAGATTCTTACAAAACCAAGATTCTTAACGAAGCAAGGGGGAGGCTGCCGATTGTCGCGTATCGCGCAAGCTTTTGACAGCAGGCAATGGAGCGTTATCGCTTCGGCCAGCGCGAAAGCCGCGATCGTGGCGGTCGCCTTGCCGCTTGCCGCGTGTGGCGCCGGCGGCTTCAGCCTGGAAAAAGCCGAAGTCGACCGCTCGATTCTGACCAGCAGCACGTCGGCCTCGGCCGCGCCGGCCAATTTGGATCGCGACTCCGACCAGACGACGATCGGCAATGCAGTCTCCTCGGCCGACATTGAGCAGCTCGGCGGGCAGGCCGTCCCATGGGCCAATGCCGATACCGGCTCGCGCGGTTCCATCACCGATCTGGCGGAATTGAAGGACAACGGCCAGACCTGCCGCCGCTTCAAGGCCTCGCGCGAAAGCTTTGACGGCGTTGCCATGTTCGAAGGCGAACTGTGCCTGGCCAGCGCCGGCGGCTGGCGCATGCAGGATTTCAAGGCACTCTGAGCCTGATCCGCAAGTCGATCGGACCGGCTCTGATTTCCGCGTCTGATATGCGGCTCCAGCACTGGAATTTCTTCCTATGCGAGCGCATATAGGGGGCAGCTAGAGACTCAACTCTTCTCCAGGGCAGTAAGCATGCGCGACCCCTATGAGGTGCTGGGCGTTGCCAAGAACGCATCGGCCAAGGATATAAAATCGGCGTACCGGAAACTCGCGAAGAAGCATCATCCGGATCAGAACCCGAATGATCCCAAGGCGAAGGACCGTTTTGCCGCGGCCAACCAGGCCTATGAGATCGTCGGCGACGAAAAGAATCGCGCTGCTTTCGATCGCGGCGAGATCGACGCCGACGGCAAGCCGCGATTCCAGGGCTTTGAAGGCGCTGCCGGTGGCGGCGATCCCTTTGGCGGCTTTCGCCGGCAGCAAGGTCCGGGCGGTTCGCGGTTCGAATTCCGCTCCGGCCGACCGGGTGGCGATCCGTTCGACGGCAACAGCGACATCTTCAGCCAGATTTTTGGCGACACCTTTTCGGGTGCGCGCGGTCCCGGCATGGGCGATCGTCGCCAGCAGGCAACAGCAGCCGATCTGAACGTCACGCTCGACATCACCATCGAGGAAGCGGCGACCGCCGAAAAGGTGACGGCGATGTTCCCCGACGGCCGCAAGGTGGCGGTCAAGCTGCCGGCCTATGTCGAGGATGGCCAGACCATCCGCCTTAAAGGCCAAGGCGAGCAGGGGCCGGGCCAGCCAGGCGACGCGCTGGTCAAGATCCATCTGCGCCGCCATCCACGCTACCGCATCGAGGGCCGCGACCTGCACGCCGATCTGCCGGTGGCACTGGCGGATGCGGTGCTCGGCGCCAAGGTGCCGGTCGAGACGCCGACCGGCAGGCTTGCGGTCAACATTCCGGCCTGGTCGAGTTCCGACAAGGTCCTGCGGCTGAAGGGCAGGGGCCTGCCGGAAAAAGCCGGCGGCCATGGCGACCTCTACGCCCATGTGCGGATCATGCTGCCGGAAGGAGGCGACAGCGCGCTCGAAGCGCTGTTGCGCAGCCAAAAAGGCTGATCGGCGGCTTTTGTCCCCTGAACTGTCCGTTTTGAGCGCTTGAAGGGGCTCTGTGCCTGTGCGATAGGGCAACCCACAAAGCTGAAATCTTGCGGAGAGCGCTCACATGGCGGGTGGACAGGGCCTAATGGCCGGCAAGCGCGGCCTCATTCTTGGCGTCGCCAACAACAGGTCGATCGCCTATGGCATCGCCAAGTCGTGCGTCGACCATGGCGCCGAGATCGCGCTGACCTATCAGGGCGAGGCGTTCAAGAAGCGCGTCGAGCCGCTGGCGGCGGAACTGGGCGCCTTTGTCGCCGGCCATTGCGACGTCACCGATCCGGCGAGCCTGGACGAGGTTTTCGCCAATGTCGCCAAACATTGGGGCAAGCTTGATTTCCTCGTCCACGCCATTGCCTTCTCCGACAAGGATGAGCTGACCGGCCGTTATGTCGAGACGACGCGCGACAATTTCCTGCGCACCATGGACATTTCGGTCTATTCCTTCACCACCATTGCCAAGCGCGCCGAGGCGCTGATGACCAATGGCGGCTCGCTGTTGACGCTGACCTACTACGGCGCCGAAAAGGTGATGCCGCACTACAACGTCATGGGTGTCGCCAAGGCGGCGCTCGAGGCCAGCGTGCGCTATTTGGCGGTCGACCTCGGCGCCAAGAAGATCCGCGTCAACGCCATTTCGGCCGGTCCGATCAAGACGTTGGCCGCCTCCGGCATCGGCGATTTCCGCTACATCCTGAAGTGGAACGAGTACAATTCGCCGCTGAAGCAGACGGTCACGCAGGAGGAAGTCGGCGATTCCGGCGTCTATTTCCTGTCCGATCTGTCGCGCGGCGTCACCGGTGAAGTGCATCACGTCGATTCGGGCTACCACGTCGTCGGCATGAAGGCGGTCGACGCACCTGATATTTCGACGGTCAAGGACTAACGCCCGGCCAACCGTCGTCCGTCCCGATCCCGCACCGGAAGACCTGATGTACCCGCTGGTTTATATCGCGCGCCACGGCCAGACCGCGTGGAACGCCGAATTCCGGCTTCAGGGGCAGGCCGACACCGATCTCAACCCTCTTGGCCGCGAACAGGCGACCGGAAACGGGCTTCGGCTAGCCGCGTTGGTCCCAAACCCCTGGGAATTCGATTTCCTCGCCAGTCCGATGAAACGGACGCGCGAAACGATGCAGCGTATTCGCGCCGCGATGGAGCTCGATCCGGGTGCCTATCGAACCGATCCGCGCCTCGTCGAAGTCAATTTCGGCGACTGGCAGGGATTTACCTTTCCCGAGCTCGAGACACGGTATCCCGGAGCGAGCATGACGCGGGCTCTGGACAAGTGGAACTTTCAGCCGCCCGGCGAAGGCGCCGAGAGCTATCAGATGCTGCTCGAACGGGTGAGGCCATGCTTCGACGAGATCGAACGCCAGACGATATGCGTGACCCATGGCGGCGTCATGCGCACCTTGTTTCGCTTCGTTCTGGGGCTGGCCGAGGACGAGGCAGCGAACCTGGAAATACCGCAGGATCGCCTGCTCAAGCTCGAAGGCAAGAGTCTGGAGTGGCTTTAGGCCAGTTCGCACACGGCTCGGCGAAAGCTGAACCGCAAATACTGCATTCAATTGAGGTTGGAAGCTCTAGTTGGCAGAGCTGTCCGGCAGTTCCATGTCGGTGACGATGTTTTCGCCATTGGTCACATCGTAGGCGATGACGATGTCCATGCCCGGCTTCAGCGCGTCGAGATCAGTCTCTGCGTTCAGCTTGTAGGACTTGCCGTCATCCAGCGTCAGCGTCGCCGTGTCCTTGTCGATCTTTTTGATCAGGCCTTCGGTCTGGCCGGCGAAAGCGGCGGTGGAAAGCAGCAGCGTGGCGGCAATGGCGCCAATCAGGGTACGCATGATCGTTCCTCTTTATCATTGCGCCGGCATGGCGGCGGGCGTTCAACGGCGGATGGAGCAGAGCAGAAACCAACCGAATGTGTCAAAACTAAATCCGCCAGATCACAGTTTGACCCCTGTGAAAAACGCCAATAGAAGGCAACCTACAGCCCCGCGCGTCCTCTTGGACGCGAGAAGGACGCTGTAGCATTGTTGATTTTGCGCATAATCCTTTCCGAAAATCGCTCCGATTTTCGGGGTCATGCGCCAAGCCGGCTCCGCTGCCGGGCAGGGTCATTTCATGTCTCACAACACGTTCGGCCACCTTTTCCGCGTCACCACCTGGGGCGAAAGCCATGGCCCGTCGCTCGGCTGCGTCGTCGACGGCTGTCCGCCCGGCATCCGCTTTACTCTGCGAGACATCCAGGCCGAACTCGACAGGCGCCGGCCGGGGCAATCACGTTTCGTGACGCAGCGTCGCGAACCGGATGAAGTGAAGGTGCTGTCCGGCTTCATCCTCGACGAGGACGGCGAGACGATGATCACCACCGGCACGCCGGTGTCGATGCTGATCGAGAATGTCGACCAGCGTTCAAAGGATTATGGCGAGATCGCCCGCCAATACCGGCCGGGCCATGCCGATTACACCTATGACGTCAAATACGGCGTGCGCGATTATCGTGGTGGCGGCCGCTCCTCGGCCCGCGAGACGGCAGCCAGGGTGGCGGCCGGTGCGTTGGCGCGCAAGGTGGTGCCCGGCGTGGTGGTGCGCGGCGCGCTGGTGTCGATGGGCGAAAAATCCATCGACCGCGCCAACTGGAACTGGAATTTCATCGGCGATGCCGAAAATCCGTTCTTCACCCCCGATCCGGCGTCCGTTCCTGTCTTCACCAGATATCTCGACGGCATCCGCAAGGCGGGCTCCTCGGTCGGTGCGGTGATCGAAATCGTCGCCGACGGCGTTCCGCAAGGCCTCGGCGCGCCGATCTATGCCAAGCTCGATCAGGACATCGCCTCCGGCTTGATGTCGATCAACGCGGTCAAGGGCGTCGAGATCGGCAACGGCTTCGAGGCCGCCCGCATCACCGGTGAACAGAATGCCGACGAGATGCGCATCGGCAATGACGGCAAGCCGGTGTTCCTGTCCAACAATGCCGGCGGCATCCTTGGCGGCATCTCGACCGGCCAGGCGATCGTCGCCCGTTTCGCCGTCAAGCCGACCTCGTCGATCCTGACGCCGCGAAAGTCGATCGACAAGGACGGCAAGGACGTCGAGATCATGACCAAGGGCCGCCACGATCCATGCGTCGGCATCCGCGCCGTGCCGATCGGCGAAGCAATGGTTGCCTGTGCGATCGCCGACCACTATCTGCGGCATCGGGGACAGACGGGGAGGGGAATAGGGGAATAGGGGAATAGGGCAATATGTTGCGCTCTTAGTCCGGCCGGCCAAATCTTTTTGCTTTTCCCTACTCCCGTACTGCCCTACTCCCTTATTCCCCTGCGAGCGAAGCGAGTACCCATGCCTTACGACCAGAAAAAAATCGTCGAAGCCCTGCGTGCTTTCGAACGCGGCGAGATCGTCGTCGTCATGGATGATGACGGGCGCGAGAACGAGGGCGACCTGATCGTCGCCGCCGTCCACTGCACGCCCGAAAAAATGGCGTTCATCGTTCGCCACACGTCCGGCATCGTCTGCACGCCGATGCCGCGCGAAGAAGCCAAGCGGCTTAACCTTGCGCCGATGGTCGCCGACAACGATTCCGCCCACACCACGGCTTTCACCGTCAGCGTCGATTTCAAGCATGGCACCACCACGGGCATCTCGGCCGAAGATCGCACTTTGACCGTTCGCAATCTTGCCAACGGCAATGTCGGTGGCTCGGATTTCGTCCGGCCCGGCCACATCTTCCCTTTGATTGCGCGCGAAGGCGGCGTGCTGATGCGCTCCGGCCATACCGAAGCCGCGGTCGACCTGTGCAAGCTCGCCGGCCTGCCGCCGGTCGGCGTCATTTCCGAGCTGGTCAATGATGACGGCACCGTCAAGCGCGGCCCTCAGGTGCAGGCTTTCGCCGAGGAGCATGGGCTGAAGCAGGTTTCGGTCGCCGACCTCATCGCCTACCGGCAGCGCAAGGAAACTCTGGTCGAACGCGTCGCGTGCTCGGAAATCGACACGCTCGGCGGCAAGGCACAGGTCTTCACTTACACGCTGCCGTGGGACTCCATGCATCACGTCGCGATAGTCTTCGGCGACATCCGCGACGGCGAGGAGGTCCCGGTGCGTCTGCATTCCGAGGATGTGGTGACCGATGTCTTCGGCACCAGCCACCGGCTCGACGCCATCATGAAGGCGATGGGTGAGCGCAGGCGCGGCGTCATCGTCTATCTCAGAGAAGGCTCCGTCGGCGTTGCGCATCAGGAACGCAAACGGCCGGCCAGCGGCGACCGCGAGGATCACGAAGAGGCTCGCCGCCGCGAAAACGAGTGGCGCGAGATCGGGCTCGGCGCGCAGATCCTCAAGGATCTCGGCATCTCCTCGATCAACCTGATCGCCTCGCGCGAACGCCACTATGTCGGCCTCGAAGGTTTTGGCATCCACATCGCCAAGACCGAGATCCTCTAGGCAGCTAGCGCCCGGCTCGAAACCGGGCGCTATCTGATTATTCCGCGGCAATCGCGGCCGCTTCACATACGTCCATCTCGCACTCAGTCGTGGCAAGGCTGCGTTGGCCAAGCAGCACCGTGGCCAGCGCGATCGTGCCTGAAGCCACCGACACCCAGAACCCGTTCGGTGCACCGAACGCATCCACCACCGCGCCGGCCGCGAACGAGCCCAGCGCCATGCCGATGCCGATGCCGGTCATGACCCAGGTGATGCCTTCGGTCAGCATCGCTTCCGGCACATGCCGCTCGATCAGGCCGAAGGCCGTGATGAAGGTCGGCGAGATCGCCACACCGCTGATGAACACGGTCAGCGCCAGCAGCGGCACGGTGTCGGCGGCGAGCGGCAACAGCGTGCCGAGCGCGACGAGGGCGACTGCGATGGCGAGCTGGCGTTGCAGCGGCGCCTTCAGGCTGAGCGCGCCGACGATGATGCCGAGCACGAACGATCCCAGCGCATAAACGCCGATGACAAGGCTGGCGGCGCCGGGTTGGCCAAGCTCCTTGGTGATCGCCACGGTGGTCACTTCCGTCGTCGCGAAGGTTGCGCCGACGAAGATCAGGGCAAGCGTGATGATCTGAACCGGCCGCAGGCGGATCGCCGAGCCGCTTGAGTTATGGTCGACCGGCCGCACCTGGGGCTCGGTCGAGCGTTGCAGGATGAAGGCCGCTGATCCGAATGCGAGAAATAATGTGCTCACCAGAACGCCGGCTTCCGGGAATAGGGCGGCACTCAGGCCGACCGATAACGATGCCCCGGCGATATAGACCAGTTCATCGGCCACGGACTCGAAGGCGAATGCGGTGTTCATCTGCGGTCGTCCTCGGAAAATCTCTGTCCAGCGCGCCCGCACCATCGCAGGTATGCTTGGCATGGCGGCGGCCAGGAGTGCCGACACGAACAGCGTCCACACCGGCCAGTCCTGGTTGGCCGCCGCTATGAGGACGGCGAAAGCCAGCACCGCGATGATAGTGGTGGGCACGGCGATTCGTGTCTGGCCCAGGCGGTCCACCAGTCTCGATATTTGCGGCGCGACGAAGGCGTTGGCCAGCGCGTATGTCGCCGAGACGGCTCCAGCCAGCCAGTATTCGCCGCGCGCCTGCGACAGCATCGCCACGATGCCGATGGGCGCCATGGCGATCGGCAGGCGCGCGAGGAAGCCGGCGGCCGCAAAGCCCTTGGCGCCGGGGGCACGAAAGATTTCCGCATAGGGATTTTGCATCGGTTGGTTCCTCGACAAAGGACGATTGGACAATTACATACGGAGCGTATGATTATTAGATAGAGCATACGCCGCGTATGTCAATTAGCATACGAAGCGTATGTGAATAGGTCCAGGACACATGCACAAACCCCGCAAGGAGATGATCGCCGAGACGCGCGCAAAGCTTATTGCGGCGGCCCGTCATGCCTTCGGCACAACAGGCTATGCGGAAGCCTCGATGGATGATTTCACCGCTTCGGCCGGGCTGACGCGCGGTGCGCTCTATCATCATTTCGGCGACAAGAAGGGGCTGTTGCAGGCGGTCATAGCCCAGATTGACGGCGAGATGGCGGCGCGCATCAATGAGGTCGCGTCGAGAGCGCCGACCCGTTGGCAACATTTCGTCGACGAATGCTCGACCTATATCGAGATGGCGCTGGAGCCGGAAATCCAGCGCATCATGTTCCGGGATGGCCCGGCCGTGCTGGGGGATCCAGCGCAATGGCCGAATTGCAGTGCGTGCATCGCTTCAATGACCGACCATCTGACCGCGCTGCAGGAGGAGGGGGTCGTTGTCTCCAGCCTCGACCCCGAGACGGCCTCGCGATTGATCAACGGAGCGAGCAGCCAGGCAGCGCAACGGATCGCCAATTCGAGCGACCCCGAAGCGACGTCGAAGAAGGTGGTGACGGCGTTCAAGCAACTGCTCGAAGGCCTGCTCAAGAAGCCGGACCCGCAGTCGAATTGAAGTTCCCACCGGAGCTTTCGTGCCCGGCAGCTGTTCCCGATAGGAATTTTTTCTTGACTCGGTGACCTCAGCTAAGGTATATATTCGTCCATGGTGCTGATTTGCGCCAGTGACCCGCCGCACAGGCGGGTTTTTCGTTTGATGCTCCGTCAGCCGCGCGCCGGCGAAAGGCTCCGAAAGAAAACCGTCAGCCCGAATTCGTTGCCCTTCGGCGTCAAGGGCCGGCAATTGACAATCGCCGGGTTGAGCCCATCCTCTTCCACCATCTCTGAGGCGGAGATTCGGGGCACATGTGGGATTTCGAGATCGGCCGGTCGGTGTCCATCATGATGCGGACCTGGCCGTTCATCGTCTTTCGCATGATCGTCTATTTCGGCATCACACTGGCCTACATCATGGCGACCGGCACCGGTGCCTCGGTCGGCTATGGCGTCGGCCATATCTCCACCGATCCCGACGGGCCCATGTCCTTTGCCCTGTGGGGCGGCGTGGTCGGGTTTGGCATCGTCTCGATCGCGGTCTACTGGATCCGCGAATACATCCTCTACATCGTCAAGGCCGGCCACATCGCCGTCATGGTTCATCTGATCGACGGCCGCGACATTCCCGGCGGTCAGGACCAGATCGCCTACGCCAGGGATATCGTGACCCAGCGTTTTGCCGAGGCCAACACCCTTTTCGTCGTCGACCAACTCGTCAAGGGTGCCATCCGCGCCATCACCAGCCTGCTCGGCGGTATCGCCGCCTTCCTGCCGATACCGGGCCTGAGCGGCCTGGTCTCCTTCATCAACACCGTGATCCGCCTGTCGCTGACCTATGTGGACGAGATCATCCTCGGCTACAACATCCGCATCAATTCAGCCTCGCCGTTCGAGACGGCGCGCCAAGGCGTCGTGCTGTATGCCCAGAACGGCAAGGTCATGGTCAAGAACGCCGTCTGGCTGGCGGTCATCATGTGGGGCGTGTCATTCATCATCTTTCTGATGATGCTGGCGCCTGCTGGCGCAATTCTGTTCCTGATGCCTGGTCAGCTCGCCGGCTGGGCTTTTGTGCTCGCCATCGTCTTCGCCTGGGCATTCAAGGCGGCGTTCATTGAACCCTTCGCCATCGCCTGCTTGATGCAGGTCTATTTCAAGACCATTGCGGGCCAGGTGCCGGATCCCGCCTGGGACGCCCGGCTGGCCGAGGCGTCGTCGAAGTTCAGAGAGCTCAAGGACAAGGCGCTGGCCTCCTTCGGCGGTTCGCGCTGGGGTACGGCCGGCGCCACACCCTGATCCGCTGGGCGGGTGATGTCTGGTGAGGCAGAAACGGTGTTGAGGCGCGCCACGGTGGATTTGAGCTGTGTCTCGCCTTGCCCGGAAAAGGTCTCGCTCATGATCAGCTCCGGCAGCGGCAGCCGCCGTCCCCAGCCATGCGTTTCAAGGTCCGGTTTGGGAGCGAACTCGGAAACACGGCCGACGCAGAGATAGGCGATCGGCGTTACGTGGTCCGGAATGGCCAACAGCCGCTTCAGCGCCTCAGCCTCGATGATGCTCACCCAGCCGACGCCAACGCCCTCGGCACGCGCGGCCAGCCAGAAATTCTGCACCGCGCAGACGGTGCTGTAGAGATCCATCTCCGGATTGTGCCAGCGTCCCAGCGGCGAACCCTTCGAGCGCTGCCGGTCGCAGGTGATGCAGATGTTGAGCGCGCTCTCGCAGATGCCTTCCAGCTTGAGCTTGCGGTACAGCGCCTGTTTTTCCGCCTCGATCGCCGGCAGTTCCTGTTCTCGCGCGGCCAGGAACAGGTCGCGCACCTCCGCCCGTCGTTTGACATCGCGAATGACAATGAAATTCCATGGCTGCATGAAGCCGACCGATGGCGCGTGATGGGCGGCAAGCAGCAGCCGTGCCAGCACGTCGTCATCGATCGCGGTGGGCAGGAAATGGCTGCGCACGTCACGCCGCGTGAACATGGCGCGGTAGACCGCATCGCGCGCATTCTGGTCAAATCCATCGTCAATGGCAGCGGTCATGTGTTCCGGCATCGCTTGTCCCCTTGCGATTGCAGATTCAAAACTGACAGAGCGTACTTTGTGCGTCCAAGTAGACGCACGTCGCTCTGATGCCATCCGCCTGACCACGCGGATGACAATGCCTGCCAGGCCGGTCTTCTGGCTCGGGATCAACCCGCGTCCGGTGCCTTCCCGTCATCGACAGTGGCATTTACCGGCGCGGTCCCCCTCACAGCGTTGGGCACGCCACGGAATTCAACCGTGTTCCCGATTCTCCCGCTTGCGGCGGGCACCAGGCAGTACCAGGGACCTTACGCCGAAGCGCCCGCGGGGCCAATGCCTGCGGCGACGCGAATGGACGCAGTCGCGATTTTCCCCAGTCATCGGCCGCCCGTGCATGGCCTTTGTCGATCCGGGTCACTAGATTAGGACGATGACCACCCGTCTCTACACCCATCCGATCTTCCTCGAGCATCTCACGCCGCCCGGACATCCCGAGCGGCCCGACCGCTTACGCGCCATCGAGCGCGTGCTCGACGACGAAGCCTTTGCCGGGCTCGATCGTATTCAGGCGCCGGAAGGCGACGAGGCCACCATCCTCTACGCGCATCCCGCCGATTTCGTCGCCCGCGTGCGCGCCGCCATCCCCGACGAGGGGATTGCCCGCATCGATGCCGACACCACTGCCAGCCCGAAGAGCTGGCAAGCGGCGATCACCGCGATCGGCGCCGCCAACGCCGCCGTCGATGATGTCTTTTCGGGCCGCGCCGACAACGTCTTCGTCGCCGCCCGGCCGCCCGGCCATCATGCCGAAAAGACCACGGCGATGGGCTTTTGCCTGTTCAACACGGCGGCGATCGCGGCGCGTTATGCGCAGAAGAAACACGGTGTCGAGCGCGTTGCCGTCGTCGACTGGGACGTGCATCACGGCAATGGCACGCAGGATATTTTCTGGGACGATCCGTCGGTGCTCTATTGCTCGACACACCAGATGCCGCTTTATCCCGGCACCGGAGCGAAGACCGAAACGGGCGCCGGCAACATCGTCAACGCACCGCTGGCGCCGCAGACCGGCAGCGAAGTGTTTCGCGATGCCTTCCTGTCGCGCGTCCTGCCCGCGCTCGACAATTTCGCGCCCGACCTGATCATCATTTCGGCGGGGTTCGACGCGCACCACCGCGATCCGCTGGCCGAGATCAATCTGACCGAGGATGATTTCGACTGGGCGACCGGCCAGCTGATGCAGCGCGCGGCACGCCACAGCGGCAACCGGCTCGTCAGCCTGCTCGAGGGCGGCTACGATCTGCAGGGATTGGCATTTTCGGTCGCCGCCCATGTCGGGCGACTGATGAAAGGATGAATGATGGCCGATGAGACCAACGAAGACGTCAAGGCGATGAGCTTCGAGCAGGCACTCGATGCGCTGGAGAAGATCGTCGATGATCTGGAGCGTGGCGACGTGCCGCTCGACCAGTCGATCAAGATCTATGAGCGTGGTGAGGGGCTGAAGGCGCATTGCGACCGGCTGCTGAAGGCCGCCGAGGACAAGGTCGAGAAGATCAGGCTGTCGCGCGACGGCAAGCCGGTTGGAACGGAGCCACTCGACGCGGATTGAGGCTCGGTCCGAACGATGGCCTCGCCTCACCGGTTTTTGGACATGATCATGATCGAGGATATAACTCGTTCCGATTGAAACAGCTCAAGGACAAGAGGAGATACGGAAGCGATGTGCAGAAACATCAAGACCCTGTTCAATTTTGATCCGCCGGCAACCAATGACGAGGTGCGCGACGCGGCTCTTCAGTTCGTCCGCAAGCTGAGCGGAACCACGCGACCCTCGAAGCAGAACCAGCACGCCTTCGACCATGCCGTCGAAGCCATCGCCGCCTCGGCGCGCGAACTGCTCGATTCCCTGGAAACCCACCAGCATCCGCGTAATCGCGAAGAGGTGGCGGCCAAGCTGCGGGCAAAGGCGGCGATCCGCTTTGCCTGATGCGGCCAGGCGGCCTTCGACCACCGACAAGGAGAGTCCATGAGCTTCTTCCCCGGGAAAGACCCTGAGGCAGGCGATGCCTTCGCCAGCGATCAGATCGAATTGATGGTCATACCCAACGCCAAGGATATCGGCGGTTTTCAGGTGCGCCGTGCCCTGCCGACGGCAAAAAGGCGGCTGGTGGGGCCTTTCATCTTCTTCGACCGCATGGGGCCCGCGGTCCTGCGCGCCGGTCAGGCACTGGATGTCCGTCCGCATCCGCATATCGGCCTGTCGACGGTCACCTATCTGTTCGACGGCAAGATCCGGCACCGCGACTCACTCGGCACCGAAATGGTCATTCAGCCCGGCGACGTGAATTTGATGACCGCCGGCCGCGGCATCGTCCATTCGGAGCGTACACCGGAGGAACTGCGTGGCGCGCCGATGTCGGTATCCGGCCTGCAGACATGGCTGGCGCTGCCGGACGACAAGGAAGAGGTGGCACCGGTTTTCGAGAATACCGCAGCGCTTCGGCTTCCCGAGATCGAAGCCGAAGGCGTCAACGGGCGCCTCATCATCGGCGATTTCCAGGGACTGCGGTCCCCGGTCAGGGCCGACACGGAGACGCTCTACGCCGACCTGCGCCTGGCGCCCGGCGCCAGCGTGAAAATCCCTGCTGATGCGGAAGAACGCGCCATCTATACGCTGGAAGGCGAGGTCTCAATTTCGGGTGATGTATTCCCAGCCGAACGGCTGCTGGTGTTCCGTCCCGGTGACGAGATCGTCGTGTCGTCGCAGACCGGGGCGCATTTCATGCTGTTCGGCGGCGCCTCTCTTGGTTCGAAGCGTTACATCTGGTGGAATTTCGTCTCGTCGTCCAAGGAGCGCATCGAACAGGCGAAAGAGGAATGGAAGACGGGCCGCTTCGACATCGTTCCCGGAGACGAGGAAGAGTTTATTCCGCTGCCGGAAAGCTGATGCCCTGTCACCCAAAAGTGGCAGAACGAAATGCATAGACAAAAGACTAGGGCCTGATCCGCGTCACTGACACACATTTACTTTCGCCGGCCGGCGGCCTATTCGCCCATCAACCGAAAGCCCGAGCACCGTGAACGCAACGCCGCATACGCCGCTTCTCGACAAGGTCCGCATCCCGGCCGACCTGCGCACGCTTGCCGAAAGTGAACTGCCGCAATTGGCGTCCGAGCTTCGCGCCGAGCTGGTCGACGCCGTGTCCCGCACGGGTGGTCATCTGGGCGCAGGGCTTGGCGTGGTCGAGCTGACAGTGGCGCTGCACTATGTCTTCAACACCCCCGACGACCGGCTGATCTGGGATGTCGGCCACCAGGCCTATCCGCACAAGATCCTGACCGGCCGCCGCGACCGTATCCGCACGCTGCGCCAGGAAAGCGGTCTGTCCGGCTTCACCCGCCGCGCCGAGAGCGAGTACGATCCCTTTGGCGCCGCCCACTCCTCGACGTCGATATCGGCCGGCCTCGGCATGGCCGCCGCCCGCGATCTCTCCGGCGGCCGCAACAACGTCATTGCCGTCATCGGCGACGGCGCCATGTCTGCCGGCATGGCCTATGAGGCGATGAACAATGCCGGCGCGCTCGATGCACGGCTGATCGTCATTCTCAACGACAACGACATGTCGATCGCGCCGCCGACCGGCGCGATGAGCGCCTATCTGGCGCGGCTGGCCTCCGGCAAGGCCTATATCGGCCTGCGCGATTTCGGCAAGAAACTGACGTCCTATCTCGGCAAGCGCGCGGATCGTGCGATCACAAGGGCAGTCGAGCATGCACGCGGCTACGTCACCGGCGGCACGCTGTTCGAGGAACTCGGCTTCTATCACATCGGCCCGATCGACGGCCACAATCTGGAGCATCTGATCCCGGTCCTGAAAAACGTCCGCGACAATGGCGAAGGCCCGGTGCTCATCCATGTCGTCACCCAGAAGGGCAAGGGCTATGCGCCGGCCGAAGCCGCTGCCGACAAATATCACGGCGTCAACAAGTTCGACGTCATCACCGGCGCGCAGGCCAAGGCGCCAGCCAACGCACCGGCCTACACCAAGGTGTTCGCCGAAAGCCTGGTCCAGGAGGGCCGCGAGGACGACCGTATCGTCGCCGTCACCGCAGCCATGCCGAGCGGTACCGGCCTCGATTTGTTCGGTGAAGCGTTCCCGTCGCGCACCTTCGATGTCGGCATCGCCGAACAGCACGCGGTGACCTTCGCCGCCGGCCTTGCCACCGAAGGCTACAAGCCGTTCGCGGCCATCTATTCCACCTTCCTGCAGCGCGCCTACGACCAGGTCGTCCACGACGTCGCCATCCAGAAATTGCCGGTGCGCTTTCCCATTGACCGGGCCGGCTTCGTCGGCGCCGATGGCGCCACCCATTGCGGCGCCTTCGACACCACCTTCCTGGCGACACTGCCGGGTTTCGTCGTCATGGCGGCCGCCGACGAGGCGGAGCTGCGTCACATGGTGCGCACCGCGGCAAGCTATGATGACGGCCCGATCGCCTTCCGCTATCCGCGTGGCAACGGCGTCGGCGTCGACATGCCGGAGCGCGGCTCGGTTCTCGAAATCGGCAAGGGCCGCGTCGTCAAGGAGGGCACCAAGGTTGCATTGCTGTCCTTCGGCACGCGGCTGCAGGATTGCCTGATCGCCGCCGAGGAGCTAGGGGCTGCCGGGCTGTCCACCACTGTCGCCGACGCCCGTTTCGCCAAGCCGCTCGACCAGGATCTGATCCGACGGCTGGCCCGCTCGCATGAGGTGCTGGTGACGGTGGAGGAGGGCGCCGTCGGCGGCTTCGCCAGCCACGTGCTGCAGTTCCTTGCCCATGAGGGCCTGCTGGAAAGCGGCCTGAAGGTGCGTCCGCTGGTGCTGCCCGACGCGTTCACCGACCACGCCAAGCCGGAAAAGATGTATGCCGATGCCGGGCTCGATGCCGCCGGCATCGTGCGCACCGTGTTCGTGGCACTCGGGCACACAGTCCACGCCCAGCGCGCCTGAATCAAAGTCTCAATGACTTGAATCGGTTTGCCGGCCAACGATCTTACGCTGACGTTTGGCGCTTTGCTTACCGTGTCTGTTGGCCGTTTTTCAATGGCGCCCTGCTAGATCGTGATCAGGCAGGGAGACAACAACAATGAAAACGCTTCTGTGCGGTGCAGCGCTTTGCGCCGTCATCGTCGCGCCGGCCACAGCCGAAACGCGCTATGATCGCAGCCTCGAAAAGGCGGCG
The DNA here is from genome assembly GCF_040321815.1 of Mesorhizobium sp. M0239. Lineage (NCBI taxonomy): Bacteria > Pseudomonadati > Pseudomonadota > Alphaproteobacteria > Hyphomicrobiales > Phyllobacteriaceae > Mesorhizobium > Mesorhizobium sp. M0239. The sequence continues at coordinate 324,210 of NZ_JAMYSG010000001.1, forward strand.
ATGGGCATCGTCGCTGGCAAGATGGGCGACATCCGCGGCGGCTTTTCATTCAAGCAGGTGCCGCAATTGGTGGTTCTGCCGGCCCCTGTTCCCGCGCCTGCGGTTGCCATCGAGCCTGCACGCGAGCAAGCTTCAGGAGGGCGTGAGGATGGGTTGTCTCCAGCCGTCGAGCGTCCGGTTCCGCGAAGCGTATTCTGAGCTGGAGAGCAGCAAGCCTTGATCGGGATTGCCCGATCGTTTCATCGTGCTTGCCGCTGTGCGGGTGATCTAAGAAGGCGCTGGCAATGCTACTCCGCCGCCACCAACTCCGCTTGTTGCGCCGGTTTCTCGGGGCGCCAGGATTGCGCCGCGTGGCGGGCGCGGTCTGCCAGGGCGGCTAGGCGTCCGCGCAGGTTTCGTCCACCCACCACTGACGACAAGGTCACCGAATGCGTCGCAAAGCGGCGCTTGAAATCCTCGCCGCCGCAGAGAAAATCGATCGTGGCCAAGCCCCGGTCAAACGACCACTGGATGTAATCCATCATCAAGACCATGCCCGGCGAGGCCCGTTCGAAGGCCGGATCATAGGTGGTGACGAAAGCCATCATCGTTCCATGCTGCTCGAAATTGATCGAGATGGCGATGATCTCGTCTTCGCGTTCGAGCACGAAGATGCGCAGCAATCCAAGCTTGGCCAGAACGGATATGAGTGCCGCCAGCGCGGGGGAACCTTCGTCGAAGAGGTCCGAAACGCGGCCGTGTTTTGCAAGCCATACCCGCTTCAGTGCCGCGACGCGCTCCAGCACCGGCTCGCGGGCTTCGTGCGCATCCATCAGGCGGAAACGCAGCGCGCCGCCTTCCTCCATGAATTTGTAGCCACGGCGATAGTTTTGCCGGGTTTTCTTCGACTGGCTTTCAAACCATTGTGCGCCGCGTTGCCCGGCGCCGGAAACTCGATAGCTGACCTCGCTGCGGTGGCTTGGCTGCAAGATATTGTCTTGGCCTGGGGCGGCGGGACCGAGCAGGGTCCGGAATCGGGCATCGGGCAACAGACGATTGAGGTAGGCAAGATCGAAGCCGCCATCGTCGAGGATATGTTGCCAGAGTTGCGGCAGGATCTGTGGCTCGGCATCGGGAGCAAGCAGGACATCGCCATAGTCGCAGTGATCCTTCGCCGCCCACTCCAGCATACGGATGCCCGAGCGCCAGAAGGTCGCGAGCGCAATGACGGCCTCGAGGCGCTCGCCGCTCCAGACCATGCCGATCCTGAGACCGCGGCGGTCCTGATGCGGTGTGGTGTGCCACCAGGCCGAGATCCAGTCGGGATGCTGGAAAACGAGGCCGCCGGCGCGTTGCCAGAGCGCTGCCCAGGCGGGCGCGATTTCTGCCAGTCGCGCTGGCGAGGTCGCAATTTCGATCCGGTGCGTTCGCGGCATCCGGAACACGGCGGGTCCGTTCATGGCTTGCCCCCTTGCGGCGATTGCTGTGGCTCGGGCTTGTCGGTGCGGAAATGTCTGGCGATCTGCCGCCACATCCGCTTCAGCGGCAGAACATAGAGGCCTGCGAGCGACTGGTAGTCGCGCACGTTGCGTTCGATCAAACCGAACTTGAAGTCCTCGTCGGGTCTGGGAACGCATAGCGTTCCGAAGAGCCGATCCCAGAACGAGAAGAGCAGCCCGAAGTTCTTGTCGTAGTGGCGCGGGTCGGTGCTGTGGTGCAATTGATGCCAGTGCGGGCACAGGATCAGATTGTTCAACGGCCCGAACGAGATCTTGAAATGCGTGTGCCTGACGAAATCCATCATCAGGATGTTGCGTATGATGTAGACGTTGACGCCGAAGACCGTCAGCTCGACGAGGTTCAGCGACACCAGCGACCAGATGCCGAAGCAGATGCCGGGAATGACGCCGTCCCAGGCCCGGTTCATCAATTCATCGAGCGGGTGGACGCGATCCTTGGTGATGCCGACCATCACCTCGGCCGAATGGTGGACCTTGTGCAGTTCCCAGAGCACCGGGTAGCGGTGCTGGGCGACGTGATAGAGATAGTACGAAATGTCGTAGGCAAGCAGCATGGTGATGGTGAAGATCGTCACCGTCACCGGCCCTGCCGGTCCTTCGATCAGGGGCGGCTGGATTGCCAGCAGCGTGGAGAGCAACCAGTTCGTCGCACAGCCGACGGCGCTGACGAAGACGACGCCGGCGGGCAGCATGAGGAATGGCATCAGCGCCTTCCGCGTCACCCAGAACAAAAGGTCGGCTTTCGCCGAGGGATGCGTGATGACCTCATGCGGGACTGCGAACTCGAAGAACTCTTTCCAGCTCTTTTTCTCGACCGTGCGCCAGTAGGCGACCAGGGCGCTGACCAAAGCAGTCAGCAACAGAAGTCCGGTCGCCAGCAGGCCGGCGCCGGAAATCCGGTCAAGAACCTTGTAGACGATATCGCTGGCCATTTCCAAGGTTGCCGCCTCTCCATCCGGGTTTTCCGGTCGTCGCGGTCATAACATTGAAGTCCTCAAGCAAATGCGATGAAAATTGGTTAAGAAATCATGAGGCTTTCTAGGTGTTTGGTATTTATCCGCAGGCGGCGAGACCCCATGCTTCGGCGGTCATCCGTCTCAACGGGCGTAACGCATGGATATTCATAAGGATGGTCGGCGGGACGGAACGCCTCACCATCGTCACGGTGCAAGATGCTGGGTGTGACGATGGAACGGGAGACGAAATGCTTCCATCTGGCGCTCTTGCCATCGTCGTCGGCTTTCGCCATGAAGGCCGATGAATTCGCCTCTGCCAGCCAGCGCACGCCAGCGGCTCGACGACCTGCTCGTCCAGCGCGGGCTGTTTGCCAGCCGCTCACGTGCCCGCGACGCGGTCGAGCGCGGCACGGTGACCGTCGACGGCGTCATTGCGCGCAAGCCCGGCCAGAGCGTTTTGCCGCAATGCCTTGTTACCATCGATGATCCGGCGCAAGGCTATGTGTCGCGCGCGGCACTCAAGCTGATCGGTGGGCTCGATCATTTCGGCCTCGACCCTGCCGGCTGTGAAGCGCTCGACATCGGCGCCTCGACCGGCGGCTTCACCCAGGTGTTGCTCGAGCGCGGCGTGGCCCATGTCACCGCGGTCGATGTCGGTCATGGCCAGATGCATCCTGATATCGGCGGCGACCCGCGTGTGACGGTGATCGAAGGACTGAACGCCCGCGACCTCGCCCTCGCCGATCTCAGCGGGCGTATTCCGGATTTCATCGTGTCCGACGTCAGCTTCATCTCGCTGAAACTGGCGCTGCCGCCGGCGCTTGGTCTGGCGAAGGCTGGCGCCAAGGCCATGTTTCTGGTCAAGCCGCAATTCGAGGCGGGCCGTGATGCGATCGGCAAGGGTGGTCTGTTGAAAGACCCCTACGACGCCTCTCGTGTCGCCGGCCTGCTGCAGGATTGGCTGGACTCCGTTCCCGGTTGGCGCTCGCTGGGGCTGCATTTGTCGCCGATCGAGGGCGGCGACGGCAATCGCGAATTCCTGCTCGGTGGGATCAAGGACCGATGAGCGCGCGCTTCAGCATCAGGAAACTTGGCGCTCAGGGCGACGGTGTCGCCGAGACCGAGACAGGGGATCTGTTCATTCCTTTCACACTGCCCGGTGAAACGGTCACCGCCGCGCGCGAAAGGGATCGCGCCATGCTGATGGCGGTGCTGGAATCATCGCCGCTGCGCATCGATCCCGCCTGCCGCCATTTCACCGAATGCGGCGGTTGCGCGCTCCAGCATTTCGAAGCCGAAGCCTATCGCCAGTGGAAACGCGAAAAGGTGGCGCACATCCTGAAGGGCAAAGGCATCGATTGCGAGATCGGTGACCTGGTCGCCTGCGCGCCGCAGACGCGCCGCCGTGTCGTGCTTGCCGCCCGCCGCACCGATACAGGCATGCTGCTCGGCTTCCATCGCCATCTGTCGCCAGAGATCATCGCCATATCGGAATGCCCGATCTCGCTGCCGGAGATCGTCGCTTCGCTCGATCGGTTGAAGGCGCTCGCCGAATTGGTCTGCGCAACCACCAAATCGTTCCGGCTGGCGGTCACCGTGACCGGTTCGGGGCTCGATGTCGCGGTCTATGAGTCAGGCAAACTGGGCGAAAACCAGCGTCGGGTCGCCTCCAACTTCGCCATGGCCCAGGGATTTGCCCGGCTTTCGATCGACGACGAGATCATCATCGAACCCAAAAAGCCGGTAGTCATGTTCGGCGGCGTAGCCGTTGCCATTCCGCCAGGCGCCTTCCTGCAGGCAACCGAGGCCGCGGAACAGGCGATGGCCGATATCGTCGGCGGACATCTGAAGCGCGCCAAGAAGGTGGCGGATCTTTTCGCGGGTTGCGGCAGCTTTGCCTTGCGGCTGGCAATGAAATCGGAAGTCCATGCGGTGGAGGGGGATGCGGCGGCTCTTTCTGCGCTCGACCGGGGATCGCGCTTCGCGACCGGGCTGAAGCGGGTGACGGGCGAACGCCGCGACCTGTTCCGCAGGCCGCTCACCTTCAAGGAATTGAATGCCTTCGACGGCGTGGTGTTCGACCCGCCGCGGGCAGGCGCCGAGGATCAGTCGAAGCAGATCGCCCGCTCGGATGTTCCGTTCGTTGCTGCCGTGTCTTGCAATCCAGTGACGCTGGCGCGCGACCTGCGCATCCTCATCGACGGCGGTTACACCTTGAAAAGCGTGACGCCGATCGACCAGTTCCTGTGGTCGCCGCATGTCGAGGCGGTCGCGCTGCTGGAGAAGCCGAAGAAGAGGCGGTAGATCATTCGCTGGTTTGGCGACGCCGTGCTTCCGCGAGCACGCCCGTTTCTATTTCTCTCAATGTTTTCGACTTGCCTCTGTTGGGCAGCGACCCGAACACATCCTCGGGTCGCGTTGGGGGAAAGACCGGAGCAGGCCGTGTGAGCTGATCGGCGGTTGAACTGGAGGCAACGGATTTTTCTCCAGTGGCCATCGCATCAGACCCGCGTGCCGCCGACCGTCATCTGATTCATGCGCAGATGCGGCTGGCCGACGCCGACGGGCACGCCCTGTCCGGCCTTGCCGCACATGCCGATGCCGGTGTCGAGCTTCATGTCGTTGCCGATCATCGACACGCGGTGCATGGCGTCCGGGCCGTTGCCTATCAGCATCGCGCCCTTGATCGGCTGCGTCACCTTGCCGTTCTCGATCATGTAGGCCTCGGTGCAGCCGAACACGAATTTGCCAGAGGTGATGTCGACCTGGCCGCCACCGAAGGAGACAGCATAGATGCCGTTCTTGACCGAGGCGATGATTTCGTCCGGCTCCATGTCGCCTGATGTCATGTAGGTGTTGGTCATGCGCGGCATCGGCTGGTGGGCGTAGCCTTCGCGACGGCCGTTGCCGGTTGCCTTCATGCCCATCAGCCGGGCGTTCTGGCGATCCTGCATGTAGCCGACCAGCTTGCCGTCTTCGATCAGCACATTGCGGGCCGAAGGCGTGCCTTCGTCGTCGACGGTCAGCGAGCCGCGCCGCTCGGGCATCGTGCCGTCGTCGACCACCGTGACCCCCTTGGCGGCGACCTGCTGGCCCAGCAGGCCGGCGAAGGCCGAGGTCTTCTTGCGGTTGAAATCGCCTTCCAGCCCATGGCCTACGGCCTCGTGCAGCATGACGCCCGGCCAGCCGCTGGACAAGACGATGTCGAAAGTGCCGGCCGGGGCCGGTATGGCCTCGAGATTGACCAGAGCTTGCCTGAGCGCCTCCTTGGCGGCGTGCTTCCAGCTGTCCTCGACCAGGAATTCGCCAAACGCCTTGCGGCCGCCCATGCCGTAGGAGCCGCTCTCCTGGCGGTCGCCATCGCCGACCACGACGGAGACGTTGATGCGGACCAGCGGGCGGATGTCGCGCACCATTTGGCCATCAGCGCGCACGATCTCGACATGCTGCCAGGATGCGGCGAGCGATGCCGAAACCTGCCGCACGCGCGGATCCTCGGCGCGCAGCCAGGCGTCGATTTCCTGCAAGAGCTTTGCCTTGGCCTCGAAGGAAGGCGAGGGGATCGGGTTCTCTTCGCCATAGAGATGGCGGTTGGTGCGGGCGGGTGCCGCGGCAAGCGTGCCGGAATAACCGCCCTTGACGGTTGAAACGGCATCGGCCGCGCGCAGCAGCGAAGCTTCGGAGAGGTCGCTGGAATGCGCATAGCCGCTGGCTTCGCCGGCAACCGCACGCAGGCCAAAACCCTGGTCGGTGTTGAAGTTGGCGGTCTTCAGCCGGCCGTTGTCGAACATCAGCGCTTCGCTCTCGCTGTATTCGAGGAACAGCTCGCCGTCATCGGCGCCGTTGATGGTCTCAGCGACGATCTGCTTGATGCGATCGTCTGAAATGTCGAATTGGCCGATCAGGCTGTTCATGGCGCGTCCGTTCACAGGAGGAATGGGTCTTTGCCACGATGTAGGCGCGAAGGTGCGCCGAGACAATCGTTCTGCCGCATTGTGAAGACAAAAGCGGTTTGCCAGCAGCCGGCCGATGTCACTTCTGGTTGATGAAGTCGGTGATGTCGCCGGGCTGTCAGGGGAGCGCGGCGAAGCCGTCGGCAAAACCCTTGAGGTCGACCGGGATGCCGATGCCTTCTTCCGGGGTCTGGAAGACGATGAAGGTGGCCGACGTGCCGGTCTTCAGCGTGTCGAGAAGCGGCTTTTCGAGAATGACCTCGGCATAGCAGCCGTCCTGGAAGCAGCGCACGAAATAGGCGCGGCCGATATCCTTGCCGTCGACATTGAGGCCGAGCCCGTTGGGCAAAAGCACGCCGAGCGGCGCCAGCACGCGCAGGATCTCCGCCTTGTTGTCAGCGGTGCGCAGCACCACGACCGACAGTCCCATCTCGGGACGGTCCTCGGCGACGACGTTCTGCATCATCACGCATTGTTCCGAGGTGGCGCCGGCCGGTGTGTCGCAGATGATCGACCATGCGCCATGCGTCGAGCGCACGGTGCCGCTCGGCTGCGCGGCGTTGGCCGTGCCGGACACGATCGCGGACAAGCCGATGCCAGACAGGGCGGCGAGAAAGATGACCTTCGCCCAGTTTCTCGAAAACCGAGAGTTTCTCGAAAGCCAGTAATTCATGACGGCTCCATTGCGAATCACGGCACTTTAAGCCGCGCCAAAGCCAAGTAAAGGACGAGACCGCACCAGGTCTGCCCCGAAAAAGCCAATAGGGCGCTTTTCCCTGCCAATTTCGCCCGAATTGCGACGTTCGGCACCTGCGGCCCGCGGGAATGCTGCTGCGGGCTCACTGTAGGCGATTCGGTGCTGCCGCGGCTGCCTCCAAAGGCACATCCGGGCTTGCGCGCAAAAATGCCGCACGGTTTCGTCCGCTCCTTTCTTGCGGAGGGAAAAAGAGTATGGTTTGAACCAGCTTGAAACTGTCGGGATTCCCGTCCCGGCATTGTTCGTTATTCTCGTGGGTACCGCAGCGAGGAACTGGGAGACGATGAGGGCGATGAGAAATTTCCTGGCAAACGCCAAGGTTCCAGCAAGTGCCAAGTTTCTAAGTGCTTGTGCCGCTATCACGTTTTTCGCCGGCGCATCCGCCCATGCCGACCAGCCCAAGAACTGGGAGACAACCTTCCAGGCGCCGGCGACCGACATGATGCGGCAGATCGAGTGGTTCGGGAACTACACAATGTGGTTCATCGTCCCGATCACCATCCTGGTGCTGCTTCTTCTAGCCTATTGCATCGTCAGATTCCGTGCGAGCGCGAACCCGGTTCCGTCCAAGACCAGCCACAACACGCTGATCGAGGTGATCTGGACTGTCGGTCCGGTCGTCATCCTGCTTTGCCTGGCAATTCCCTCGTTCCAGCTGCTGACCGCGCAATATACGCCGCCGGAAGAAGCAAAGCTGACCGTCAAGGCGACCGGCAACCAGTGGAACTGGGACTACGAGTACCAGACCGAAAACACGCTCTCCTTCAACTCCGCGATCCTCCAGGACGGTGATCGGGCCGGCGCCGGCAAGGAGGACCGCAAGGTCTATCCGCGCCTGCTGGCCGTCGACAACGAACTGGTGGTGCCGGTCAACACCATGACCCGCGTGCTCGTCACCGCGACCGACGTGATCCACTCCTTTGCCATGCCGTCGTTCGGCATCAAGATCGATGCCATTCCGGGCCGCACCAACGAGACCTGGTTCAAGGCGGAGAAGGAAGGTATTTTTTACGGCCAGTGCTCGCAGCTCTGCGGCAAGGATCATGCCTTCATGCCGATCGCCATCCGCGTCGTCTCCGACGCGCAGTTCAAGACCTGGCTGGCGGCAGCCAAGACCGATCTGCCCGGCGCCAACAAGACGCTGATGGCCGAGGTCGACGGCCAGAACAAGGTAGCGGCCGCCGGCAACTGATGCCGCGGGTTAGCAAGATTTAGGGAACGGAGCGGAACATGGCAGACGCTGCAGCTCACGACGGGCACGACCACAAGCCTTATCACGGCTGGGTCCGCTGGGTTTATTCGACCAATCACAAGGACATCGGCACGCTCTACCTGATCTTCGCGATCATGGCCGGCATCATCGGCGGTGCCTTGTCGGTCGCCATCCGCATGGAGCTGCAGGAGCCTGGCATCCAGATCTTCAGCGGCCTGGCGCAGATGGTCTATGGCATGAACGGTGACGCCGCGATCGACGGCGGCAAGAGCATGTACAATGCCTTCGCCACCGCGCACGCCCTGATCATGATCTTCTTCATGGTCATGCCGGCGCTGATCGGCGGTTTCGCCAACTGGATGGTCCCGATCATGATCGGCGCGCCCGACATGGCGTTCCCGCGCATGAACAACATCTCCTTCTGGCTGTTGCCGCCGGCCTTCATCCTGCTGCTCACCTCGATGTTCGTGCCGAGCGCGCCGGGCGCCTTTGGCGTCGGTGGCGGCTGGACGCTCTATCCGCCGCTTTCGACCTCGGGCCAGCCCGGGCCGGCCATGGATCTGGCGATCCTGTCGATCCACATTGCCGGTGCGTCGTCGATCCTCGGCGCCATCAACTTCATCACCACCATCTTCAACATGCGCGCGCCTGGCATGACGCTGCACAAGATGCCGCTGTTTGCCTGGTCGGTGCTGATCACCGCCTTCCTGCTCCTGCTGTCGTTGCCGGTTCTGGCCGGCGGCATCACCATGTTGCTCACCGATCGCAATTTCGGCACCACCTTCTTTGCGCCCGACGGCGGCGGCGACCCGATCCTCTTCCAGCACCTGTTCTGGTTCTTCGGTCACCCTGAAGTGTACATCCTGATCCTGCCGGGCTTCGGCATCATCAGTCACGTCATCTCGACCTTCTCGAGGAAGCCGGTGTTCGGCTATCTCGGCATGGCCTATGCCATGGTGGCGATCGGCGCCGTCGGCTTCATCGTGTGGGCGCACCACATGTACACGACCGGCCTGTCGCTCGACACGCAGCGCTATTTCGTCTTCGCCACCATGGTCATCGCGGTGCCGACAGGCGTGAAGATCTTCTCCTGGATCGCGACGATGTGGGGCGGGTCGATTTCGTTCAAGACGCCGATGCTGTGGGCGCTGGGCTTCATCTTCCTGTTCACCATCGGCGGCGTCACCGGCGTCCAACTGGCCAATGCCGGCCTCGACCGCTCGCTGCATGACACCTATTTCGTCATTGCCCACTTCCACTACGTGCTGTCGCTGGGCGCGGTGTTCGCCATCTTCGCCGGCTGGTACTACTGGTTCCCGAAGATGACCGGCTACATGTATTCGCCCGTCATCGCCAACACCCACTTCTGGGTCACCTTCGTCGGCGTGAACCTGATCTTCTTCCCGCAGCACTTCCTCGGTCTCGCCGGCATGCCGCGCCGCACCATCGACTACCCCGATGCGTTTGCCGGCTGGAATTATGTGTCGTCCATCGGCTCGTATATCTCGGCCATCGGCGTCCTGATCTTCCTCTATGGCGTGTTCGAGGCCTTCCAGAAGAAGCGGATCGCCGGCGCCAACCCATGGGGCGAGGGCGCAACGACGCTCGAATGGCAGCTGCCTTCGCCGCCGCCCTTCCACCAGTGGGAACAGCTGCCGAAAATCAAGTAAGGCGGCTGCCCGCTCGAATACGAAACCGCCGGTCCGCCGGCGGTTTTGGCCAACGGATGATGGACTTAAGTACGCATGGCCCTTGTCGACGACCCATTGATTGACGAAGCGGGCTTTCGCATGTCGGAAGCGACGGCGGGCGATTTCTTCGCGCTGCTGAAGCCGCGCGTCATGTCGCTGGTGGTGTTCACCGCCTTTGTCGGCCTTGTCGCCGCACCCGTGACCATCAACCCTCTGCTGGCGGTGATCGCCATCCTGGCTATTGCAATAGGTGCTGGTGCCTCCGGCGCGCTCAACATGTGGTACGATGCCGACATCGATGCCGTGATGACCAGGACCGCCACCCGCCCGGTCCCGGCCGGTCGCATCCAGCCGCACGAAGCGCTGACCTTCGGGCTGGTGCTGTCGGTGCTGTCGGTGATGACGCTCGGCGTACTGGTCAACTGGCTGGCGGCGACGCTGCTTGCCTTCACCATCTTTTTCTACGCCGTCGTCTACACGATGTGGCTGAAGCGCTGGACGCCGCAGAACATCGTCATCGGCGGCGCCGCCGGCGCCATTCCGCCTGTGATCGGCTGGGCCGCGGTGACCGGGACAGTCAGCCTCGAAAGCATTGTCCTGTTCCTGATCATCTTCCTGTGGACGCCGCCGCATTTCTGGGCGCTGGCGCTGTTCAAGTCCGAGGACTATGCCAAGGCCGGCATTCCGATGATGCCCAACGTCGCCGGCCACGCTTCGACCCGCCGCCAGATCTTCGCCTATGCGCTGGTGCTGGCCCCGGTCGGCGTGCTGCCGTGGCTGCTTGGCTACACCACGCCGTTCTATGGCGTGGCCGCCCTGCTTCTGGGAGTCGGTTTTGTCTGGTACGCGTGGAAAGTGCTTGGCATGGCCGACGATGACGGCGTCATGAAACCGGCCAAGGCCCTGTTCGCCTATTCGCTGCTTTACCTCTTCGCCATCTTCGCTGCCTATCTGGCCGACAGCGTTGTCGAACGCGCGCTTGCCATGGGTGGAGCATGACCATGATCGAGGAAAAGCTCGAGACCGTCACGTTGACCGAGCGTCAGAAGAAGGCGCAGCGCAGCCGTTCTATCGCCATCGGTGTGGCGCTGGCGCTGCTGGTGGTCATTTTCTACATCGCGACGATCGTGAAGTTCGGCCACAATCTGGGCACGATGTGATGAGCGTCGAGACCTCAAAAAAAACGGCTGGCAAGAACGGCAACGTCATCGTCGCGGCTGTCTGCCTCGCCTTTTTCACCGGCATGATCGGCATGGCCTATGCCGCGGTGCCGCTTTACAAAATGTTTTGCCAGGCCACCGGCTATGGCGGCACGACGCAACGTGCCGAGAAGCAGTATGCCGGCCGCGTGCTCGACCGCGAGATCACTGTCCGCTTCGATGCCAACATCGCTGGCGTGCCGTGGGAGTTCCAGCCGGTCCAGCGCTCGATGACGATGAAGATCGGCGAGACCGTGCAGGCGCACTATCAGGCGACCAACAAGTTCGATCGTCCCGTGACCGGCCGCGCTACCTTCAACGTGCAGCCTGAACTGGCAGGTCCCTATTTCAACAAGGTCGAGTGCTTCTGCTTCACCGACACGACGCTGAAGCCCGGGGAGACGCTGGACATGCCGGTGCTGTTCTACGTGGACCCCGACATCGTCAATGTGCCGGAGCTCAAGGACGTGAAGACGATCACTCTGTCCTACACGATGTTCCCGGTCGAGAAGACCAAGCCGGTCGCCTCCTCGGAGCCGGCCGAGGGCAACAGCAAGACAATTTCGAATACCGAAGCAAATCTCGGGGGTTGATATGGCAGACGCGCACGCAAAACCACAGCATGACTATCATCTCGTCGACCCGAGCCCGTGGCCTTTCCTGGGATCGGTAGGCGCACTTGTCACCGCCTTTGGCGGCGTCTGCCTGATGGAGTACCTGAAGGGCGGCTCGTTCCCGATCTTTGGCTTCAACATCGCCAATCCATGGCTGTTCTTCATCGGCCTCGTGATCATCCTCTACACCATGTTCGCCTGGTGGTCGGACACCATTAAGGAAGCGCATGAGGGCCATCACACGCGTGTCGTGTCGCTGCATCTGCGCTACGGCATGATCATGTTCATCGCCTCTGAGGTGATGTTCTTCGTTGCCTGGTTCTGGGCCTATTTCGATGCCAGCCTGTTTCCGAGCGAAGCCCAGCAATATGCCCGCACCGCGTTTACCGGCGGTGTCTGGCCGCCGAAGGGCATGGAAGTTCTCGATCCTTTCCATTTGCCGCTCTACAACACCGTCATCCTGCTGCTGTCCGGCACCACGGTGACCTGGGCGCACCATTCGCTCATCCATGGCGATCGCAAAGGCCTGATCAACGGCCTGGTGCTGACTGTTGGCCTCGGCATGCTGTTCACCATGGTGCAGGCCTACGAGTACATGCATGCTCCGTTCGCCTTCAAGGATTCCATCTATGGCGCCACCTTCTTCATGGCGACCGGCTTCCACGGTTTCCACGTCATCATCGGCACCATCTTCCTGTTGGTCTGCCTGATCCGGGCGATGAAGGGTGATTTCACCCCCAAGCAGCATTTCGGCTTCGAGGCGGCCGCCTGGTACTGGCACTTCGTCGACGTGGTCTGGCTTTTCCTGTTCGCCTCGATCTACGTCTGGGGATCGGTTGGCGCGGTGATCGAGGGCCACTGATCCTGGCCTGAGGAATTTCCGTTTCGAGAAGGCGGCCGCGGCAACGTGGCCGCCTTCTTCTTTTTGGCGCAATGATCGCTGATCGATAGCCAATGCGGCTGACAATTTTCCGGGCCATTTGCGCATTGATGATCGCGGCACTCCCGGCCTTTGCCGGCGAGAAGGTGGATTTGGTGCGTGTCCACAAAGCCGAACGCCGGCTGGAACTGATCGGCGACGGCAAGATCCTGCGCAGCTACGGCATCGCACTCGGCGGCGATCCTGTCGGGCATAAGCACCAGGAGGGCGATCAACGCACGCCCGAGGGGAACTATGTCCTCGACTGGCGCAACCCGAACAGCATCGCGCACAGATCGATCCATATTTCGTACCCCAACACCGACGATCTGGCGGCCGCCAAGGCGCGCAATGTCGACGCGGGCGGCATGATCATGATCCACGGCCAGCCAAACGGTTATGGCTGGTGGGGCTGGCTGCTTCAATTGGTCGACTGGACCGACGGCTGCATTGCGGTTACGGACTCCGATATGGACGAAATCTGGGCGATGGTGGCCGATGGCACACCGATCGAGATCGAGCGGTAGGCAATGAGCGACGACGCTCCCATGAGTGAAGACAGGGCGATCTGGCCGCCGATCGATCCGATCTCGGCCGGCCTGCATGGCCGCTGCCCGCGTTGCGGCGAGGGGCGGTTGTTCTCCGGCTTCCTCACCGTCGGCAAGCGATGCGTCAATTGCGGCCTCGATTATTCCTACGCTGATGCCGGCGACGGGCCGGCGGTGTTCGTGATCCTGATCATCGGCTTTATCATCGTCGGCCTGGCGCTCTGGGTAGAAGTCACGCTCAGCCCGCCGCTCTGGCTGCATCTGCTGGTCTGGATTCCGTTGGCTATCGTGCTGTGCTTGACGACGCTGCGGCTGATCAAGGGCGTGCTGCTGACGCTGCAATACCGCAACAAAGCGGCCGAGGGCCGGCTGGATCGCGGCGAATGAGCGAGGCTTCCGTTAAAACTGACGGTCGTTCGCGACCGCGATCGGCATTGCTGCTCGGCCTTGGCCTTATGCTGTTCCTGATCCTGCTGGTGCTCGGCACCTGGCAAGTGCAGCGCCTGTATTGGAAGGAAGGCCTTCTGCAGACCATCGACCAGCGTACCCATTCGGCGCCCTTGCCGTTGGTTGCGGTCGAGAAAGAGTTCGCCGCCACCGGGGATGTCGACTATACGCCGGTTACCGTCACCGGCACGTTCCTGCATCAAGGCGAACGCCATTTCTACGCAACCTGGGAAGGTGACGCCGGCTTCAATGTCTACACGCCGCTGGCGCTCGACGACGGCCGCTTCGTCCTGATCAATCGCGGCTTCGTGCCTTACGATCTGAAGGACGCCGCCAAGCGCGCCAAGGGACAGGTGACTGGCAGAGTGACCGTGACCGGGCTGGCCCGCAACCCGCTGCCGGCGAAGCCGTCGATGATGCTGCCCGACAACGACGTGGCGAAGAACATCTTCTACTGGAAGGACCGCGACGTGATGGCTGCGAGCGCCGGTCTGCCGGCGGGCGCCGCGCTGGTGCCGATCTTCATCGACGCAGACAAGACGCCAAACCCGGGCGGCTTGCCGGTTGGCGGCGTCACCATCATCGACCTCCCGAACAGCCATCTGCAATATGCGATGACTTGGTACGGGCTTGCCGCGGCGCTCGCAGCCGTGCTCATCCTGCGGCTTCGCCGTCCCGCGAAAGACGAATGAACGCGGCTGATGCCCTTGACAGGGCAGGGGTGCGCACCTCATTTCGGCTTTGATCAACCGGCCCGGATTTAATGCTTCAGACAACCACCAAACCACCTCTGACGATCCGGCTCTGCCAGCCGCGCGGTTTCTGCGCCGGTGTCGACCGTGCCATCCAGATCGTCGTGCTGGCGCTGAAGAAATATGGCGCGCCGGTCTATGTCCGCCATGAGATCGTGCACAACCGCTACGTCGTCGAGGGGCTGCAAAGCCTTGGCGCCGTCTTCATCGAGGAACTCTCCGAGATACCGGCCGAACATCGGCAGTCGCCCGTCGTGTTCTCGGCGCATGGCGTGCCGAAATCGGTGCCGGCGGATGCGAAGGCGCGCAATCTCTTCTATCTCGATGCCACCTGCCCGCTGGTGTCGAAGGTCCACAAGCAAGCGATGCGCCATCAGCGGCTCGGCCGTCATGTGCTGTTGATTGGTCACGCCGGCCATCCCGAGGTGATCGGCACCATGGGCCAGCTGCCGGACGGAGCGGTGACGCTGATCGAAACCGAAGCCGATGCCGCAAAGCTCTCGCCCGCCGATCCGCAGGCGCTCGGCTTCGTTACCCAGACCACATTGTCGGTCGAGGACACCGCCGGCATCATCCGCGCCTTGCAGGATCGCTTTCCGGCGCTGCAGGCACCGGCGGCGGAATCGATCTGCTATGCCACCACCAACCGCCAGGAAGCCGTCAAGGACACCGCGCCGGGCGCCGATCTCTATCTGATCGTCGGCGCGCCGAATTCCTCCAATTCGCGACGACTTGTCGAAGTCGCGGAGCGTGCAGGCGCCACCATGTCGCTTCTCGTGCAGCGCGCCGCCGAGATTCCGTGGAATGACATCGGCAACATCTCGACGCTCGGCCTGTCGGCCGGCGCGTCGGCGCCCGAAATCATCGTCGACGAGATCATCGACGCGTTCCGGCAGCGCTTCGATGTCACGATCGATCTGGCCATCACGGCCACGGAAACGGAGGATTTTCCGGTCATGCGGGTATTGCGCGATGTCGAACTGACGCGGGCCGACATGGCCTTCGTCAATGGAGCCGCGTAAGCCACATGGCGGTCTACACCGACGTTGCGGAAGGCGAACTCGGCGCATTCCTGAAGCACTATCCGGTCGGCGATCTCCTGTCCTACAAGGGCATCGCCGAAGGTACCGAGAACTCGAACTTCCTGCTGCACACCTCCAGCGGCTCCTACATCCTGACGCTCTATGAGAAGCGCGTCGAAAAGGCGGATTTGCCGTTTTTCCTGGGGCTAATGGGCCATCTCGCCAACAAGGGCGTGTCCTGCCCGCTGCCGGTGACCGCGCATGACGGCAGCGTCATCGGCACGCTCGCCGGCCGGCCGGCGGTCATCATCACCTTCCTGGAAGGGCTTTCGTTGCGGCGGCCCACAGCAACGCATTGCGCCGAGGTCGGCAAGGCGCTGGCGCAATTGCATCTGGCCGGCGCCGATTTTTCGATGACGCGTCCGAATGCCCTGGCCATCGACGGCTGGCGCAAGCTCTGGGATGCAGCGCGCGATCGCGCAGACGAGGTCGAGCCGGGTCTGGCCGCCGAGGTCGATGCCGACTTTGCCGATTTCGAGCGCAACTGGCCCAAAGACCTGCCGCAAGGCATCATCCATGCCGATCTTTTCCCCGACAACGTTTTCTTCCTCGGCGAAAAACTGTCCGGCCTGATCGATTTCTATTTCGCCTGCGACGACCTCTACGCCTACGATGTCGCCACCTGTCTCAACGCCTGGTGCTTCGAGAAGGATTTTTCCTTCAATCTCACCAAGGGCAAGGCGCTGCTCGCCGGCTACCAGAGCCTCCGGCCCCTGAGCGACCAGGAAAAGGCTGCGCTGCCGATGCTGGCGCGCGGTTCGGCGTTGCGCTTCATGCTGACCCGGCTGTACGACTGGTTGACCGTTCCCGATGGCGGGCTGGTGATGAAACGCGATCCGACCGAATACATCAGAAGGATGCGGTTCCACCGGGCGATCAAATCGTCTTCGGAATATGGATTGGCCTGATATGAGTATCATGAGCAAACAGGTTGAGATCTTCACCGACGGCGCCTGTTCGGGCAATCCCGGCCCCGGCGGCTGGGGCGCGATCCTGCGCTTCAACGGCACCACCAAGGAGCTTTCCGGCGGCGAAGCCGAGACGACCAACAACCGCATGGAACTGTTGGCCGCCATTTCGGCGCTGAACGCGCTGAAGGAACCGTGCACGGTCGACCTTCACACCGACAGCAAGTATGTCATGGACGGTATTTCCAAGTGGATCCACGGCTGGAAGAAGAACGGCTGGAAGACCGCCGACAAGAAGCCTGTGAAGAACGGTGAACTCTGGCAGGCGCTCGACGAGGCCAACAAGCGCCACAAGGTCACCTGGAACTGGGTCAAGGGCCATGACGGTCATGTCGAGAACGAGCGCGCCGACGAGCTTGCGCGTGAAGGCATGGCACCGTTCAAGAAAGGTCCGTTCAAGCCTGCAGCCGCGCCAAAGCCTGCTGCGCCGGCCAAACAACCGGCAATCGCGAAAGTGCGGCGCTCGACCCAGAGCTATTGAATTTCCGGAGCGGCGCGGCTAGGCGCGCATCGCGTTATCAACGGTTGACGGCCGACGACAGGCTGCCTTGACCAGCGTCCAGCGGACGTAAGGCCTTTGGTGGCGTCGCAGTTGCTCCAGAATACGGAGGGAGTAATATTTCCTACCATAGAGCAAAATGCGATAAGGAAACGGGCGTGGCAAACGTAGAAAAAATGAGCGTGGCTGTGACCCCGCAACAAGCAGCTGTGATGCGTGAGGCTGTCGAGGCGGGCGAGTATGCCACCGCAAGCGAGATTGTGCGTGAAGCGGTGCGGGATTGGCTGGCCAAGCGTGAACTTCGGCACGACGATATCCGCCGGCTAAGGCACCTGTGGGATGAAGGCAAGGCAAGTGGGAGGCCGGAGCCTGTGGATTTCGACGCGTTGCGAAAGGAAGCTCGGCGAAGGCTGGCGGAAGCCTCGCGGAATGACCGTTAGGCTGGTCTGGTCACCCGCGGCCAAGGCGGACCTCATCGACGTCTACGTGATGATAGGCAGCGAAAACATACGAGCGGCCGATCGCTATTATGATCAACTAGAGCGATTCCTATTTTGAGAGAATCGTAGGATTCCCAAAGCCGGATGTTTGTGATTCAAGATGCTGGCTGGATTGGAGGCCAGCATCTGATGACGCGAGCGCTTTCAAATGATCTTCGTGAGCGTGCAGTAGCGGCGGTTGGCGACGGGGAGACCTGCCGTGCGGTTGCCTCGCGCTTTGGCGTTGCGGTTTCCTCTGTAGTGAAGTGGTCGCAGCGTTACCGTGCCACTGGCTCGGTGGCGCCGGGCAAGATGGGCGGACATCGCAAGCGCGTCCTTGAGCCGCATCGGGCCTTCATTATGGAGCGGCTTAATCAGACCTCTGAACTGACGCTGCGTCGGCTGAAGGACGAGCTGGATGCTCGCGGGGTCAAGGTCTCGCACAATACGGTGTGGCTGTTCCTGCGCCGCGAAGGCCTGAGCTTCAAAAAAAACTCTGT